>JBDTUR010000068.1:0-10127 GCA_040007635.1 Chloroflexota bacterium
TTGGTGCTCCACAGCTGTTGGCGCCGCATAGAAATGGATTACCGCGCACCGTAGTTTGGCGCAGGCGCGGGCGGATGTGCCATTTGGTGGCCCGTCAGGGGCCAATCGGCCACGCTCGGGCCGGCTGGTGCGAGGCGTAAACTTTCGGCCGACACCACGGACAGGAGAACGCCTTCCAATGACTGACACCATCGAGCGGCCGCGACTCAAGATCACCTACGCGACGCTCCGCAATGACAACGAAGAGCTCCATGCGCAATTCGAAGAGGGCATGGCCAAGGCGCGTGCGCAGCTCGGCCAGCACTACCCCAACTTCATCAACGGCGAGCCGCGCCAC
Source organism: Chloroflexota bacterium (assembly GCA_040007635.1). Lineage (GTDB taxonomy): Bacteria > Chloroflexota > Limnocylindria > Limnocylindrales > CSP1-4 > JALYGJ01. The sequence continues at coordinate 338 of JBDTUR010000068.1, forward strand.
GGCGAAGGCGAGATCGAGGACCGCTCCCCCATCGACGACAGCCTCGTGCTGGGCTATTTCGCCAAGGGCACGCGGCAGGACGCCAAGGACGCGGTCGCCGCAGCGCGCGCGGCATTTCCCGGGTGGCGCGACACCCCCTGGCAGGAGCGCGTCGCGATCATGCGCCGCGCCGCCGAGCTAATCAGCGAGCGCCAGATGGAGCTGGCCGCGCTGATGGTGCTCGAGGTGGGCAAGAACCGGCTCGAGGCGCTGGGCGACGTCGAGGAAACGGCCGACTTCTTCCGCTACTACAGCGAGCGGATGGAAGAGAACAATGGCTTCGATCACCCAATGGACAACCTGGGCGACGCCGCTGTACACACGCGATCCGTGCTCAAGCCACACGGCGTGTGGGCCATCGTGAGCCCGTTCAACTTCCCCATGGCGCTCGCCGGGGGACCGTCCGGCGCGGCGATCATCACCGGCAACACGGTGGTCTGCAAACCCTCGAGCGACGCGCCACTGCTGGCGATGAAGCTCTACGAGATCCTGGTTGAGGCCGGGCTGCCCAAGGGCGTCTTCAACTACGTTGCCGGTTCAGGCGAGACAGTCGGCGCCGAGCTGACCGAGTCCGACGATGTCGACGGCATCGTCTTCACCGGCAGCTTCGAAGTCGGCTTTGATCTCTACAAACACTTCGCGAAGACCTATCCGAAGCCCGTCATCGCTGAGATGGGCGGCAAGAACCCCACGATCATCAGCCGCACGGCCGATCTCGACAAGGCAGCGGACGGCGTCATGCGCGCGGCCTTTGGCTTTGGAGGCCAGAAGTGCTCGGCCAACAGCCGCGTCTATGTCGAGCGCGAAGTCCACGACGAGTTCGTGCAGAAGCTCGTCGAGCGCACCGGCCAGATCCATGTGGGCGATCCGTCGGACAAGCAGAACTGGCTGGGCCCCATCATCAACGCCAAAGCGCTGGCCCGGTATGAGAACGCGGTTGGTGAAGCGAAGCGTGACGGCCAGGTCGTCGCCGGTGGCGAGCGGCTGGCCGAAGGGGACCTGAGCCACGGCTACTACGTCGCGCCAACGGTGGTGACCGGCCTGCCGGCAACCCATCGCCTCTTCCGCGACGAGCTGTTCGTACCCATCGTCGCGGTCGCGCCGGTCGACTCGATCGAAGAAGGCATCAAGCTCGCCAATCAATCGGAATACGCCCTCACCGCCGGCTTCTACGGCGAGGATGAGGCGGAGCAGCAGCAGTTCCTCGACACGATCCATGGCGGCGTCGTCTACGTGAACCGCCGCGCTGGCGCGACGACCGGCGCATGGCCGGGCGTCCAGCCATTCGGCGGCTGGAAGGGCTCAGGCTCTACCGGCAAGGCGGGCGGCGGGCTGTACTACATCCAGCAGTTCATGCGCGAGCAGTCGCAGACAATCGTCGACTAGAAAGGAGCGGCCGCGGCGATGACGTGGCAGGTCTAGTGAGGCGGACGCATCTCGTTGTTTCGCTGGCGCTCGGTCTGTCGATGCTGGCGGCTCCGGCTGCCGCGGCCCAAGTACCGCCGTGCATCTTTGCGGACGAGGTCATTAAAGCCGGCGACGCGGACTGGGCGACAGTCGTTGTCGACACCAGGCAGGGCCTCCTGCGATCGTATTCGCCCGGCAACCTTGTTTCGGTGAGTCTTGCCCACCTCAGCGGACGCGGCAAAGTGCGCAGCCTCGTGGTTGCCGACCTCGCTCAGATGACCGCAGACGCACGAGCTGCCGGCGTTCGCCTGGCGGTTCAAAGCGCGTACCGCAGCTATAGCTCACAAGCCAGCACGTTTCAATCATGGGTGCGGGCGATTGGCCTCAACCGGGCGCTCAAGACCAGCGCACGGCCCGGTCACTCCGAGCATCAGCTGGGCACCGCCCTCGACTTCAAGGCATGGGGCGGGCTAGCGCCTTGGACCAACTACCCGAGATGGGAGCGCACGCCAGCAAGCCGCTGGCTGGCCGCAAACGCCTGGCGCTACGGGTTCGTGATGAGCTATCCCAAGGGCGCGTACGAGACGACCTGCTACCTGTACGAACCGTGGCACTACCGCTACCTGGGCCATGACGCGGCGCGCGCGATCCACGAGGGCGGCCTGGCACCTCGGGTCTGGCTGTTGACGCATCCCACTCCGACCCCAACGCCGACGCCAACGCCGACCCCGACTCGGACCCCGACTCCGACTGCCACGCCAACTGCGACTCCAACACTCAGCCCATCACCGTCGCCCAGTCCAACGGTCACGCCAACCCCCACCGCTCAACCGACTGCCGAGCCAACCGCCGAGCCAACCGCCGAGCCAACCTCGGAGCCGCAATGATCAGACGCGCCCTGCTCAGCCTGGGAGTTGCGTTGGCCGTGACAGGGACGGCGATGCCTGGGCCTGCAGAAGCCCAAACGTCGGCTGCGACGGACACGACGGCCCAGTCAGGGGTCGTGCGGCTCATGGCGGTGGGCGACGTAGTGTTGGGGCAGAGCATCGGGCGGCGCATCATCAAGAACGGCGCGGGCACGCCGTGGACCAGAGTTGCGACCTACCTCGACCAGGCGGATGTCTTGATAGCCAATCTGGAGTGCCCCATCTCCAGCCGCGGGACGCCGTGGCCAGGGAAGAAATACACCCTGCGGGCGCCGCCGGGAGCCGCCAAGGCACTGGTTGCGGGCGGCGTCGACATCGTCAACCTGGCTAACAACCACACTCTTGACTACGGGACAACAGCTTTCAGCGACACGCTGGCAACCCTTGATGCCCTGGGCGTCAGTCACATCGGTGGCGGCCTGAACGAAGCGGCCGCCCACGCACCGGTCATCGTCGAGCGCAACGGACTGCGAATCGGCTTCCTTGGCTACGCCCTGTACTTCGCACCCGGAACCAAGGCCGCGTGGGTAGCGGGTGCGGCAAAGCCTGGCCTCGCGCCCGGTTCGCCCGAACTCGTCAGCCACGAGGTTGCGGCGCTGAAACCACAGGTTGATGTCGTGGTTGTCTCTTTTCACGGCGGTACAACAAACAGTTCGGGGCCAGACAGCCAGGTGCGCGCGTTCACGCGGGCAGCGACGGCCGCCGGCGCGGCGCTGGTGATCGGCCATCACCCGCACGTTCTCCAGGGCTATAGCCGCCAGGGCAACACGCTCGTCGCCTACAGCCTCGGTAACTTTGTGTTCGCCTACTTCGATGGCGTGCAGAACGACTCGGCCATCCTCGACGTCACCCTCAGCGCGGCTGGCGTGGAATCGTTCAATTGGATACCCGTCGTGATCGAACGCGCATTCCCACGGCCCGCACAAGGTAGCGAGATAGGCCGCATCATGGCCCGGCTCAAGCCCATCTGAGCCAACTCCAGCAAGGGGGTTACGGCCGACCAGTGCCGCTTGGTACACTTGCAATGTTTGATGCAGACTGCATGATTTCTATGCATCCGACTCATGCGGTGCATCTGCGCAAGAGGGTTCCAAAGTGACCGACCTGGCTGAGCGTCCCGCGACTCAAACCGTGCCTGATGTCCGCGTTCCGCTGCCAGGCCCCAAGGCACGCAAGCACGTTGCCTTCGACCACCAATTCACCTCGCCCAGCCTCCCCCGCGCCTATCCGCTTGTCCCTGTCCGCGGCAACGGATCGACGGTCGAGGACATTGACGGCAACCTGCTGCTCGATTTCACCGCGGGCATCGCCGTCTCAGCGACCGGCTACAACCATCCGCGCATCACCGCCGCGGTTGAACGCCAGGCACGTGACCTGATCCACTTCAGTGCTTCCGACTTCTACCTGCCCATCTACGCCGAGTTGGCCGCCAAGCTGGCCCAGATTTCGCCCATCAAAGGCCCAGCTCGTGTGTTCATCGGCAACTCGGGCGCGGAGGCGATCGAGGCCGCCATCAAGCTGGCCCGCTTCGCCACGGGTCGCCAGTACCTGATCGGTTTCCTGGGCGGCTTCCACGGCCGAACCTACGGTGCGGTCTCCATGACCGCGAGCAAGGCCAAGTACCACGCGGGCTTTGGGCCCATGCTGCCCGGCATCTACCACGTGCCGTTCGGCAGCGCCGGCCTCGACGAGCTCGAGCAGCGCGTCTTCAAGCGCCTGATCCCGGCCAACGAAGTGGCGGCGATCGTGGTCGAGCCGATCCAGGGCGAAGGCGGCTATGTCATTCCTGATGACGCCTTCTTCCCGCGTCTGCGCAAGATCTGCGACGACAACGGCATCCTGCTGATCGCCGATGAGGTTCAGTCGGGCGCGGGGCGCACCGGCAAGATGTGGGCGATCGACCACTGGGGCGTTGCGCCGGACATGGTCGCCACGGCCAAGGGCATAGCGTCAGGCATGCCGTTGGGCGCGGTGATCGCGCGCTCCGATCTCATGAGCTGGAGCAAGGGCCACCACGGCTCAACGTTTGGCGGCAATGCCGTCTCCTGCGCGGTCGCGCTCGAGACGATCAAGCTGCTCGAGGAGTCGCTGATCGACAACGCCGGCGCGCGCGGCGAGCAGGCGCTCGCTGGCCTGCGGCCGCTAACGACGCAGTTCCCAACGCTCGTCAAGGACGTGCGCGGCAAGGGCCTGATGATCGGCCTCGAATTTGACAATGGCGAGACCGCGGAGGCAGTCCAGTGGGCGTGCTTCGTGCGCGGCCTGCTCGTCCTGGAGGCCGGCGAGAACGTCGTGCGCCTCTGCCCGCCGCTCGTGGTGACGGCGGACGAGATCGATACCTGCGTGCGCATCCTGGGCGAGGCCGTCGCGGCCGTCGCCAAGGATCCCAAGAGCGCGTACGAGGACTCGCGTCGCTGGATGTCGATCGACGACGGCGAGGTCGACGACTAACGACGGATCTGGCTCCACAGTCGGCCCTCGCTCGCGAGCATCGCCGGACTGCTGTTCTTGTTCCTGCCGCGGCGCAGAAAGGACCAGAGAACGAGCGGAGAGAGTCCATTGGCTCCCGCCACTGTGTCTGAAGCAGCATCAGCGCCGACCGTGACCGAGCCTGACGCCCTCAAGGAGAGGTCAGCTTCCTTCATCGATCCCACGGCCACGATGTTCCTGCTCGTACTCATCGTCAGCACGGCGGCCCTGATCTATCTCAATCCCGGTTCGGCACCACAGCCACCCGTGGGCGATGACTCACCCGACCGTTGATACCGGTGCATCATGGAGAGGTGAGCGCCGCTGACAAGGTCACGTCCATGCACGACGCGATCGCTGATCTCGTGCGCGACGGCGATAGCGTCGCGATCGAGGGCTTCACCCACCTCATCGGCTTTGCCGCAGGCCACGAGATCATCCGCCAGGGCCGGCGCGACCTGACCTTGTGCCGGCTCACGCCTGACCTCGTGTATGACCAGATGATCGCCGCGGGCGTGGCCAAGAAGCTCGTGTTCAGCTGGCTGGGCAACCCGGGCGTGGGCAGCCTCCATGCGGTTCGTCGGTGGGCTGAGGCGACTCCGCGCAAGCTCGAGCTCGAGGAGTACAGCCACTTCGGCATGGTCTGCCGCTACACCGCGGGCGCCATGAACCTGCCCTTCTTCCCCTTGCGCTCGTACCAGGACACCGACTTACCCAAAGCAAACCCACTCATCCGGCCGATCAGATCGCCCTACTCGGACGAAGAGATCTATGCCGTTCCCCCACTGAAGCCCGACGTCACCATCGTGCATGCACAGCGCGCCGACGCCGCCGGCGATACCCAGGTGTGGGGTTTGCTGGGCTGCCAGAAGGAAGCCGCCTTCGCCGCCGATCGGGTGATCGTGGTCGTCGAAGAGCTGGTCGATGAGTCGGTCATCCGGGCCGACCCCAACCGCACCATCCTGCCCGGGCTGGTGGTCGACGCAGTGGTCGTAGAGCCTTTCGGCGCGCACCCGTCCTATGCGCAGGGCTACTACGACCGCGACAACGCGTTCTATCTCGAATGGGATCGCATTTCGCGCGAAGAGGAGTCCCTCCAAAGCTGGCTCGACGAGTGGGTCCGCGGCGTGTCCGGTCGCGCCGAATACCTCGAGAAGCTGGGCAAGGAGCGGCTGATGGGGCTGCGCCCCACGCCGGCGCCAAGCGGCTCGGTCGACTACGGCGAGTACCGCTGAGTTGAGCGCGGTGCAAAAGACCTGCTGATAGGGGCCAAACGAACGTGCTCGGGGCCACGAACCCGCCATAGAGTGGCGCCAAATCCGGTCCTGCATCAGGGAGACGCCAATGTTCACTCTGTCACTGCGCCAACTGGCTGTTGGCGCCCTCGCCTCAACCCTGGTGCTCGCGATGTGGGCGCCGGGCGTGATGGCTGCCCCCCGGCCGCTGACGGTCAGCGTGCTCATCGGTGACACGTGCGTTACCGGCACGGCGCGCAAGAACTCGTTCGTGAAGGTCGTCGTACGCGACCCAGCGGGCCACGTCATCCTGCGCGAAGCAGGTGACACGGGCACGTACGGCGAGTGGCAGGTCTGCGGCTATGGCTATCCGATCCTTGCCGGCGCCAAGGTCCGCGCGACAGTCTTTGAAACCGGCCAGTCACGCCACTTCACCGTGCCCAAGCTCACGATAGACACCGACCGAGTGAGCGAGGTCGTATCAGGCAAGGCACCGGCTGGCAGCAAGGTCACGCTCGAGGTATCGACCTCCGGCGCCTCGGTGGTCGGGCTGCCCGAGTATGACTTTTTCCAGCATGTCGTCACCGCTGGCAACGGCACCTATTCGCACGATTTCTCGAGCGACGGCATCGACCTGATTGGCGGCACTGCGGCAATTGCGACCTGGCAGTCGGGCAGCGGTGCGGTCAAGGTATGGCGCCAGACATACGTTCCCGGCCTGGCGGTCGCCATCGGCGAGTCCCGTTTCTCAGGTGTCTTCAAACCGAACGCGCACCTGGGCATGGTCGTCAGTCATAACAGCAACCAGGTGGCGACCGGCGATGCCGTCGCCGATCCGTTCTACGGCGGCCAGATCGCTGGCGAGTTCGTCGATGCGGATACGGAACCCTACGCAATCCAGCCAGGCGACCTGATCGAGGCGCCGGGCCTGGGCTCGGACGGCACGTTTACCGTGCCCAAGGTCGCGGGCACGGTCAACCTCGCCACAGATCGCGTCTCGGGCACGTGCTTCGCCAACGGCATGTATCTCGTCTACGTGGTGGGGCCGCAGTACGAAGTCGGTTTCGACTTCGGAGTGGCCGCGCCAAACGGCAGTTTCACTGCAGACCTGTCCTATCAGCTGAACATCAAGAAGGGCTTCAGCGTTGAGATAGGCTGCTATACGAGCAACGCCGACTTGGTCGCTCAGATATTCACCGCGCATTGAGGTTTCTCATTTGGTGAGTGCGCCGGCGGCGGCCTTCTCCGCCTCGGAGATGATGATCGTCGCCGCCGCACGTGAGCTAGCGGAGCAACGGGTCTGCTTCGTGGGCGTGGGCTTGCCGAACATCGCAGTGAACCTGGCCAAGCGCACCGTCGCCCCGGAGCTCGAGCTGGTCTACGAGGCCGGCGTGTTTGGTGCCCGTCCGGCCCGCCTGCCGCTGTCGATCGGTGACCCCACCATCGTCACCCACGCGACCGCGGTCACGAGCATGTTCGAGCTGTTCGGCTACTACCTGCAGGGCGGGCTGATCGACGTGGGCTTCCTGGGCGCGGCGCAAATCGATCGCTGGGGCAACCTCAATTCGACGGTGATCGGTCCGTACGAAGCGCCCAAGACGCGGTTGCCCGGGTCGGGCGGCGCGTGCGAGATCGCCCAGAACGCGCAATCGATCTTCGTGATCATGCGCCAGTCGCCGCGCTCGTTCGTGGAGCGGCTCGACTTCAAGACGAGCGTGGGCTCACGGGTGCGCGTCGTCGTGACGGACCTGGGCGTCTATCACCCGGTTGACGGCGAGCTACAACTCGACGCGCTGCACGAGGGCGTGACCCTGGACCAGGTGAAGGGAGCGATGGGCTGGTCGCCGCGCGTCTCCACTCAGTTGGCCCGCACGACCCCACCCACAGCCGCGGAGCTGAGCCTCATTCGGGACGAGCTCGATCCGAGCGGCGTCTACACCAAGTAGCGAGGCGTCAAGCCGGTCGGCGGCGCGCGGACAACAACAACACCAGGCCGAAAATGATGATCAGCACCGGCCACAATGCGCCCAGCTCCGGAATGTCGACCAGCCGGCCCGAGACCTGGACGAAGCCGATCAACCCAAAGGTGGCCGCGCCCCACAGCGGCCAGGTGCTGCGCACACCGCGGGCATAGTTGAGTACCCAGATCAGCACGAACGCGGCCGCGAGTACGAGGGCCGTGAGACCCGGTCCGTCGTAAACATTGAGCTCGCGCGCCAGACCCACGACGCCAAGAGCCAGGATCAAGAGGCCCGGCACGACCGCCCAGCGCGAGCGGCCGAATAGCCACGCAGCCAGGAAGAGCGCGCCCAGGGCCGTCAAGACCAGCGTTCCGGCACTCACGCCGGGCACGAAATACTGGACCAGCAGCCCCACTCCGACCAGCACCAGCAGCAATCCCAGCCAGGGGAAGTTCCAGCCACGTTGGGCGGGCTCCCAGAAGCCCGGGGTAACGTTGCGTGGCTCGTTCATTGGCTAATCATCGGCGGTTCCGGCCAAACGCACAGCGGACAGGAAGGCGCGAAAGAGAGTCGCGGCGTCGTCCGCCGAGTAAGCGATCGCGCGATCGCCAGTGCGGCTGAACCCCGGGATCGTCGCCGCGACGTCGGCCTGGCCCGCATTGGCGAACTCGACGCTCAGCGTCAACGGCGCGGGCAGCTCCAAGGGCTTCATGCTGGCGCGACCAGCGACGGCGCGCTGCGCCGCTGCCTTGATCAGCTCGCGCGCCTTGGAGGGGTGGAGCGAATCCGCCGCCTGCCAGGACACCCCACGCTTGACAACGACGCGCTCCGCCCAGGGGAGCCAATCGGCCAGCTCTTGGGCCAGCGCGTCGTCGCCGCTGACCAGGCCGACAGGGATGCCCAGCGAGCCCAGGTACAGGCCGTTGATCACCGCTTCGGTGACGGGCCGGCCGTTGACTTGGGCCAGCGTCACGCGGCCGGTGTATGTGTGGGCGATGGTGCCGCGCGGATGGCCGGCCCGGGCGTGGTAGCCCACGAACAGGGCCACGTCAAACTGCCCGTCCGACGCCGCTTCGACCATGCTCCAGGGCTTCTTGCCCTGCACGAGTCGCGCCCGCGGGTCGATCTCTTCGGGCGTCAGGTTGAACATCTGGCCATGGCTGTCGTTGACCACGACCTCAGTTGCGCCACCATCGAAGGCGCCCGCGACCGCGGCATTGGCTTCGCCGTTCATCAACCGAACCGCGTCGGGATAGCCGGCATCGCCGCGCATCGTGGGCTTGGCGTGGCTTATGCCGGCCACGCCCTCCATGTCAACTGAGACGTACACCCGAACCATTAAGCGAAGAATAAGTCGAAGGGCGGAGCGTCATTTCGGACGCTCCGCCCTGCGCTTCAAGGTGACTGGCTAGATCGGCCTAGCGGCGGTGATTGGGTGCATTAGTCGACCAGGGCCCAGTTGTCGTCGCCGCGACCACCCGGCGTGGCCGCAGCGGCTTCCGAGCGGCCATTAGGACGAGCCCGATAGCCAAGATGCTCAGGGACACGATACCCATGATCCCGCCCGATGCCCCGCCACCGCTGACCGTTGTGGTCGCGACAGCAGTGTTCGGGAGCGTGGGCGTCGGCGTTGGGGTCGCTGGGTCCGTTGGCGTCGCGGTTGGCGTCGCGGTCGGCGTCGCGGTCGGCGTCGCGGTTGGCGTCGCGGTCGGCGTCGCGGTCGGCGTCGCGGTCGGCGTCGCGGTCGGCGTCG
>JBDTUR010000069.1:0-10115 GCA_040007635.1 Chloroflexota bacterium
AAGACCTGGTACGCGCCCAACAACTGCGTGCTGTCGATCTGTGGCGACGTCGATGAGGAAGCGGCGCATGCGGCCGCGGCGCGCTACTTCGGCCCCATCCCGGCCAACCCGTCGATCGTCCAACCGGCGGAAGACAAGATCGCGCCGCAGATCGGGGTGGAGATGCGCGAGGTGGTTCCGGACGCGGTGCCGCTGACGCGCGTCCACTTTGGCTTTCGCTGCCCGCCCTTTGGTTCCGCGGAATTCGACGCCCTCGAAGTGGCCAGCCAGATCCTGGCGGGCGGGCGCGGTTCGCGGCTGTACCGCGCGCTGGTGCGCGAGGGCAAGATGGCCCAGGACGTGACCGCGTTTGGCCTGCCGCTGGTCGATGGCGCGTCGTTCTTCGGTGGCTGGGTGACGGTTCGCCCAGATAGCGACGAAGAGACCTGCGAACTAGCTTTCCTGGCCGAGTTGCAGAAGCTCATCGACGAGCCTGTGACGGACGACGAGCTGGCCCGGGCGCGGGCGCTGATCGAGGCCGCCGAGCTTGGCGCGCTGAGCCGCGTCGAAGAGGTCGCCGACCGGCTGTCGATGTACGCCGCCATGTTCAATCGGCCCGAGCTCGTCAACGAGCAGCTTGGCCGCTATCTCGCTGTGACAGCGGAGCAAATCCAGGCGGTCGCGGCGAAGGTATTCCGCGCCGACAACCGCGTCGTCATGACGTATGTGCCCAACGAAGCCGCTGCGGCCGACGGTGAGGAGTCCGCGGCATGACGATCGAGCACGATGCTGAGAAGGGCTTCACCACCGACCAACCGCAGGAGCCCACCACCCCGTTAGAGGAAGGCATGCCCCAGGCGCAGACAGGCGCTGCGGTTGCCGACTTTACGGCACTGGATGTCCGACCCGGCCCGGGTGCCCCGCGCGACTACCACTTTCCCCGTTTCGAACGTTTCCGCTTGTCCAACGGCCTGACCGTCCTTCAGGCTGACCTTCCGGGCCGCGCCTTGATCGCGGTCCACCTTCTCATCCCCGGCGGCGGGTGGACCGAGCCGGCCGAGCAAGGCGGCGTCACGGTGTTGACCAGCCGCGCGATGCCCGAAGGGACGCTGCGGCGCGATGCCAACCAGTTCATCGAGGACAGCGAGCGGCTGGGCGCGGAGATCCACGCCGAAGCGACCTGGGAGGCGCTGACCGCCGGCATGGAAGTGCCGCGCTCGCACTTTGGCGCGGCGCTCGAGCTGATGGCGGAGATGGTCTTCGAGCCGGCGTTCCCCGAAGAAGAAGTTGAGCGGCTCCGCGACGAGCGCATGAATGATTTGCTCCAGGCATGGTCCGATCCGCGCCGCCGCGCCGAGCGCGTTTTTCCGGAGACACTCTTCGGGCCGGACTCGCCCTATCGACGGCCGCTCGCAGGCGTCCAGACGACGGTCCGACCACTCGACCGCGCGGCCGTGGTCGCACGCCATGCCGCGCTGCTCAATCCCGCGACGGCGACGCTGGTCGTCGCCGGTGACCTGGGCGGCCAACGGCTTGATCAGATTGCCGAGGAGCACCTGGGGCAGCGCCCGGCCGGTGCAGGGCCGGCACCAGCGGGCGCGAAAGACGATCAGGGGGCAGTGCGTGGGCCAAAGGTGGTTCTCGTCGACAAGCCCGGGGCGACCCAGTCGGAGATACGCATCGGCCACTTGGGTGTGGCACGCAAGACGCCCGACTTCCACGCGATCTCCGTCCTGAACGCGATCCTGGGCGGTACCTTCAACTCGCGCCTGAACGTCGTGCTGCGCGAGGAGAAGGGCTACACGTACGGCATTGGCTCGAGCTTCGATATGCGCCGCCAGGCCGGGCCCTTCGTCGTCCGGACTGCGGTGGAAACGAATGTCACGCGACCGGCGATCGAGGAGATCCTGCGCATCGTGCGCGAGTTCGGGGAAAGTGACGTCAAGACCGACGAGCTCCAGATCGCGCGCGACTACCTCGTAGGTGTTTTCCCACTGCGTTTTGAGACCGCTGCGCAGGTTGCCGGCGCGCTGGGTGGTCTGGTGGCGCTGGACCTGCCCGACGACGAGCTCGACCGCTACCGGCCCAGCGTGTCCGCCATAACCGCCGCGGACATTCGTGTGGCTGCCAACAAGTACATTCGGCCCGACGATCTGGTCGTGGTAGTGGTCGGCGACGCGGCGACCGTTGAGCCTGAGCTCGCCGCGATGGGCCTGGGCGAGATGACGGTAGTCCCGGCCGACGCCTCGCCCGAGTGATCGTCATCCTTGGCCGGCCGCGGCTCGACGAGCGCGGTGGGCTCACGGGATCGGCAGGCCGCGTGGCGCTGGCCGCGCGTGCGGCTGGAGCACAGGTCGCGATCGTTGGCCTGGTCGCGGACGACGCCGCTGGCGACGCGACGGTGACAGAGCTGGGCCGTGCCGGTATTGGCCATGCAGCGCTGCTGCGCCAACCTGGGGGCGGCGAGGTGCGGCCGCTGGAACGAGCGGATATCGAGCTTGCGTTGAGCTACGTGCCGGAGTGCCGCGTGCTCGTCGCAGCGGAGCCGCTTACCGACGATGCACTCGGCGCGACCGCGGAGGCCGCCACGTACCACGGCGCCGCGCTTATCTGTGTCACCTCGGCCGGCGCCGCGCCTCAGACGCAGCTGCCGGAGAGCGCGACGGTCCTGGAGCTGCCCGATGAAGACGCCGGCGCGTTCGCCGATCTGGTGGGTCGCTATGCCGCGGCACTGGCGCGCGGCGAGCCGGCCGCGGCCGCGTGGCAGACGGCAGTCGCCAAGACCGGTTGGGAGCACGCCGGGGACGCGGAGCCGGCCAGCGCGTGAGCGGCTCGCTGCTCGTCTACGGCGACGTCGCGCTCACCTATGACTTCGGGCCGGAGCACCCGCTCACCCCGCGCCGCTTCCCGCCCTCGATTGATCTGCTGCGCACCCTGGGCGCCACTGATTTCATGACGCCGCGGATTGCGACCGACGAGGAAATCGCCCGCCTGCACACCCCGGCATACATCGACGTTGTTCGCCGCTTTGGCGCAGATCCGTGGCACCACGTGCCCAGCAATGGCATCGGTCCCGGCGACTGCCCACCGTTCGACGGCATGCATGAGGCCTCTGCCCATGTCGTGGGCGGTTCGATCGGGGCGATCGATCGGATCCTCGCCGGTGACTTCGAGCATGCATTCAATCCGGCCGGCGGCCTGCACCACGCCATGGCCGCGCGCGCATCGGGCTTCTGCATCTACAACGACGTGGCGCTGGCCGTGGCGCGGGCGCGCGACGCCGGCCATCGCGTCATGTACGTCGATCTGGACGTCCACCATGGCGACGGCACCCAGGCACTCTTCTGGGACGACCCAGAGGTGCTGACGTTGAGTATCCACGAAACTGGCCTGACACTCTTTCCCGGCAGCGGCTTCGTTGACGAGCGCGGCGGGCCGGCGGCTGCCGGGACCAATGTCAACCTGCCGCTCCAACCGAGCACGGGCGACGGTTCCTGGCTCGCGGCCGTCCAAGCCACAGTGCCCGCGCTCGCCGCGGCATTCAAGCCCACGTTCTTCGTCAGCCAGCACGGTTGCGACACGCACGCCTACGACCCGCTGGCCCACCTGCGGCTCACGACTCGGGCATACCGTGCGGCGACCCTGCTCCTCGACCAGATCGCGCATGAGCATTGCGAAGGCCGGTGGTTGGCCACCGGCGGCGGCGGTTATGACGCGTATCGCGTCGTGCCCCGATCATGGGCGCTGATCTGGCTCGCCCAATCGCATCGTGATCCGCCCGCGGAGATCGACGCCGAATGGCGTGAGCGCTGGGCCGCAGAGGCCGACCGACACGGCCAGTCGCCGCCGCCGGACGAAATATTGGACCCGGCCGACCTGGTGAAGCCTGAGGCCGATCAGGTCACCGAAGCTAATAGCAATACCGTGCAACGGGCGCTCGTCGGCGCACTTGAACTGATAGGGAGTAACGCCAAATGACTGACTGGCAGGGCTACATCGAGGTGCCGGGTGGCCGGCTGTACGCGGAAGCCGACGGCGAGGGACCCGCGCTGGTCTTCATCCACGCCGGCGTCGCGCACCTGCGCATGTGGGACGAGCAGGTCGCCGCGTTGCGCGACGCGTACCGCGTGATCCGCTACGACACGCGCGGCTTCGGCAAGACGCGCATCGAGGACGTGCCTTTCTCGAACAAGGACGACGTCGGGTTGGTGATGGATCACTTCGGCGTCCAATCGGCGCACGTCTGTGGACTGTCGCGCGGCGCCGTGATCGCGCTCGATTTCGCCGTCAACGAACCAGACCGCGTCAAATCGCTGACCTGGGTCGCGGGCGGCGTGCGCGGCCTCGACGTTCCCGATGACCCGCGCGATGAAGCCGTTTCGAAGCAGGCCGAGGAGCTCGAAAAGCAGAAGGCGTGGGAGCAGATCGTCGAATTGGAGACCCAGCTCTGGACGGACGGGCCCGACCAGCCATCGACGCGCGTCAACCCCGACGTGCGCCGCCGGATGACCGAGTGGAACCTCGAGTCATACCGGGCCGAGCAGGAGCCCAAGCAGCCCATTCCGCCCCAGATCGAGGCCGCCACCGCCCTTGACCGCTTGACCATGCCGGTGCTCGCGATATGGGGCATGCTCGACGTGACCTCCACCCTGCGCAGCGGCGAGTGGCTCGTCGCCAACCTACCCGCCATCAAGAGCCACACCTTTGAGGGCGTGGCCCACATGGTCAACCTGGAACGGCCGGCGGAGTTCAACAGCCTGTTGCGCGACTTCCTCGACGAGGCGGAGCGCGGCGGCAATTAGCCGCGTTTGCTGACGACTACCTGAATCCGGACTTGGTGCTCCACGTCCATGCCGCGTGCCACGATCGTCAGATCGTAGGTTCCGGCGCGTGTGCGCCGCGCAACGTTGACTTGCAGCACTGCGCTCTTCCCAATAGCGACCGCGTCTGCAGCTGAGAAACCATCAGGGGCATCGCTCAGCGTCAGGTTGACCGGCCCCGCGAAGCCTCCAAAGCGGCTCACCTGGACCGTCAAGTTCAGGGTTCCGCCCGAGCCGGCAACGCCCATCGCCGGGGTCGAGACCGTGAAATCGGGCGGACGGCGGAAGTCGCCCACCCAGAGCGCGCGTTCGTGCTGGGAGTCGGGATCGGTGCTTGTGCGCCAATCGAGCGTGCCCACCGCTTGGAGCGCGAGCTTGACCTGGGCAGGTTTGGCGTTGGGGTACATGGCGCGATAGATCGCGGCAGCCCCGGTGACGTGCGGCGTCGCCATCGACGTGCCGCTCATGAAGGCGTAGCGCTTGCCCATGTACGTCGAGAGGACGCACCGGCCGGGGGCGATCAGGTCGACGTCGGGACCGTAGTCGGAGAAGTTGGTGAACGAATCGTCGGGCTCAAAGTGCGACGTCGGGCACGAATCGGATGGCTTGCCCTTACCGCCGCCCTTGCCGTCGTAGTCGGCCATCGCTGAGACCGTGATCACTTCGTCGTACGCGGCCGGGCGGTTCCGTTGGGCGTTACGACTGTTGTTGCCCGCGGCAACGGCGTAGGTCGTCCCCTTCGCCACTGACCGGCAGATCGCCTGGTGCATCACATCCGCGCCATTGGCGCAGGTGCTGTCAGGCGAGGGGCCCACGCTGAAGCTGATACTCATGTTGGCGACTTCAATCAGCGGTCGGGCGTGGTTCTTGGGATCGCGCTGGGCGGTAACCCAATCGATGCCGCACACCAGCCATGAGAGATAGCCGTTGCCGTTGGCGTCGAGAACCTTGACCGACCAGAGGCGCACGCCCGGCGCAACACCAACTACTCCGATGTTGTTGTCGAGCGCGCCCACGATGCCCGCCACATGCGTGCCGTGGCCGTCGTTGTCGTCCCATTTGTTGCGATTGGGCCCGGTGCAGTTGTAGCCGCCGACGACGTTGAGGTCCGGGTGATCGCGCTCGACGCCCGTATCGAGGATGGCCACGTCGGCGTCGACCCGATCGGTCCGCTGAGTGAAGGTCTGAATGGCATTGGTCCGCGCACCCACGCGGCGCACGCCGGCCGGAACTTGCCACGACGGATTAGACACCGTGCGCATGACACTCGCCGTGCTGCCGATGGAGCTGTCGTCGATGCTCACCGCGACGTCGGGGATGACCGCTTCGACCGACGGATCGGCACTGATGGCGGCAAGCTGACTGTGGTTGAGGCGCGCGGAAAAGCCGCCGACCGCGTTGGCGTACACGGAATTGACGCGGACATGGTTGCGGCCGGCCACGGCGCGGATGTGGGCATCGACGCGACTCGAGTCGACGCGCGTCGCACCGCCGGTCCGCGCTGATGGCGAAGCCGCGGCGATGATCAAGCGCAGCGCAGGCGGCGCGACGAGGTCGCGGAAGGAGTGGACGGCGTCGGCGCTGAAGTCGGCGTCTGCATCGGGCACGCTCACCGCCGCCTGGTCGAACAAGACGACGTAGGCCGAGGTGAACTCGCCCGCGGCAACCCAACCGGCAGGCGCCAGCAGCGTCATCAGGAGCAGCGTGAGAAAGAGGATGCGCCGCCGCGACAGCGACCTGGCAGATCCCCCCGAACCAATTCTTGCCATCGCTACTGACCCTACGGACGGATCGCGCGCCAGGTAACGACGACTAGGTACCGGTACGGGCAGGACGATGGACTACGGTCCGGGATGGTTGGGTTGGTGCATTTCGACCGCCTGTTCGAAATGCAGCCGCGAACCTATACTCGAACTTGCGTGACCCGCCGCGCTGAGAGCCTGCAGCCCGCGGCACCGGCCACTGATCCGCTGGCCGCCTTCAGCGCCGCCACGCGCGACTGGTTCGGCGCCTCTTTCGACGCGCCCACCGCCGCCCAGGCGCTTGGTTGGCCGGCCATCGCGACCGGCGCGCACACGTTGATCTGCGCGCCTACGGGGTCGGGCAAGACGCTTGCCGCGTTCCTGTATGCGCTGGATCGACTGATGGCCGAGCCGGTCCCAGAAGATCCCCTGCGTCGGCTGCGCGTCCTCTATATCTCGCCGCTGAAGGCGCTCGTCCATGATGTGAACCGCAACCTTCGCTCGCCGCTGGCCGGCATGGCGCTGGCGGCGCGCAACCGCGGCGAGACGAATGGCCCGGGCGAGGCCGCGCGAGAGGTGCGCGTCGCGATGCGTACCGGCGACACCCCGGCCCAGGAGCGGCGCGAGTTCGGCAAGCGGCCGCCGGACATCCTCGTAACGACGCCGGAGTCGCTCTACCTGCTGCTCACATCGCAGGCGCGCGAGGCACTGCGCGGCGTCGAGTGGGTGATCGTCGACGAGATCCACGCCCTTGCCGCGACCAAGCGCGGCGCGCACCTTGCGCTGAGTCTGGAGCGGCTCGAGGAGCTGTGCGTCAAGCCGCCGCAGCGCATCGGGCTGTCCGCGACGCAGCGCCCGCTGAGCGTGGTCGCCGGTTACCTGGGTGGCCGTGAAACGCCAACCAGCGACGACAAGCCGGGTGAGCCACGGGCGGTGCACGTCGTCGATGCCGGCATCCGCAAGACGCTCGAGCTGCAGGTCGTGGTGCCGGTCGAAGACATGGCGGCGATCGGCCAGGTCCTGCCGCCCGAGCAGCAGAAGGGCGGCTCAGCCGCCGCGCCCGACCAGCGCAGCTCCATCTGGCCGGCTATCCATCCGCGCATCCTCGAGCTCATTCGCGGCCACCGCTCGACCATCGTCTTTGTCAACTCGCGCCGACTGGCCGAACGCCTCGCACTGCAACTCAATGAGCTTGCCGGCGAGGAGCTTGTCCGCGCCCACCATGGCTCGTTGGCGCGCGAAGAACGGCTGCTCATCGAAGAGGCGTTGAAGGACGGCCGACTACCCGCCCTGGTGGCCACCTCATCGCTTGAGCTGGGCATCGACATGGGCGCGGTCGATCTCGTCATCCAGGTTGAGTCGCCCGGATCCGTCGCTCGTGGATTACAGCGTATTGGCCGCGCCGGCCATTCCGTGGGCGAGCCATCGCAGGGCGTGATCTTCCCCAAGTACCGCGGCGACCTGCTCGAGGCCGCCGTCGTGACGCAACGGATGCTCGCTGGTGAGATCGAACCCACGGTCATTCCGCGCAACCCGCTCGACGTGCTGGCACAGCAGCTGGTCGCGACTGCCGCCGAACGGCGCTGGAAAGTGGACGAGCTGTTCAACCTCGTGCGGCGCGCAGAGAACTTCGCCGACCTGGGCCGGGACTCGTATGAAGCAACGCTGGGCATGCTCGCCGGTCACTACCCGGGCGATGAGTTCGCCGAGTTGCGGCCGCGCGTCATCTGGGACCGCGCCGCGGGCACCGTCGAGTCACGCCGTGATGCCCGGACCGTCGCCGTCATCAGTGGCGGCACGATCCCGGACCGCGGCCTCTTTGGCGTTTACCTGGTTGACGACGCTGATGGCGCGACGACGCGCTCGCGCTCGTCCAAGGGGGGCGGCGGCCGGCGTGTGGGTGAGCTCGACGAAGAGATGGTCTATGAGGCGCGCGAAGGCGAAGTGATCCTGCTGGGCGCAAGTGCGTGGCGCATCGAGCAGATCACCCACGACCGGGTCCTGGTGAGTCCCGCGCCAGGCGAGCCGGGCAAGGTGCCATTCTGGAAGGGTGACGGCCCGGGCCGTCCGGTCGAGCTGGGGCGCGCCCTGGGCGAGCTGACGCGCAACCTGGGCGATGCGGTGGCTGAGGGCGGGCGCGGCCGGGCGCGTGCCGAAAAGGCACTCCGCGATGAACATGCGCTGGACGAGCTGGCGGCCAAGAACCTGCTCGACTACCTCGCCGAGGAGCGCGAGGTTACGGGCACACTCCCGACTGATCGCACCATCGTCATGGAGCGCTTTCGGGACGACCTGGGCGACTGGCGGATCTGCCTTCTGACACCGTTCGGGGCGCGGGTCCACGCGCCGTGGGCGCTGGCGATAGAGGCGCGACTGCGTGAGCGACTGGGGCTCGAGGTCCAACCCATCTGGTCCGACGACGGCATCGTGGTTCGCCTGCCCATGACCGATATCGCGGGCACGGACGGAATCGGCCTGATCGGCGGCTTTTCCGACGACGCGGGCACGGCGGCCGTGAACCCGGTGAGCGCGGCGGAGGAGGCCATCCGCATCGGCTCGGAAGACGTGGAGGAGTTGGTAATCGGTGCCCTAGGTGGGTCGGCCCTTTTTTCGTCGCACTTCCGCGAGAACGCCGCGCGCGCCCTGCTCCTGCCACGCCGCCGCGCCGGCCAGCGCACGCCGTTATGGCAGATGCGCCAGCGCTCGGCCCAGCTGTTGGGCGTCGCCTCGCGCTACGGCAGCTTCCCGATCGTGCTGGAGACCTATCGCGAGTGCCTCCAAGACGTATTCGACCTGCCGTCACTAAAGGGAATCCTTGGCGCGATCGAGCGGCGCGAGATCAACCTCGTGGGCGTCGAGACTCGCCGCGCCTCGCCATTTGCGAGCTCGCTCATGTTCGACTACATCGCCCTGTACATGTACGAGGGCGACGCGCCGCTGGCCGATCGCCGGGCACAGGCATTGGCGCTCGACCGCGACTTGTTGCGCGAGTTGCTCGGTGCCGAGGAATTGCGCGAGCTGCTCGATGGCGAGGCGCTGGCCGAGTTGGAGCTCGAGCTGGCGGGCCTCACGCTGGAGCGCGCCCCGGGATCGGCGGATGCGGTCCACGACCTGCTGCGCCGACTGGGCGACCTGACGCCCGCAGAGGTCGCGGCCCGGGTGCGCGGCCAGGACGAGCGCGCCCGCCAAAGCGCCGCCGGGGAGTGGCTCGAGGCTCTGGCGGCTGACCGGCGCGCACTCAAGGTGCGCATCAACAGTGAGCCACGCTGGATCGCCATTGAAGACCTCGCCAAGTACCGCGATGCGCTGGGCGTGATGCCGCCAGTGGGCGTGCCCCAGGCGTTCCTCGCGCCGGCATCGGACGCGCTGGGCGCACTGCTGGTTCGCTGGGCACGTCACCACGGGCCGTTCCTGGCCAATGAGCCCGCCACGCGATGGGGCTTGCCGCTCGCCGATGTCGAGGCGCAGCTCGAGCGGCTGCTTGTCGCGGGCTCACTGCTAAGAGGGGAATTCCGCCCGGACGGCGTGGAGCGCGAGTGGTGCCATCCCGATGTGCTTCGCCTGCTTCGGCGCC
>JBDTUR010000070.1:0-9879 GCA_040007635.1 Chloroflexota bacterium
TCGTTGCTGACCAGGACTCGTACGAGAAGGAATCAGACGCGGTCACGCTCATCACCATGCACGCCGCCAAGGGGCTCGAGTTCGACGCTGTCTTCATCACCGGACTGGAGGAAGGCGTTTTCCCGCATTCGCGCGCGCTCGACGACCAGCGCCAGATGGAGGAGGAGCGGCGCCTCGCTTATGTGGGCCTGACCCGCGCACGGCACCGGCTGTACCTGACGCACGCCGCGACGCGGGCCACTTGGGGCCGCGGCGGCTTCTCGATCCCGTCGCGCTTCCTGATGGAGATTCCGCCCGACCTGATGCATGGGCCCAGGCTCGTGGCGCCCGATGCTGGCTTCGCCGATGACGACCAGCGACCGGCCGACGAGCGCCAAGGGACGGTGGGCTACGACCTGGGCAACATCCTTGGTCCGCGCGGCGGATCGCGGTTTGTGGGGCGCCGAACGGCGCCGCGCATCCTGCCCCCTGGTGGTGGGTACACGCCCCCGGTGGGCGCACCCCGTGAGGGCGAGATATTCCGGCCGTCACGCGACCTGGCCGCGCGGCGCGCGGCGTACTACGGGGGAGAAGAGGCTCCTGTGGCCGTGCCCTCAAGGCCTGCCGCGGTCGAACGACCGGTGGTCCCAGGGGAGCGCCACTTCCGCGATGGCGACCGCGTGCGCCACTCGGCGTTCGGCGAGGGGACCGTGGTCACCTCGCGCCTGACGCGCGACGACGAAGAAGTCACCGTGGCCTTCCCCGAACGGGGCGTGAAGAAGCTGCTCGCCTCATTCGCCAACCTCGAGTTGCTCAACGCATGATGGCCACGGCCAAATCTGCTGCGGCGCGCGCGGCGGAGTTGCGCGGCCAGATCGAGCGCGCAGCCGAGTTGTACTACGAGAAAGACGCGCCCGAGATCACGGACGCTGAATACGACGCGCTCTTCCGCGAGCTGGTCGAGCTGGAAGAGGCGAACCCGGAGCTGGTGACGCCCGACTCACCCACGCAGCGTGTAGGCGGCGCGCCCAGCGGCGCTCTGGCCGAGGTAAAGCACTCCACGCCGATGCTGTCGCTGAACAACGTGTTCTCGTTCGACGAGCTGCGCGCCTTCGATGCCCGGGCGCGCCGCTTGTTTGACATGCCCGAAGAGGACGCGAACGCCAAGCTGCGTTACGTGTGCGAGCTCAAGATCGACGGGCTGGCAATCAGCCTCCGCTACGTCCGCGGCCGTTTCGTCCAAGGCGCCACGCGCGGCGACGGCACGACCGGTGAGGACGTGACCGCCAACCTCAGGACAATCGAATCTGTTCCCAAACAACTCGCCCACCCCGTCGATGTCGAGGTGCGAGGCGAGGTCTACATGCCCAAGGCCGAGTTTGCGCGCATCAACGCCGAACGCGAAGAGGCCGACTTGCCGCTTTACGCCAACCCGCGCAACTCGGGCGCGGGCTCGCTGCGCCAGATCGACCCCAACGTCACGGCCAGCCGCAGGCTCGCGGCGTGGTTCTACGTTCTCGTCGAACAGGGCGCCGTCACGACCCAAACCCAGGCGCTGGACCGCCTCGAGGAGCTCGGCTTCCCGGTTGAGCCCAACCGCCAGGGCGATCTCGACATCGATGGAGTGACGCAATTCATCGACAAGTGGCACGAGCCGCGGCACGACCTGGCGTATGAGACCGACGGCGTCGTGGTCAAGGTCAACCCGATCGCCCAACAGCGCCAGCTGGGCATGGTTTCCCACGCGCCGCGCTGGGCGATCGCCTACAAGTACCCGCCCGAGCAGGTCGAGACCGTGATCGAGGGCATCGTCGCTTATGTGGGCCGCACAGGCACCCTGACGCCCGTTGCGCGGATGACGCCGACCAAGGTGGCCGGCTCGACGGTCGCCAACGCCACGCTGCACAACCTCGACGAAGTCCGCCGCAAGGACATCCGCGTGGGCGACCACGTCGTGCTCCACAAGGCGGGTGACGTCATTCCTGAAGTCGTGCGGGTCATCCTGGAAAAGCGCCCCAAGAAATCCAAGGAATGGCAGATGCCCGCGACCTGCCCCGAGTGCGGGACGAAGATCGTGCGCGACGAGAACGCCGTGCGCCACTACTGCCCCAACCTCGCCTGCCCAGCGAGAGTCGGCCAGGAGCTGGGCCATTTCGTCGGTCGCGGCTCCATGGACATCGAGGGCGCGGGCTGGAAGGTGCTCGTCCAACTCATCGAGCGCGGCCTGGTCAAGACGCGCGGCGATTTTTACCGCCTCAGCGTCGAGGACATCGAGTCACTCGACCGCTTTGCCCGCAAGAGCGCGGAGAATCTGCACGCCTCGATCCAGAAAGCCCGCGTCAGGCCGCTCTACCGAATCGTCCATGGCCTGGGCATTCCGCAGGTCGGCGTGACGACGGCCATCGAGCTGAGCAACTGGCTCGCGGTTCGTTGGCCGCCGCGCGACGACGAGCCGATGGGCGGGCCTGACGGCTGGTTCAAACGAGTTGCAAGTGAGTTGCGCAATGTCCCGGCGAGTGACTTCGAGCAGATCGAGGGCGTGGGCCCCACCGTCGCCGCTGCCCTGGAGCGCTGGCTATCCGACTCCTTGACGGCAGATGTCCTCGACGACCTCGTCGATGCCGGTGTTGAGCCGGAACGGCCCCAGGCTCGTGCTGCCGCAGCCGCTGAGGGCCCACTCACCGGCAAGACGGTCGTGGTGACAGGCACGCTTGTCGGTTTTGATCGTGAGCAGGCTGAGCAGGCGATCCGCGCCGCGGGCGGCAAACCCGGTTCGTCGGTGAGCAAGAAGACCGACTACCTGGTGGCAGGTGAATCGGCCGGCTCAAAGCTCGCCAAGGCCCAGGAGCTGGGCGTACCGGTGGTCGACGAGGGCGGCTTCCGAAAGATCCTCGCGGGGCAGGAGCCTTAGCCGGTGGAACTCCATCGCCTGGCTGATCTCCTGGCCGAACAGTCGGCCGCCAGCAAGCCGTACCTGGAATTCCTGCGTTCGGAAGCTCTGTCGGTCGGCCTCTATGTGCTTC
This sequence comes from Chloroflexota bacterium, assembly GCA_040007635.1. Lineage (GTDB taxonomy): Bacteria > Chloroflexota > Limnocylindria > Limnocylindrales > CSP1-4 > JALYGJ01. The sequence goes on from JBDTUR010000070.1 coordinate 3,003, forward strand.
GAGTGGTCGACGTCGACGGGCAGCAGCCGCGTCGCGAGGACGAGGTCTATGTCGTGATGTCAGGCCACGCCCGTTTCACGGCCGGCGATGACGCGTGAGGTGTTGGCGGGTGATGTCATCTACGTCGCCAGGGACGTTCCGCACCGCTTCCACGACATCACCCAAGACATGCAACTGATAGTCGTCTTCGCACCGCCCGAATCAGCACGTTAGCGCCGCTGCAACGCCGCGAGGGCCGTTTGGGCCGCTACATGGGGCCGGAGCGCCCTCTCGAAAGGTTCACCGTTTTGGTGTCCTATTCGCGATGAACATAAGCATCTCGTCCCGGGTACTGCAGCAGGCCACGGTGCGCGAAATCCTGATGGGCACGCAGGACAACCTGACCAACGTGCTGGCCGTGGTGCTGGGCGTCACGATCGGCACCGGCCGCGCCGACTTCGTTGCTCTTGCCGGGCTATCAGCGGGGATTGCCGAATCGGTTTCCATGGGCGGCGTGCTGTACAACGCGACCCGCGCGGAACAACAAATGGCCGCGCAGGAGGGCCGCGTGGCTGATGCGTCGCGACTCTCGCCAGCCTTTTCCGGCGCGGTCACATTTGCCTCCAGCCTGGTGGCGGGCATGGTGCCGCTCGCGCCATTTGCGCTGCTACCGGTCTCATCGGCCATCGTCGCCTCGATGGTGTTATCGCTGACCGGCCTTTTTGCACTTGGATCGGTGACGGGCCGCGTCGCCGGCGGGACATGGCTCGCCGAGGGGCTGCGCCTCGTCGCCGTTGCCGGTATCGCGGCCCTCGCGGCCGCGCTGGTGGGGTCGACGCTGCACGTCGCCTGATCGCGGCCGTATAAGCAGCTCGAGCCGGGCTCAACATGCTGCCGCCGCTACCATTCGGCGCGATGGCTGGACTGTCCCGCAAGGACGTTGAACACGTCGCGCATCTGGCTCGACTGGGTCTGAGCGAGGACGAGTTGGCGCGCCTCGAAGGGCAGCTCAACCACATCCTGGACCAGTACGCAGTTCTGGCCGAGCTCGACACAGATGCCATCGCGCCTACCGCGCAGACGATCGAGCTCGAGAACATCCTGCGCGAGGACGTCGTGCTGCCGGGGCTGGCGGCGGATGAGATCCTGGCGCTTGCCCCGGAGCGGTCCGGACAGTACTTCGTTGTGCCGCCCATCCTGGGCGAGCACGGCAACTAAGGTGGCCGACCTAACGCGCCTTCTTGCGCACCAGATGGCCGGCGGCCTGCGCCGCGGCGATTTCAACGCGCACGACCTGGCTGTCGCGCACCTCGATCGTATCGAGGCCACGGACAGGCCGCTCCACGCATGGGTGTGGTGGAACCGCGAGCAGGCGCTTGCTGAAGCCGATGCGGCCGACGATCGCTTTGCCCTCGCGCGCGAATCTGGTGCGGACGCTTTGGCCGCCTTGCCGGCGTTGCTCGGCATCCCGGTCGGCCTGAAGGATCTCGTGCTCACCCGCGGCGATAAGGCAACCGCGGGTAGTCGGATCCTCGAGGGCTATGTCAGCCCATATGACGCGCACATCAGCGAGAACCTCAAAGCCGCTGGCGCTGTGCTGCCGGGCAAGACGAACATGGACGAGTTCGCCATGGGCTCGTCGACGGAGTTCTCCGCGTGGGGCCCCACCGCAAACCCGTGGGACCTCGATCGGGTTCCGGGCGGTTCGTCCGGTGGCTCGGCGGCAGCAGTGGCCGCCTACCACGTGCCACTCTCGATCGGCACCGACACCGGCGGCTCGATCCGCCAGCCCGCCGCGCTGTGCGGCATCGTGGGCCTCAAGCCAACCTATGGCCGCGTCTCGCGCTACGGCATCGTGGCCTTCGCGTCGTCGCTCGACCAGATTGGGCCGTTCGGCCGCGACGTGCGCGACGCGGCGCTGCTGCTGGCCGCGGTCGCTGGGCGCGATGAGCGCGACTCGACGTCTGCGCCCATTGATGTCCCCGACTACCCGGCGCTGCTGCCGGTTGATGACGATCAGGCAGCTGCCCGGCTGCGCGGGGTGCGCCTGGGCCTGCCGCGGCAATACTTCGTGAAAGGCATGGAGCCTGGCGTCGAGGCAGGGATTCGGGAAGCTGTCGCGGCGCTCGCCGCGGCCGGCGCGGAAATCGTCGATATCGACCTGCCGCACACCGACTACGGCCTCGCCACGTACTACATCATCGCGCCGGCCGAGGCGTCGGCGAACCTGGCGCGCTACGACGGCGTGCGCTACGGCCGCTCGGTTCGGTTGCCCGGTGGCGACTACATCGCGGACTACCTCGAGACGCGCGGGACGGGCTTCGGCGCGGAGGTGAAGCGGCGGATCATGCTCGGCACGTACGCGCTCTCAGCCGGCTACTACGACGCGTATTACCTCAAGGCGCAGAAGGTGCGCACGCTGATCAAGGCCGACTTCGACAAGGCGTTCGAGCAGGTCGACGCGCTTGTCGCGCCAACCAGCCCCACGGTCGCGTTCAAGTTCGGCGCGCGCCTGGCCGATCCGGTCGCGATGTACCTCTCCGATGCATGCACGCTGCCGGTCAACATGGCCGGCCTGCCCGGGTTGTCGGTGCCATGTGGGCTATCGGATGGTTTGCCGGTTGGTCTGCAGCTGATCGGCCCGGCCTGGTCAGAAGGTCGGCTGTTCGAGCTGGGCCGTGCCTACGAGGCCATCACGCACAACGCCGATTGGCGCAACGCTGAGCCAACGGATCTGGCCAAGCTTACTGACGCCTCGCTTCCTTCCGCGCCAGATCGCGCAGCGGCCGTTCGGGCATCGGCCTGAACCTATACTCGATACAGCAGCAGTAGGGGTTGACCGTGGTAGCTCAAGCACCCGCCAAGATGCGTCTATCTGAGCGCGTTCGCTTGGTTCCGCCCAGCGGCATTCGCAAGTTCTTCGACGTCATCGCGACCATGCCCGACGTGATCAGCCTGGGTGTTGGTGAGCCCGACTTCACGACGCCGGCGCAAATCGTCGAGGAGGGCGTGCGCTCGCTCCGCGCGGGCCGGACGCACTACACCAGCAACTACGGCACGATCGAGCTGCGTCGCGCCCTGAGCGCGCACCTCGAGCGCATGTACGGCGTGACCTACGACCCAACGAACGAGATCTGCGTCACCGTTGGTGCATCTGAGGCGGTCGCCGCGACCATGGCCGCGCTCGTCGATCCCGGCGACGAGGTCGTCCTGCACGAGCCGTCGTACGTCGCGTACCTGCCCTCGATCATGTTCAACGGCGGGACGCCGGTCATGGTGTCGACCACTGCGGCGAACGGCTTCGCGCTGACACCGGAGGCGGTCGAAGCACAGATCACCCCACGCACCAAGGTCCTCTTCCTGGGCTATCCGTGCAACCCGACCGGCGCTGTCCTTGACGAGCCCACGCTGCGGGCCATCGCTGACATCGCCGTCAAGCACGACCTGCTCGTGGTCAGCGACGAGATCTACGACCGCCTCGTCTACGGCGGCCATCGCCACATTCCCATCGCCAGCCTGCCCGGCATGCGCGAACGGACCGTGCTCATGGGCGGCTTCAGCAAGGCATACGCCATGACGGGCTGGCGTGTCGGCTACGTCTGCGCGCCGGCGGACCTGCTCGAGGGCATCGTCAAGGTCCACCAGTACGAGATCATGTCGGCGCCCACGACGGCCCAGGACGCGGCGGTTGTCGCGCTCGCGACCGCCGAAAAAGACGTGCAGCGCATGACCGGCGAGTACGACCGGCGGCGGCGCATGTTCGTCGACGGCCTGAACGCCATCGGCCTGCCCACGGTTGAGCCGCTTGGCGCTTTCTACGCGTTCCCCAGCATCAAGCCCACGGGACTGACGAGCGACCAGTTCAGCGAGCGCTTGCTTTTCGAACACAAGGTCGCAGTGATCCCCGGTAGCGCCTTCGGGCCGTCCGGCGAGGGCCACGTGCGCGCGACGCTCGCCACGAGCTACGAGGATCTCCAAGAGGCGTTGACGCGCATCAAGGCGTTCGTCTCGTCGCTCGGCTGACAGTGAGCCTGGCCACCAAGACCGACTACGAGGTGGTCGTCGGCATCGAGATCCACGTCCAACTCAAGACGGCCTCGAAGATGTTCTGCAGCTGCTCGACGGAAGTGCGCGGCGCTGCGCCCAACTCAAACACCTGTCCGGTTTGCCTGGGACTGCCCGGGGCGCTGCCGGTGATCAACCGCCGCGCGGTGGAGCACGTGCTCGCGACTGGGCTCGCGATTGGCTCGGCAATCCCCGACGTGACCCGCTGGGACCGCAAGAACTACTTCTACCCCGACCTGCCCAAGGGCTACCAGATATCGCAGTTCGACCTGCCACTCTGCGCCGGTGGAACGCTGCCCGTCGAGTCGAGCGACGGGCCGGTCGTGGTACAGCTGAGGCGCGCGCATCTCGAGGAAGACACCGCCCGGCTGCTCCACCAGGACGTGCCCGGCGGCGGCCGAGTCTCGCTCGTCGACTACAACCGCAGCGGCATCCCGCTGATGGAGATCGTGACCGAGCCGTGCATCGGCTCAGCTGAGGTTGCGCGGCGTTACGCCGAAGAGCTGCGCCTCCTCTTGCTGACGATCGGCGCATCTGACGCCGCCATGGAGGACGGGCAGATGCGCGTCGAGGCGAACGTGTCGCTCAGGCCGCGCGGCACAGAAGCGCTGGGAACGCGCACCGAAGTCAAGAACATGAACTCATTCCGCAGCGTGGAGCGGGCGATCGCGTTCGAGATCGAGCGTCAGACGCGTGCGCTGGAAACGAACGAGAAGCTGGTCCAGGAGACGCGCGGCTGGGATGACACGCGCGGCCAGACCTACACGATGCGACTCAAGGAAGAGTCCATGGACTATCGCTATTTCCCCGAGCCAGACTTACCGCCGCTCAGGACGGACGCGGCGATGATCGGCGCGATCCGCGGGCGCATGCCCGAGCTGCCGGCCGCCAAGCGGATTAGATATCGCACCGACTACGGTCTTCTTGATGGTTTAGTCGCGGACGTTGGTGGGGACTACTTCGACTCGGCGCTCCGTTTCGACCCACCACCCGATCCCAAAGTGGCAGCCAGCCTCTTCAGCAAGATCGCCCTCCGCGAGCGAAACAACGTTCCCAATCTTCTCGACATCCGACCCGGTGCGGAACTCGCGCTGGCGTCGAACCTCCGAACCTCCGGCGCCATCTCGAGTCAGAACGTCGAAGAGGTCTATGCCGAACATCTCCGCACCGGGACCCCAGTGAACGACATCGTGGCCGCCAAGGGGCTGCGCCAGATGAACGACTCGTCCGAGCTGGCCGCGGTGATCGACAAGGTCATCGCCGCAAACGAGGCCGCGGCCGCTGACGTGCGCGCCGGCAAGGATCAGGCGCTCAAGTTCCTGACCGGACAGGTCATGAAGGAGACGCGCGGCCAGGCCAACGCGGCCGTCGTCGCGCAGCTCTTGGGGGAGCGCCTCAAGTGACCCTTGGCATTGCGTTGTCGCTGGTGGGAATTGTGCTGCTCCTGATCGCCGCGTGGCGCATCCGCACTCCGTTCGCCCGGATGAACGAGCTCGATCGGCTGGCCGACAACGGCAGGCGCTACGACTCGTGGCGCGGCGGCGGCAGCCGCACGGCTGCAGGTTCCCGCGAGCGAACCGGCGCAGACGAGATGCGCGACGTAATCCGCCGCCAGGTGATCCTGTGGGGCGGCATCGGAGTGGTAGGCCTCTTGCTGACGGTCGGCGGCCTCTTCGTCCGCTAGCCCAGGAAACGGCGGCGGCGCTCTTCGATGGCCGTGCAGCGGTCCATTACGACCTCAAGCCCTGCGTCACGGGCGATCTGAGCCGCCTCCCAGTTGACCACGCCAAGCTGTAGCCAGAGCGACTTTGCGCCTATCGCCACGGCTGAGCGGGCAACGTCCGGCGTGTGCTCGGGGCGGCGGAAGACATCGACCATGTCGAATGGACCAGTCGCCGCAAAAGCGTCCTCCAGTGTCGCGTAGGCGGCCTTGCCCAGCACCTGGTCGACAGTCGGGTTAATCGGCACTACGTCGTAGCCTGCGTCGAGCAGCTGGCGCATGACACCGTGCGATGGCCGCCCCGGATCGGGCGACGCACCCACTATTGCAATGCGCTTGGTTCGGCCCAGCAGCCGCGCCGGCTCGTCTCCGTCGAGGAGCGGCACAGGCCCGCTGCCCTCCTGAGCGTCGAGGATGTCCCAGGCGATTTTTCGGTTAAGTTGCATCCACTGAGTTTGCACCGGCCAGTTTGCGTTGTCATACTTGACGCGGAATGCCCGTTGTGAGCGGCCCGTAGAGTTAAGGGCCCTCGACGGAGCGATTGATTTAGGAGGACACCTTTGCTTAGGTCCAAGTTCGCCCTGGCGGCGACTCTATTGATTTTGGTCGGGTGCGCAGGCCCGGCAGCAACACCGACCCCTGCGCCGACCGCAACAGCCGCAGCGACGGCAACCCCCGCTCCGTCGGCCTCGGCGATGTCGTTCAAGGCCTGCATGGTCAGCGACACGGCTGGCTTCGACGACAAGAGCTTCAACCAGAACTCGCTGGCCGGCCTGTTGCAGGCTGTGTCTGATCTGGGCGTCACGGAGAAGCACCTGCAGTCAGCGACCCAGGAGGACTACGCACGCAACCTTGAAAGTCTCGCGACTGAAGGCTGCGACATGATCGTCTCGGTCGGCTTCCTGCTCGGTGACGACACCTACACGGCGGCGCAGGCGCATCCGGAGATCCGGTACGCCATCGTCGACTATGCCTACGGCAGCGACACGCAGCCGAACCTGCCGAACCTCGAGGGTCTCGTATACGCGACCAACGAGGGCGCGATGCTCGCCGGCTACGCCGCTGCTTCCTGGTCGAAGACCAAGAAGATGGGCACCTACGGCGGCGTCCAGA
>JBDTUR010000071.1:0-9827 GCA_040007635.1 Chloroflexota bacterium
TTACACCGAAGCACTCGACATCCAGCGGACGCTCGGCGATTGGGAAGGCGCGGGCGTGTCCCTTGGTGGGCTTGCGGGCTTGGCCGCCAACCGCGGCGAACTCGCCAACGCGTTGGACCTGTATCGGCAGGCGCTCGCCGCGTTCGAGACGATTGGCGACCGCGCCGAGGAGGCCCGGATTCTCGCCGAGATGGCCTGGACCCATCTGCGCGAGGGCAGTGCAACGCGCGCGCGTGACTTCTTCTTTGACTCGGTCCAGGCGTACACCGACATCGCGAGCGTTCGAGGGATCGGACTCTCGCTCATCGGGCTCGCTGCCACCGAAACGGTCGAGGAGCGGCCGGAACAGGCCGTGCAGATCGCGGCGGCGGCGGAGATCTATGCGAAGCAGGAGGGCATCGTCAACGTCTACTCGGACGAGACGCCCGGTCGCGAGTTCGTCGATCGGGCACGGGCGGCATTGACGGCCGAGCAGGTCGTCCTAGCCACGGAGTTTGGCCGCCGCCTCACCATCGAGCAGGTACTCGACCTCGCCAAGATGGCTGACAGGACCCCGGCGTAGAGCGCAGGCCGACGGCCCTATTGCGCGACCGGGATGCCTGAACTAATCCTTGTGGCGTCGATGTGGAGATCGCGGAAACGCTCGCCTCGGAGTAAACGAAGCGGCCCCCTTAAGCGTTGAATCTTCGTGAGGAGCGCGATGGCGGTTGTGGGAACTCACTCGGCGGCGGCAGAGCCAGCATTTGCCGAGTTCTTCGAGGCCACCCACGGCGACGTCTTCCGGGCGGTGCTCGTCGTCGCCCGTGACTGGCATGTTGCCGAGGATGCGACGGCCACCGCCTACCTCCGTGCCTGGGAGCGATGGTCCAACGTAGGTGGTTACCCATCGCCGGTGGCGTGGGTCATCCGAGTCGCGATGAACGACTCCGTATCGTTCTGGCGTAGAGCGCGGCGCCTGGTCGGCGAACTCAGACCCAACCTGCCGGGCGGCGAGCCTGACTTTCCCGATCCCGACGTCCGGGCCGCCGTCGATGGTTTACCGCTGCGCCAGCGACAGGCGATCGCGTTGCGAGTTGTGCTCGGATGCGACGCCAAGGAGACCGCGGCGATTCTCGGCATCGCGCCCGGGACAGTCGGCGTCCACTTGAGCCGGGCGCTGGCCGGCTGTCGAGCAACGCTCACACCGACGAACAGATCCACCGAGACAGAAGGTGAGAACGATGGATGAGGATGTAGTTGCGCGCCGTATTCACGCGGCGTTTGCGGCGGTTTCGCCGCCGACCGCAGCCTTACGGTCGGAGCATCACCCACGGCGCAGCACGGCGGCCATCGTGGTGCTGTCAAGCATCGCGCTTTTCGCGATCGTCGTCCTCGGCGCCGTTGCCGTGTGGCTCAATTCGCCCTGCCCACCCGGCATCGGTTGTGCGCTCGCGCCGCCGACGCTCGCCCCAGAGTCGATCACGCGCGAGCAGGCCATTGCCGCCGCCATTCGGCAAGCACCTAGTTCGATGACTGATCCCTCGGTCGACTGGGCGACCGCTGGCCAGAACCCCTTTGAGCCGCATTCGAGCACACCCGTATGGCTGGTGCGACTCAAGGGCAGTGGCAAGCTGCCGACTTGTGCGCCAGGGTACGTGGATCGCATCCCGTCTCCAAGCGACGCTCCGTGCCTGGACAACGACCTCGGAAAGGCTCCGTATGGGCTAGTCGTTGTGCTTGACCCGTTGACAGGGGATCTGCTCGGCTGGGGGCGCTAGGCGTGACGTCGCGCGTCGCGAGGACGTGAAGATACGCAGCGGCCGACTGATCCCGATAGACGATGCAACAGAACGAATGTTCTAAACTGTCTAGTGTCGAACCAGTCCACAGCTGACACCGGCATTCGTGGATGAAGTTCGGGGATAAGGGGGTGGTCGGTAGCAGGTAAGTCGCCTACTTTCGACCGGTAGCCAGGGAGTCGTTTTGACCGTCGCCGGAAATGATTTCACGCACCTCCACGTGTCATTAGCTCGGAGTTTGAGCACGAGATCATGATGGCCTTGACATGAGGAGTGGACCAGCGCGCCGGGCCGATCAACGTCGCCGGCATATCGTCGTTCGGACTATTGATCCGCGCCCCGCCGCGTCGCAATACCACGTTCATGGCCATTCCGATTAATGTGACCGGGCGGGCAACATCCGGCGATGCCGCGGGAATGTTCATCCGCGTTGAGTCAGCCGAGGACAGCGGAAGCGGACTTCTAATCCTGGGCTCGTCTAACCCTGGCTTCGCCGGCACCGCGGAACGCTATTTCGACTACTGGGTTGAGAGCGCGGTTCACCTCGACCAGTTCTTCGCCGAGGCAGCATGGGACGTCGAGTGGGCTCAGGCCAAGGCGTATCCGGAGTAGTCAGGTCCCAATGGCGCAATGCTTATCCCGTTGCGTCAGCAGACAACTAGATGTGGTCGAGTGGGCGACTATCTCGGAAGACGCTCGATCAAGCTGAACATCGGCGCGCGTTAGGCGCTGAACGTAGGGGTCTGGCTCGGGGAGTGGGCAACGACGGATCCGCCCAAGCAACGAATGGCCTCAATGTGGGCAGATCATGCCGCACGGAATGGGGCAGGCCAATCGCGTCGCTCGCTTCTGGTGCGTCCATCCCCGCCAGATGGAAGCCCCGACACCATCCGCAAGAAAATGGCGGCCAGTATGCACGTCTGGACTTGCGAGGAATCGCCGCGCTGCTGGACTAACCCTCGCTGTCCAGAAAGGCCATGACCTGGGTCGCTTCGCGCCCAGCGATGGGCCTACCCTTCATCGGGTCCCCCATGAGGTAGTCCATGGGTTGACTATCTGTCACCCACCGCCCGTGTCCCGCATATCTCTGAAGGTAGAACGAGCCACGCGCCGCGACGGTCCGGAGGAGCGTCGTCGGTAGGTCCACCACGAAGTACTCCACTTCATCGGTCCCCGGCAGAACATTTCCCCAAGGGGGCTCACCGGCCGCGATGAGCCGCCGGTCTCGTTCTGCGCTCTTTCGAGAGGGCATCCTCCTATCCTAGATGGCCCCGTCTCTCAAACTCAAACTGGACCCACTACCCACGTTCGGACGTGCGAGGAGTGGCCGCGCTGCTCGACTAGTCTGTCAGGCCGTCCGGCAAATACTCGTCCGGCACGAACCGCCACTCCTCTGGCGAGTAGCGCAGCTCCGCTTTAATGCGTTCGCGCTCCTTGTTGGTCACGCGGACGGAGTCCCTCGGCAGGTCGTTGGCCAGCATCGAGATTGCAGTCGGGCCTTCGCTGTGTTGGACGAGTTCCACCTAACGATCCACCTGTTCGTTGCTTACACGCCCCCGGAAACTCTCCACGAACGATACGAGCGAGCGCTGAAGCTCCTCCGCTCGCTTGATTTGCGCGGGAGTAGGCCGTGACTCTTCGTCCACGCCCAGACTTTATCGCCCTGTCAAACCGACCACTAGCGACGCCGACGAGGTCTATCGAGCCGCACGCATAACCCTGACTTAGGATGTGAGGATGCCGCTTATCGACGAGTTTCTTGCCAATGAGCTGGAGCCCTACGTTCGCGGATTGCTCCTTCGCGAACTCGAAGCCAAGCGCCCTGCTTACCTAAGGTTCAATGTCTTCAATGTCCGACTCGATCCGGAGACAGACCTTGTAACGCTCGAGGACGTGCTTGATCCCAACAGGGTGGAAGTCATCGGCCTGGAAGTGTTCCGCAAGTTGTTGGACCAACGGCGATCTGGCCGATGAAGCTGCGGCAGATCCTGACTCAGATCGACGCCCTTGACGGTGATCTCACCATCTATGTGGCCGCCTCCGAGCGCTGGTCGCTCGACGCCGAGGCCACGACCGCCGTCGAAGAGTTGGGCAATCCGGACTGGACTCCGCCGGACGGCTACGTCTACTTCCTAGAGGTGCAGTTCGGGCCTCCTCTTGGTTAGATGGTCGTAAGAGTTAGATCTCGCGTCAAGTTCGATCACGCGGGCGACTCGGATAAGGCCGGTCACTATCTGAGGCAATGCGAGGTGTGGACGGGGCGATGCCAGACGTCACGGCGGGTCTCGCCTATAAACGTCTCGACCCGCATTTGTTCGCGATGTCCCGGAGCGCAACGCGCCTGTCGGTTCGGGTCTTGAGACCGACCCATTTCGCTGAATGTTCGGAGTCCGAATCTCATAGCGCGACGAGTAAAGTATGTGTGGGTGCCGTCGCGATGCACTTGGAGGAGGCGGGATCATGAGCACATCGGTCCGGATGGCGGCCTTCGTGTTGTTGCTGCTGGGCATCGCGATGGGTGCCCTTGCGGTCGCTTTCCTCGCAGATGGCAGCGCTTACTCGGGGTTGAGGGGAATCTTCGCCGGAGTCGTCGTGGCCGTGGTGGCAGCCATCCACGCCATCGCTGCTTTCGGGCTGTGGCGGGCGCGTGTATGGGCGACTTGGCTCGCCCTGGCGATCGCCGTAGTCGGACTCGCTGCGGCGGTCTTGACGGGCGTTGGCGCGCTGAACAGCGGCATGTCCATTGCCGCTCCCTACTACGGACAGTTCCAACCGTGGGTTGACCTTCGCGGACTGGTGCTGGCACTGGTCGGCGGCTTGGGCTACGCGATTGTGCTGTGGGTGGTGCTGGAACGCATCGCATCGGCGCGCGAAAAGCCCGGCGCAAGCGGCGGTGAGTCCTGAAAGGACCTCGGCACGCCGTTCGGCAGAACTGATCCTTGTGGCTGCTGAACCGTTCGGCTGGCGCCGCTAGTGGTGAAATCGCGCCGCAATGACTGAGCCAAAGGTCGATGCGACCTACGTCGGACCTCTGTCAAGCTCCGACGGGGTCCTGATGGCGGGAGTCAGCCGACGGTTGTTCGGGCACCCTCAGACACTGTTCGATTGGCTGGACACGATGGCCTGGGACGGCGACTCAACGCGCAACTCGTTCGACGCGGTCAGTTACGGCCTCGAGCGATTGGTCCACGCCGGCCTCATCAGACTGGGGCACGACAAGACCGGCCGCTTGCTGATTGCTCCGACCGCTGCCGGAACCTCGCTGCCGAAGCGAGTTCGTCATGGGCGCGTATACCGCGGCCAGATCGCCGACCACATCACGGAGGAGTTCGCCAAGTCGGTGTACTTTCGGCTGACAAGTCGCTTGGCCGATTTCCCGATCTCGATGAGGCGGAGTGGAACCACGTGCTAGCGCACTGGACCACGGTGTTCTGGCGTCGTGCTGCTCCTTGGCTGGCGCTGGCGCGGCTCATGAACCGTTACCTTCGTTGGCGCCATCCTGAGGACTATCCCGAGTAGTGCGCGCCTTCCTTCGGATCCTTGTTGCCAACCTGGCGCTCGCAGTTCCGATTGCCATCGTGGTTCCGCTCGCGATGGTTTTGCTTATCAACTTCTTTTTCGACGGCCTGTATGCGTTGAACCCGATCACTAGTCGGTTAGGTCCGGCAATGACACTGACCCTCTACTCCTTGGCTTGGTTTGGAGTAGTCGGCGTTGTCGTCTGGATGGTGCGCCGAAGGCTGGTCAAAGTGACCATGCGCCGAATCTCAATCGCCGCAGGAATGCCCCCGCAGCAAGCCGACGTTTCGGGGCGTCAGATGGGTGTGTGGGATAAACGCATTCGCGGTATGGACTGGCTCGCGATCGCCCCCGCGATCGTGCTCGCAGGACTGACTATCTGGACGGCCAGCTACCCGATTGTTGACACAGCAGCCTGGCTATTCGGCGGCTTCGCTTGGTCCATCATTGGGATCATCTGGTCTGGCGTTCTTCTCGCGACCGTCAACGACCGCGGAAGTCGGGCTGCCGCTGTGGTCTTGCTGGGGGGCGCCATTGTCGCCAATCCATTTGCCGCCGGCTTTTCGCTCTTGTTCTTCGCGTTCACGGGCACCTTCGGTCTCGCGGCGGTGTTCCTGACAGGGCTCGCGCTACTTGGTGTAATCGTCGTGCGATCTAGGCCGCGCCGGCTTGCTTGGATCGTTGCGCCGGCCATCGTGCTGGTCATGTTCGGGGTCCTAATGACGAACGCCCCGCGGCTCGCAAGGCTGGCGATGTCCGAGCCAGCCCTCACCAACTACGCGGAAAGCGCCCGGACGGGCGAGCTGCCGGCCTACTACGACGGCGGTCTCAACGTTGGCGCGATCCCCATCTACGCGGCCTACAACGAATGGGGAGGCCTTCATCTGGTCACGGGCTACGTCGGCATCCTCGACGATGACGAGGCGGGCATTGCCTACTTCCCGTCAGGTCTGCCCACAAATGGCATTCGCTACGAGCACTTGCTCGGCCCTTGGTATCGCTGGTATCCCTACTAGCCGTCGATGAGCCACCAAGTAGGTAGCACGATCCGAGCTCGCATCGATCGGGTCTTCTCCGTCTTCGACGAACCTTCGATCTCGGTCGAGATCCTGCCCCCACGCCGAGCGCTTCGAGGTGATCGACGCTCAAGCAGATGGCCGCCGCACGTGTTCATGCGCGCGGGAAAACGGCGCTGGACACAAACGGTCGAGCAGGTGCTCCGTGAACCTCCGCATCGCCTCGCGACCCATGCCTGGACATGGACGGACGACCGATCGAAGCGAATGCTCGTGATCGTCACCGATCGCCGTTTCACTGTGGATGGGGACAGCACGCGCGTCGATGTGACGGTCAAGACGCGGCTCGAGCGGCCGCTTCGCCATCCCCTTCAGGCGCTGCGGAACTGGCTCTATCGCGGGGCAGCGCAACGCGAGTTCGAGCATCAGCTATCGCTGATCGCCAAGCGAATCGAGACAGATACGGCAGCGACCGACGCAAGCCCAGCCCGACCCTCCTGACGCCCTCACCGAGCGAAGTCTGACGGCCGCACCTACCCTTGTCGGGATCGTCCGTGATGGGCACCGGGAGGGGTAGTTCAGGCCGTTGGAACTCGTAGCTAACAACTCTTTTACGCATCTCCACGTGTCATTAGGTCCGAGTTTGAGCACGACATGAAGGTGCGGGCGGGATCCAAACCCAAGCGTCATCACCAAGTGCCGCAGTCGCCGGCGTGACGCCCCAGGCCTATGACGTGGACCCGATCAGCGTCGCGGTCGAGTGCGGTTTCTACGACCCGCCAGATGGCTTGGGCCGCCCCCTGTGTAAGACAGGTCGGGTAAATCCGGGCGCGTGCTCGATCATCTCAGTGGGTCGCTGATCGATCTCGATGTCGAGGAAGAGCTGTTATGCCGAACCGGACCTGGCACAGCGTGAGAACCTAATGGCACAGCTCAATAGCGTGGGAGGTGTGTCATTTGTCGAAGACCATCGACGAAGCGCGCGAACGTTTTGTCGAAGCCGACGCAATACACGAGCGCAATCGCCAGGACGACAGCCTTTGGGCAGAGTGGCAGCGCCTCGGCGTCGACTACTGGGTGCTTCGACATCCCGAACTCAAACGCTACCGGCAACTCGAACGCGATCGACCTCTCGAGGTCCGCGAGATAGCGGATCTAGCCGACGCACTCAACCACTCAAAAGGTGGCATTCCCTTTACGTGGCGGATTGGACTGTGGAATCGAGACAGAGCCGAGAACTCAGCTCGGGTCGCCTGGTTTCACGAGCTTCACCGGTCTCTCTACGGCCCCGTCGAAGTCTCCCTGGAGCGAGTCCGGAACGGCGACATGGCGGGATTGGAAACTCTTATCCGGTTTCTCGAGGCCGATCCCTACTGCCATCGATCTGGCTACTGGAAGGCCGAGATCATCAATACGATTACTCGCTGGGACGTTGGTGAAACCACCAGGAATCGGCTGACGGAAGTTATGTTCGCAGTGATCGCGAAGCCGACGAGACGCGAGTTCCGGCGCTACATCAGGCTGGCGCGCTACCTCGACGACGAACGACTGCGCCAGCGCTTGATTGAGCTGGCCAATGCCCGGATCAAGCCCGCATCACGCCACGCGTCATGGATCCTCGCCGGACTGGAGCGAGAAGGCACCTCTCCGCCCCGCGTCACGTAACGTTCACGCGTCCGGCGAGTGACGCCTAATCTCGCCGAAGATGACCTCGATTTATGGTGTGACGACTAACTGGCAGGGGTTTCGTCGCGAGCTGCGCCTCGGCGCACCATCGCGGACGCGATAGCAGCTGGGACCGGCTCGCAGCCGCCCCCGCAATCTGGGCGGTAGTGGGTCAGTTTGACGGGTTGTCCTCAAATAGAACTCGCCCCGTATCCGCATCGGCTACACGTCTGACTTGATCAGTGTGGAAGAAATCGATCGCCTCCGTCTCGACGGAGGGCGAGATATTGGTGGTGATGTGGTCGAACTCAGCGGCCATGTCGCGGCCCCAAACAATGTTGAACACACGGCATTGCCGACCATCGGCGAGATGGATTAGCGTTAGGCGACCGTCCCGGTCTCTCAACATTCCCACGATCGCTTCGCCTTCGGCTGGAGTCATTGCGTCCATATTGGACTGACCGATCGCCCCAGTCGACCAGGGCGGCGATTTCTTCGCACGTCCAAACGCGGTCGCTTATCCCTGATCGTGCGCCCAGCCGAGAACTACCGGGCATGGCGGGCTGCTTGGGATGCCGCGTCGGGCATTCCTCACGATGCTCGGAGGCACGCGACGGGAACTTGGCGCTGCCGGGTTCCTCCATTTGGTGCGGCCCGGATTGGCGACGAGCGGCGGCACGGTGATCGCTCTCGACCGACCTGGGCTCGGGACAGATCAACGGTCTGACGCCCTCGCCGAGCGAAGGGCGACGATCGCTCCTACCCTAGTCGGGATCGTCCGTGATGGCCATGGGGAGGGGTAGTTCAGGCCGTTGGAACTCGTAGCTAACAACTCTTTTACGCATCTCCACGTCCATTCGGAATTCAGCCTGCTCGACGGCCTGGGCCGGATCAGCGAGATGGTGGACCAGGCCAAGACGCTCGGCTTCGACTCACTCGCGATCACCGATCACGGCGCGCTGTACGGCGCAGTCGCGTTCTATCAGGCGTGCAAGGCGGCGCAGATCAAGCCCATCATCGGGGTCGAGACGTACGTCGCGCGCCGCTCCATGGCCGATCGCGAGGGCAAGGCCGACGCCCAGCCTTATCACCTCGTTCTTCTGGCAAAGGACTGGACCGGCTACCAGAATCTGTGCCGCATCGTGACCGACGCGCACATCGACGGCTACTACTACAAGCCGCGCATCGATCGCGAATACCTCGCCAAGCATGCGCAGGGTTTGGTCGGGCTCAGCGCGTGCCTCAACGGTGAGGTGGCGCGCGCCCTGGAGGGCGGCGACCAGGACGAGGCGAAGCGCATCGCCGGCTCGTACGTGGACATCCTGGGCAAGGGCAACTTCTTCTTAGAGCTACAGGACCACGGGATACCCGAGCAACGCCGGCTGAACGAGCAGCTCATCAAGCTCAGCCCGCAGCTCGACATCCCGCTGGTGGCGACGAACGACCTGCACTACGTTCGGCGCGAGCAGTACGACGCCCACGACGTGCTGCTCTGCGTTGGCACCGCAGCCAACCTGGACACACCGGGCCGGATGCGCTTCGAGTCGAGCGACTTCTACCTCAAGAGCGCGGCCGAGATGGCGGCGCTCTTCAGCGACCAGCCGCAGGCGATCGCCAACACGCGGCGCATCGCCGAGATGGTCGACATGGAGCTGCCTTTTGGCCAGCTTCGTTTGCCCGACTTTCCCGTCCCGGCCGGCCACACGGTCGAGTCATGGCTACGGAGCGAGTGCGAGCGTGGCCTTCGGGAGCGCTACGGCGACATCACCGAGCCACTCCAGAAGCGGCTCGACTACGAGCTGGGCGTGATCATCTCGATGGGCTACGCGGGCTACTTCCTGATCGTCGC
>JBDTUR010000072.1:0-9643 GCA_040007635.1 Chloroflexota bacterium
AATCCGCTCTCCTGCCCGCTGGCGGAGACGAGCGACCGTCGCATCGTCGATCTGGGTCGATAGGCTCGACCGGCTCGTCCAGGTCGACCAGGTCGCTGTCGATCGGCTGATACCGGGCAGGCTCGATCACCGAAGTTGCTCCACAAGCGTCAGGAGCCCGAGCACCGCTGTGAGAAGGGAGACGCCGAAGACCATAGTGAGCAGGCTTCTGGCGCCGCGTAGCTGCTGGATGAGGTCGTCGTGCTGGTTCACGATCGCTTCGAGGTCATCGAGACGACCGGAGAGCCGCTGATCCGACTCAGTGATCGCAGCCGATAGCTCCGCGGCGCGAGCCCACTGGTTCGAGACGACATTGATCCCGCAGCCCGCTGAGGGCAGCGAGTAGGTCGCGGAACGAAACGAGCCCGTTGCCGTCGCGGTGCTCATCCACGCGCCGAGCGCGTCGGCCGGGCGGAGGGGATCGGCCCGGCCCGGCGCGACGGGATGGGGGAACGCTCGTGCACGTCCCTCGGTCTACGGGGTGTTTAGGCGGACGTCAAACAGGATGTCGCACGGATGTTCGAGAAAGCGAACAGAAGTGATAGGGCCAGCCGGGGCCGTGCGAAAGGGTCCATGACCTTCACAATGACCTCATAAGTCTGACCGCGTTTGACAGGCCGGCTAACCTTGAGGTAGTTGTAGTCCGGCAGCAGGAAGGGAGCCGGGTCGGCGGGTCCGAGGGGACAGGGGGCGACAACGGCCCCTTGGTACAAATCGAGACTTTCCGCCGGATGGGCGGTGATGACGTTGATCCAGAGGGCTATCTTGGTCGCGCTCTTAGTAAGTCTTGCACTTCAGGCGCTATTGGCCGCCGACCCACAACCTACTCGGGCGTCGCAGTACAACAATACTGATCCGGCGAGTACGCCCTGTGGCAACGGCAGCCACACCGTCAAGACGTGGCGCGATTACTACCTTAGGTCCGGTACCGGAGCGATCGTCGCCCGCGTCGATACGCGCTATTCGCACTACTGCAACACGGTCTGGACTCGCGTCACCAACCTGACAGGTCCCGGGCATTACCCGGCAACGTCGCTAGTAGTACAAGCCCGAACCTACACCTATGCGTGTTCGCAGGGCTATTGCTATGTCCAGGGGACGGCGATCAGCTCCGATACGGCGCCAGCCAACGGCGACTCCGGTTGGTCGCGCCAGCTCGATCTGCCCGTCGGCGTGATCATATCGGGCAGTCGTATGCCGCCGACCGTCAGGTCGCAGGGCTGGGCCTTCGCCGACGGCGTCAACGCATTTAAGGATTCTGGCCGCGAGCCCGTGTTCACGCAGTGGAAGAGCAACTTCTCGAACGACCCCGGCGAGCGCACGGGGACGCGAGTCCTGAGCTGCGACAACTCGGACCCGAGCACGTCGGCGTGCACTTCCTGGGGCACTCCCGAGGGGTCGTGGGCGACCCTCTACGCCGAGATCGCACCGAGCTTTGCCCTGGCTGGCGTGGACGAGCGCACTGATCTCGAGAACATCATCGATAAGTGGAACTACGCCTCGCAGAACAGCCCACTGACCATCATCTGCGCCTCTACCTGCGCAGAGGACATCATCGTCAGCGGAGTCTCTACACAGGGCGCCTTCGGGCTGACGCTGATCGATCTGGACAACGGCGCTCAGCCGGCCCTGGCACAGCATGCATACATGAAGATCTCGACGAAGTACACGTATGACCATTCGTGTGGCGCCGAGGGAGACGGGTGTGTTGGCGGCGCGAGCGGGTTCGACGACCGTCCGGTCTTGTCTCACGAATGGGCTCACGCGCTTGGCTTCACCCACTGCGACCTGAACTTCGGGGTGATGTGCCACATCACGGCCAAGGATGACGACGACAACGCGGAAGGGACCATGTTTTGGACGCCGCAGCTGCGCGACGTGTGGGGGCTGGAGGCGGCTTATCCGTGAGCGAGGCAGTCGCGCGTCCTAGCGCAACGGCGGTGATTGTGCTGGTCCTTGGCGCTATATCGGTCAGCGCCTGCGGGTCGCTGGCTTTTCTCGCGGCCCCGACCGGTCAGCCGGTCAGCGCGAGCCCGGAGGTATCTCTGCGGCCGACCTCTGATGAGGGAAATGGCACGCCGCTATTCACCGACCCGCCACTGCCGACTTTCGAGAAATCGCCAGGTCCACATCCCGACCGTTCTCCGTGGGGTATTCCTGACTGCATCAACTGGACGTGGCAGGTTGATGAGATCCGGGGCCTTGAACGGCTCGCTCGTATATCGGCGGTCATGGTTGCAGGCACGTTTGGAGGATACGGCCCGGGTCGCTGGAACACGCCAGACGGCAAGCGCCCAACCTCAGAGGAGTATCTCGACAGCACCTACGACGTTACTATCGTTCGCGACGTTCGGATCTCCGTTGAAACCAGCGTACGCGGAGCGCCGACCGATCTTGAGGGTGCCTACGTCCGCGGCGGCGAGATCGGCTGCGACTCGATTCGCTACAGCCACATCCCGGAGCTGGAGCCCGGGTCCCGGTGGCTGTTCTTTCTTAATCCGGGTCCCGTGGGGGACGCGAACAGTCCAGTACTAACCGAGCTCTTGAGAGCATGGCCGATCAGCGCGAAGAATGTCGTTACCACGGATGCCGGTGCGCTGATGCCTCTCGATGAGCTCGACGCGGCCGTCGGCTCCATCCCATACACACCGGATGATCCATCCGGCACTTCGGAGGCAACGGCGCGTCCGACGACGCTTCCCTGAGATCGCTCCTCTCTGCCAGAACAATTCAGCCGAGTTGGCCGATCATGCGACCAGCTGCCCCGCCCCGAGCCGATACGCAGCCTGCGCCGCGTTCAGGCACCCCGTCCGGCGATACAGTGCCGAGAGAAGCTGCCGGGCGGTCGATTCCGAAACGCCGAGTCGGTGGGCGGCGAGGGCGATTGACCCGGCCGCCATGTAGGCGCGCAGGACCTCGAGCTGGCGGCGAGTTGGGCGCTGGCGAACGGCCGTCATCACGCCGACCGCGCTCGGATCGACGCCTCCCACTCGGCCTTACCGTGGATCGGCACGCGGACGATGGTGGTTTGCCTGTGCCCGGCGCCCGCCGGGCGCGCCAATGTCCTTCGACGCCGCGAGTCCTGATGCCGATGGTATTCTCCTGCCATGAGAACTACCATTGACGATGCTGGCCGAGTCGTCGTTCCGAAACGATTGCGCGATGCGCTCGGCCTGGCCGGCGGGCAAGAGGTCGAAATCACGGCGCGTGACGGGCGGCTCGAGGTGGAGCCAGCATCGGTCCCGATGAGGCTCGTCAGGCGCGGGCGTCACAAGGTTGCCGTGGCCGATGTCGAGATGCCGCCGCTGACAGCCGACATGGTGCGCGATACGCTTGAGCAAGTCCGCCATTGATCGCGGTCGATAGCAGCGTTGTCGTGGCAGGGTTCGCCGCGTGGCACGAGTTTCACCGCGCAGCCGTCGCTGCGCTCGATCGTCGGCCGCGCCTGCCCGCCCACACGGCGATCGAAAGCTATTCCGTGCTAACCCGGCTCCCGCCACCCCACCGGGCGCGACCCGCGCTGGTCCGCGACTACCTGCAGGCCAATTTCGCCTCGCCCTATCTTGTGCTGTCGGAAGCGCGAGTGGCCTCGTTCGTGGCCGACATGGTGGAGGCCGGAGTGGTGGGTGGTGCCGCCTACGACGCGCTCATCGCTACTGTCGCCCGAGATGCGGGCGCCACGCTCCTGACCTGCGACCTGCGCGCCAAGCGGACTTACGACCTGCTCGGGGTCGCCGTCGAATTCATCGGCTAAGACAGCGTACGCCTGTGCCCGCCCGCCGGGCGCGCCAATGCCACCCTTACCTCCTCGGGTAGCGCGCATGCCAGGCCTTGGGGCGACGACTACCCACTACCCTGGGGTGGCGTGACCCTCAGGCTTCGCGCCGCGTTGCGCTGCGTCCTCGGCCAGGCGCTCCTCGGCGCTCGCGGTTTCAAGGACGAGAGAGGCGAGCCGCTCCAGCTCGCGTGCCGCCCGGTGGTAGGGCGGCGTGCTGGGTGTCGCACCGGTGCGCTCGTCGTTAGCGATGCTCATCTGGGCGAGGAGGGCATGGATGTCCTCCTCGGCCACGTCGCGCACCTGGTCGATGGGCACCCAGGAAAGTCGCGCGCCCCTGTCCGATGCTGGGTCGCTCCAGTGCCCACGGGCCTCGACCATGGCCTCGGCGGCGCCCGCTCTCGCGTCCGCCGTGACGACCGGGGTCAGTGGGGCCAGCGCCACAAGGCCCACCTCGAGATGCAGCGGCCCCCAGGCGTCCTGGGCCGTGAGCGGATGGAACGCGCCGGCCATCAGGACCCCCACGAGGCGCAGCGGCGCCGCGAGGTCCACCCGCCGGAGGACGGCCTGCGCCTGCAGCTTCACGAGGTGTCCCCGTCAGCGACCGGCACCACCGAACCGTCACGGAACGCATACCACACCAGCCGAACGTCGAGTGAGCCGAGCTCGTGGCGCGGGGAGATCCGGGCCAGCGGGTAGGTCTCCCGCAGCAGCGCCTGGATCCCGGCAGCAAACGGCCCATCGGGACTGGGACCGGCGATCAAGACCCCCACGCGTTCGGCGAACCCATGGTCGTCCGGCGGGAAGCACTCCACCTGGGGCATCTCGCTCACTTCGCTCATTTCCAGGTGCCCTGACGCACATGCACGACGGTTTGTCCGGGAAGGGCCCGACCGTTCGACGCCCAGGGCAGTGAGCACGGTCCGCGGAAGCGGCGTGGAGATGTCCGTGGCGCCGCCGGGGCGCGCGACGTTCGGCGCGGTGCGCACCGTGTCCTGGCGCGCGACGATGTTGGGTCCCTGGGTGACGACGGTCCGGTCGACCTGTTTGATGACGATGCCTGCCTTCTTCTTGCGTCCGCGGAGCGCGCGTAGACGTAGGACGACGGTGCGATGGTGACGCGATCACGTCATTACGGGCGGTCATGACGGGCGGTCACGACCGCCCGGGAAGGCTCGGCGCTCGCTGGTCCGCTGATTCGCTGGACCGGCTCAAGGGGGCGTGCGGTGCCTCCCGGGCTGACAGGACACTTTCCGTCGCGTCGGGGCGCGGGCGGGCGACGCTCAGTGGGTCGGAGCTTCGCCCTCATTGGCCCCGCCGTCCCAACCCGTGTTGGAAAACGTGGGGATGAAGCGATAGCCCCTGCCGGGTACCGTCGCGATGAATCGCGGACGGCGGTAGTCGTTCTGGAGCTTACTGCGCAGACTTCGGATGTGCCGATCCACGACGTTGCTCTCCGCCACGAAATCCGTGCCCCAGACGGCATCGAGAATCTCGTCCCGGGTCACGACCTGGCCAGCGCGACTGGCGAGCAGGTACAAAAGGCTCTGCTCCATCCCGCTCAGGTGGATGACGGAATCGCCCGTGCGCACCTCGCGATCGACGATGTCGATCTCCATCTCACCGACGCGGATGGTGGGCACGATGGGTCGGTCCGAGCCCGACGCACGGCGGGTGATGACGATGGCTCGCGCCAGCAGCTCCTCAGGCGAGAAGGGCACCGCCAGGATGTCGTCCACGCCCAGATCGAACGCCCGCAGCTTCGCCTTTAAGTCGCCCCTCCGGGTCAGCCCAAGGACCGGCGTCACACTCTGCGTCAGGGTGTTCGAGGCACCCACCCGCTCGAGCATCGCCGTGCTGTCGTCGTGGTCCATGTCGATCACGGCCAGATGCGGGTGCCACTCGCCGAGGACCGCCTCCGCCTCGGCGAGGTTGTGCGCGGCCCGGACAAGGAACAGACCATGGTTGAGCGTCAGCTCGATGAGGCCCACGACCAAGGCCCGGTCGTGGAGCACCAAGGCGCGGCGCGGCTCCGGTGCCGCGGACCCCTCATGCACTGTTCTTCCCGTTCCCTCTCGCTGCTCGCCGTCCCCGTGGCCCTACGGCTCCCGTGGGAGGCGCAGATGGCGGAGCCCGGCGGATAGCATCTCCGTCGCCTGAGGATTCTAGCGTGGACCGTGGGTCGCAATGTCGAGGTTGTCTTATGTCCAGGCGGTCTGTGATGATGGTGGTGCAGATGACCCCCGCCTCACGACCGGGCCGCACAGGGAGTGGTTGGCCGGAGTGCGCGAGTGGCAGGCAAGCGAGGTTGCCTGGAAAAGAGCGGCTAGCTAGCCGCGCAGCGTCCCTTGGCGGAGGACTGCAAGCAGGCCCGACGCGCCGAGCGGCTTGCTGAAGAAGAAACCCTGCCCGTAGCGACAACCGAGCTCCGCCAAGCGCCAGGCCTGTTCGCGCGACTCGACGCCTTTGGCGACGACTTCGACGCCGCGGACGTCAGCCAGGTTGATCAGCGACAGCGCGAACGCCTGCTCCTGCGCAGGGCCGCTGATTGCGGCCACGAACTCGCGGGCGAGCTTGACCTGGTCGACGGTCAGCGCCTTTAGATCGGCAATCGACGTGGCAACGCCGAAATCGTCGAGGACGATGCGCACGCCGGCCTCGCGCAGCTCAGTGAGGGCAGCGCCGACGTGCGCCTCAGTCGCCGCCGCGCCGGTCAGCTCGACCATCAACAGTCGCGGCTCCAGCCCGGCGCCGGCCAGCACTTTGAGCATCGCCGCGGCGGCCCCGGGTGCGCGCAATTGACTTGGCGCGACGTTGACGCTGACACCGCCCGGTCGCTCGGCTGAGCGCGGCCACGTCGCCGCTGCGCGCGCGGCTTGGTCGAGCACGAACGTGCCGATACCGTCGAGCAGCCCCGCGTCTTCGGCCACGGAGACGAACTCCGTGGGCGCCACCGTGCCGCGCCGCGGGTGACGCCAGCGGACCAGCGCCTCCGCGCCAACAACCGTACCTGGGCCCAGCCGGACAACCGGCTGGAACTCGAGCCTGAACTCGCCGCGCTCGATCGCGCCCACGAGGTCGTGGCGCAGCTCGTCAACGCCGCCGGATTGCTTGGCCATGCTCCAACCATAACTCGCGACCATGTCAGCGGCTTTGTACGATGCCCGCACACCGTTCGATATAGGAGATTTGGTGGCGGTCCAGCCAGAACGCGGCGAACTCCCGTGGTGGTCCAAGAGCCGCGTCGTGCGCAAGCGCTCGCTGAACGCCAGCCGAATCATCGAAGCCGGCATGGCCCTGCTCGACCGCGACGGGCTCGATGGCCTGTCGATGCGCAAACTCGGGGCGGAACTGCGTTCAGGCGCGACCTCGGTTTACTGGCACGTGCCCAACAAGGACGCGCTGCTTGACCTGCTGCTTGATCAGTTGATGGCGGAGGCCAATGCGACGATTCGCCATGACCCGGGGGCGAGCTGGCGGGCGGAGCTGGCTGCATACGCGATAGCGCTGCGGGTCGTGCTTGATCGCCACGCGGCAGCCGCGGGCCTGCTGTCGACACGAGCGGCGGTGGGGCCAGAGGGACTGCGCTTCATGGAGGGCGTCATGAACGCGCTCGCTGACGCTGGGTTCGGTGGCCGCCAGCGGGCGCTGGCCTACGCGGCGCTGACCGGCTACACCCTCGGTCACGTTGTCCTGGAGCAACGAAAGCCACCGACCGACGGCTCCCAGCCGCCAACAGCCGGCCACCAACTTCAGCGGTTGGGTGTACTGCTGCGCGGCGTCCCGCGCGGACGATTTCCCGGCGTGTTTGAAAGCGCCGCGGACCTGGCCGAGCTGACTGACGAAGAGGCGTTCGAATACGGGCTGCAGCGGATGCTCGACGGACTACAGGCAGAGCTCCGTCCAGGTTAATTCGGAGCGCCAGCCATGAGGGCCTTTACGCGGCCGAATACCGAGTCGAGCATCGCTGGCGTCAGGCGGCCGGTGAAGGTGTTCTGCTGGCTGGGGTGAAACGCGCCGATCAGTCGGTATGGGCCTACCTGCGCCTCATTGGCATGACCGAACTTTGGCCTGCTCGGGGTCGTGTGGCCGTTGGCCGCGAGTGCTCGGAGCGCACCATCCCAGGCGAACGCCCCAAGGCAGACGATCACTGTTAACCGCGCTAGCGCCACTATCTCCGCGGCGAGATAGGGCAAGCAGTTGTCGCGCTCCGCAGGGCTGGGCCGGTTGGCGGGTGGCGCGCATCGATTGACGGCGGCCACGTACAGGTCGTTCAAGCGCAAACCATCGTCGGCCGAGATGGACGTCGCCTGGTTGGCAAAGCCAGCGCGATGCAGCGCGGCAAAGAGAAAGTCACCTGAGCGATCGCCGGTGAACACGCGCCCGGTGCGATTGCCACCGTGGGCCGCCGGCGCGAGGCCCACGATCAGCACGCGCGCGGATGGGTCGCCAAAGCCCGGGACCGGCCGCGACCAGTAGCGCTCGCCGGCAAACCGCGCTGGCGGATGTTGCGCGGCTTCCTCGCGCCAAGCGACCAATCTTGGGCAGCGGCGGCACTCGACGATCCGCGAATTGATCTGGTCGAGGTTCACCGAACGGCGCCGGCAGTCACTCCGCTCAGAAGGTCGGCCAGCTGCGCCCGGTTTTCGATAGATCGGAAGTCGTGCAGCGGATTGGAGACAAGCAGTGTCTCGACCGCAGGTTTGCCGGCCGCCCGCACGTACACGGCCGGATGGATGTCGCCCGTGTCGTCGGTCTCGACCGCAATTGCAACCGCGGCGGGACCCTCCTCGTCCACGAACTGGGCGAGCGGCGTGATGCCTTCATCACGAATGCCCTGACCCGCGTCGAGTGAGAAGGCGCGGGCGAGGTATGACTTCTGGTTCCAGAGCTCGGGCGCGCGGGTCGCTTCCATGAGGAGCAGGTCGACCAGCGCGTCGGGCTCGACCGGGGGGCGCGCCAACTCCATCCCAAAGTGCGTCGTCGCCACGTGGTGGACCATCGCCCGGGCGTTGTAGCGCGCCCCGTGAACCGCGCCCGAGTTGGCCGGCAGGCCGTACTTCTTCATCCCTGATACGCCCTGGCCGATCGTGCCCGCGAAGTAGATGCCCGGCACGGTGGCGCTCTCGAAGTAGTTGGTCATAGCCGGCAGGCCGCTCCGGCCAAAGACCGCGACGCCCAGGTCGGGCAGGTCGCGCAGCGGACACTGGAACCCGGTGGCGGCGATGACTTCGTCGGTCTCGACGCTGAGCTCCTGGCCATTCTCCGAACGGATGCAGAAGACGCGCAAGCCGCCACCGGGCGCGTGCTCGATGCGGTCGATCGAGGCGTTCAAGATGAAGACGCCGCCGCCCAGGTTCTGGTCCTCGAACGGCAGGACGTAGCGCGCGCGGACGCCGAGCAGCGAGTGCGTGTTGACGCTCAACTTGGCTGGTCGCGGTGACGCGAGGACGATGCGCTGTGCCCATTGCAGCAAGCCCGTCGCCAGCTCGAACCCGGAGTTCTCCTTGCCAATGATGAAAAGCCGCTTGCCCGCATATGTCTCTGCCGGACGCGTATCGACGTAGTGCGACACCAGGTCAAAGCCACGCGTATCGGGCAGATATGGCTCGGCGATGCCCACTGCGAAGATGGCGATCTTGCAGCGGTACTCGCCGTCGCTCGTCGAGAGAACGAAGCGATCACCGTCGCGCCGCGTGGCCTCCCAGCGGCACTCGTAGCGCACGGCCAACCCGGCGCGCTCTGCGAACGCGGCGAGATTGGCCTCCATCTCTGGCCGCGACGGGAATGACGACGTGCCGTCCATGAGCGTGGGCATGATGGCCCGCG
>JBDTUR010000073.1:0-9546 GCA_040007635.1 Chloroflexota bacterium
GCCACGAGGTACGCCACCAGGGCGGAGTCGAGTCCACCGGACAGGTTCAGGATGACGCGTTCAAAGCCCGTCTGGCCCAAGATGCCGCGGATGAATTCGCCGATGATCCGGCGCGCGATGGCCGTATCGATGAGCAGCTCTTGGGGCAATTCGTAAGTGGGCACGCTTTAGTCCGAGTCCTGCGGCACGCCGGCCACGCGTCCCAGGCCCGGCGCGATCTGACCCCGGCCCACTTTGAGCCGCCTCACCGCGCTCTTCCCTCAACCATGTGGCGATGGTAGCGGCGTGGGTTAAGTGGGCTAAACCTAATGGTCAAGGGCCGCACCACGGTGCTAGCCTTCCGCGACCTGTCTGACAAGTGGGCCGTCGCACCATGCGCGGTCACCGAGCAAGAGGACCATGTGGTCCTCGGGAGTGTTGCGGCAAGGTCAGCCAGTCGATATTAGGAGGAGAACCCGTATGGTCCAACGACCAGCATGGCTGACCAGATCAGCTATGACGATGGTCGCGGCGATCTTATTCGTCGCTTGTGCAGGCCCGGCCGCAACGCCGTCGCCCGCCACGACGCCCGCAGCGACCAACCCCCCGACCGCCTCGGGCACGCCGGGCCAGAGCTCGGTTCCCAGCAGTACCCCGGGCATGAGCCCGTCGGGCAGCCCCGAGGCCAGCCCCTCGGGCAGCCCCGAGGCCAGCCCGTCAGCAGCGCCGACCGGCACTCCGTATCCGGATTCAGTAGTCGCCGCGAGCGAGCCGAATTCCATCACCGACTCGTACCCGAACTACGGCGATCCCATCGATTGTGCGGCAGGCACTTGGAACGGCCGGCCTTACTCGGGCACGGTCAAGTCGATCACCGCGACCGATGATCACACCGTCGTGTTCACGCTCTGCGCTGGGGACGTCGCGTTCCTTTCGAAGGTCGCGTTCTCTGTGTTCGGCATCAACGACAGCGATTACCTCATCCAGCATGCCGCCGCGGGCGACCTGAAGGACGGCATGAACGGCACCGGGCCGTACAAGCTCGACCAGTGGCAGCGTGGCAGCGAACTCGACTTCAGCCGATTCGACGGTTACTGGGGCGATCCGGCCGTTGCGGCGACCGCAGTCCTCAAGTGGATCATTGAACCCGCTGGGCGTCTCCAGGAGCTCCAGGCCGGGACGACGATGGGCATCACCAACGTCGGACCCACTGACTTCGCGACTGTCTCGGGCGATCCCAACCTGCAGCTGCTGCAGCAGGGTGGGTTGAACACCCTGTACCTGGGCATGAACCATAACTTCGCACCGTGGGACAACCTCGATGTGCGCAAGGCGATCGCCATCGGCATCGACCGGCAGCGCATCGTCGACCAGTACGAGCCACCTGGCTCAGAGGTCGCGACCCACTTCACCCCCTGCTCGATCGCATTCGCATGCACCGGCGATGACTGGCCGGACACGAACGTCGAGACGGCCAAGCAGATGATCGACGACGCCACTAACGGCGCCGGCATCGACACGACGCTGTCCTATCGCAACGTGGCCCGCGGCTACCTGCCGCTCCCGATCGACGTGGCGACGGACATGAAGGAACAGCTCGCTGCGATCGACGTACGCGTGACGCTTGACGAGCAGCTGTCGGGCACCTTCATCGGCAACGCCAACTCCGGCGCGCTGGAAGGTCTCTTCCTGCTCGGCTGGGGCGCTGACTACCCCGATGTGACCAACTTCCTCGACTACCACTTCGGCTCGGGGTGCACCAGCGCCTTCGGCGACTGCTACCCCGAGATCTTCGACCCGCTCAAGACCGGCGCATCAAGCTCAAGCGACGCTGATCGCGAGGCGGCCTACACAGAGGCCAACAACGCGATCATCGCCAACGTGCCCATGGTGCCGATCTCGCACAGCGGTTTCGCCAATGCTTACCTCGCCGGTGTCGACGGGGCGCAGGCGTCGCCGTTGAGCAACGAGCTGCTCTTCGCGATGACTCCGCCAGATGGCGGCGATCAGATCGTCTTCACGCAGAACGCCGAGCCAATCGGCCTCTACTGCGCCGACGAGACGGACGGCGAGAGCCTCCGCGCGTGCGAGCAGTCAATGCAGTCGCTGTATGGCTTCAAGATCAACAGCTCGGAAGTGGAACCCAGCTTGGCTACAAGCTGCGATGCCAATGACGACCTGTCGGTCTGGACGTGCCACCTTCGTGATGGCGTGACCTTCCACGACGGCTCTACGTTCGAGGCCAAGGACGTGATCGCATCGTTCGCGGCCCAGTGGGATGCTGCGAGCGCCCTCCACGTTGGCAACACCGGTACATTCGAGTACTGGGGCGGCCTGTGGGGTGGGGAGCTCAACCCGCCCGGCCCATGCGGTCTGGCCAACACTGATCCCTGCCCGGTTACTCCGTAGCCAAGCAGGACTAGGTACTACCAGGAGGGGCGCCGGCGAAAGCCGGCGCCCCTTCGCTTAATATCCGCAACCAAACCACCCTGCCGAGGGGCACGATCGAGTGATCCGTTTCATCATTCGCCGCCTGCTGGCCAGCATTCCGGTGCTGCTCGGCGTAGTTGCCATCGTGTTCATCCTGGCCCGCGTTGTCCCTGGCGACCCCTGCATCGCCGCCCTTGGCGAGAAGGCGTCGCCTGCGACGTGCTTCCAGTTCCGCGCCAGGTTCGGGCTCAACGATCCCCTGCCTATCCAGTTCGTCACCTACGCCAGGGACCTGCTCACGGGCAACCTTGGTGAGTCGATCAGGGACGGCAGGCCCGTCACCACGATCCTGGTCGAGCGCATGCCGACGACCGTTGAGTTGACCTTTTACGCCCTGCTCTTCGCGACTACGGTGGGCATCACCCTGGGCATCATCAGTGCATACAAGCGCAACTCCATCGGTGACGTGGGCACGATGATGATCGCCAACCTGGGGGTGTCGGTCCCGGTCTTCGTTCTAGGTCTGTTCCTCGCTTACGTCTTCGCCGTCGTGCTGAAGGACTCGTTTCTGACGCTGCCACCTACCGGTCGACTCTCGCCCGGATTCCAGCCATTGCCCATAGCCGTTGCATGGGGCATGCCCAAACTTTCGGGGCCGGTCCGCACCGTTCTCGATTTCATCGGCAACATGTACACGGTGAACGGACTTCTGACGCTCAACAGCAGGCTCTTCTTTGATGCCATCCGCCACCTCATCCTGCCCGCCGTCGCGCTGGGCACGATCCCCATGGCGATCATCGCCCGAATGACGCGTTCCAGCCTGCTTGAGGTGCTGGGCCAGGACTTCGTTCGGACGGCCCGCGCCAAGGGCATGCGGCCGCGCATCGTGATGTTTCGCCACGGCCTGCGCAACGCGCTGCTGCCGGTAGTCACCGTGATCGGCCTGTCCATTGGCGCGCTGCTATCAGGCGCCGTCCTGACGGAGACGATCTTCGGCCTGACAGGCATCGGCCGCACCATCTACGAATCGATCACCGGCTTCGACTACATCGTCATACAGGGCATGGCCCTCCTTGTCGCGCTGATCTACGTCGCGGTCAACCTCGTCGTTGACATCAGCTACGGCTTCCTGGATCCGCGGGTACGATTCTCGTGAGCACAACGGGCCTGGGTCTCGACGCCGGCCAGATCCAGGCACAGGCAACGTCCGCGCGTCCGGTCACCGGTCTGCGCGCCAACATCGGCCGCATCCTGCGTCAGCGCTCGGCACTTGTCGGACTGATCATCCTTGCGTTACTTTTCAGCATCGCGCTGTTTGCGAACTTCATCGCGCCGTACCCGGAAACAAGGTCCATGCTCGACCTGCACGAGCCGGGTGTGCACACGCGCGATGCACCGTGCATCCACATCCTGGGGTGCCCCACAACGCGCGCCGAGCATCTCTTCGGGCTTGACGGCAACGCGCGCGATGAATTCAGCCGCGTCGTGTATGGCGCCCGCGTATCGCTGGTCGTGGGCTTTACCACCGTGATCTGGTCGATCCTCGCCGGCATAATCATCGGCGCCATCGCCGGGTACGTGGGCGGCTGGATCGACAACATCCTGATGCGCATCATGGACATGCTGCTCGCGTTTCCGGCGCTGCTGTTGGCGATCGTGGTGGTGACCGTGCTGGGCAAGGGCCTGACCAACGCCATGCTCGCCATCGGCATTGTCGCCATACCCATCTACGCCCGAGTCATGCGCTCCTCCGTGCTCACGGTACGGGAGCAGGACTACGTCACCGCGGCACGGGCGCTGGGCGACAACTCACTCAGCATTCTTGCGCGGCGGGTTATCCCCAACGCAATCACGCCCATCATTGTCCAAGGCACCCTGGGCGTGGGCACTGCGGTGCTGGAAGTGGCAGCCCTGTCGTTCATCGGGCTGACGGCGATCGCGCCCGCCGCCGAGTGGGGCTCGATGATCGCCCAAGAGCGCAACCAGCTCTTCACATCACCGTTGCTGGTGTTCATTCCCGGCGTCTTCCTGACGTTGACCGTCCTGGCTTTCAACCTGCTTGGTGACGGCCTGCGCGATGCGTTCGATCCGCGGCTCGCCCGATGAGCGTTGAGGCCCCGGCGCAGCAAGGCGCCCAGGCTGGCGCGACCCCATCCAGGTCGCGCGGCAAGCCCGGTGACACCCTGCTTGAAGTGCGCGGGCTGCGCACCAGCTTCCGTCTGCACGAAGGCACGGTCCGCGCCGTGACCGGCGTGGACTTCTCGGTCAAACGCGGTGAGATCCTGGGCCTGGTGGGTGAATCGGGCTGCGGCAAAAGCGTCACCTCGCTCTCGATCATGCGCCTCATCGCGAAGCCCGGCGTCATCGAAGGTGGCGAGGTCATGTTCGACGGCGAGGACCTGCTGAAGAAGTCTGACGCCCAGATGCGCGCCATCCGCGGTAACCGCATATCGATGATCTTCCAGCAGCCGACGTCCTCGCTCAATCCGGTGCTGAACGTCGGCCGGCAGATCGGCGAGGTGCTCGAGGAGCACCGCGGCCTCAAGCGCAAAGCCGCTCGTGACCGCGCTCTCGAACTGATGCGCATGGTGGGTATTCCGGACCCGCAACGCCGGCTCACGGCATATCCGCACGAGATGTCAGGCGGCATGGCCCAGCGCGTGATGATCGCGATGGCATTGGCATGCGAGCCCGAGCTGCTCATTGCCGACGAGCCCACCACGGCACTCGATGTCACTATCCAGGCGCAGATCCTGGACCTGATGCGTCGTCTTCAGAAGGAGACCGGCACCGCCATCGTTCTGATCACGCACGACCTGGGCGTGGTCGCGGAGATGTGCGACCGCGTGGCCGTCATGTACGCCGGCGAGATCATCGAAGAGACCGACACACGCACGCTCTTCCAGCACCCCATGCATCCCTACACCCAGGGCCTTATCGGCTCGGTCCCGACATTGGGCGCTCCCAAGGACCAGCTATCGACCATCCCGGGCACCGTTCCCAACCTCATCGACCTGCCGTTGGGGTGTCGTTTCGCGCCGCGCTGCGGTGCCCGGACGCAGTACAACGTGACGCCAGCGACCGAGCACCATCCCGAGCTGCGCCCCGTCCAAGGGGACCACGCGGTGCGCTGCTGGCTCTACCACACGTCCGATGAGGCTGGCGACTGGACACCGCCGCTCGCCGCGGAGGTGAGCAGCTGATGGCCGTCTCGAGCATGAACAGCCGCGTGGATTCGATCGCCCCGCAGGTAGCCAACGACCGGCCGCTCGTCGAGGTGCGCGGCCTCTTCAAGCGTTTCCCGGTGAAAGGCGGCATCCTCCAGCGCACCGTGGCCGAGGTGCATGCCGTGGACGGTGTCGATCTGGACATCCGCCGCGGCGAGACCCTGGGCCTCGTGGGTGAGTCTGGCTGCGGCAAGACCACCGTTGGGCGACTGGTCCTGCGGCTCATCGAGCCCTCCGCCGGCACGATCACGTTCGACGGCACTGACATCACCCACATCCGTGGGAATCGACTCAAGCCGTTCCGGCGGCGGATCCAGATCATCTTCCAGGACCCATACGCGTCGCTTGACCCGCGCGCGCCCATCGGCGACAGCATTGGCGACGGCCTACGCATCCACGGCATCGGCACGTCCGCGGAGCGCCGGGTGCGCGTCTCGAAGATGATGGATCTGGTCGGCCTCACGGCGTACCAGGCGCGGCGTTACCCCCACGAGTTTTCGGGCGGCCAGCGCCAGCGCATAGGTATCGCGCGGGCGCTGATCCTCGAGCCCGACCTCGTCGTCTGCGACGAGCCGGTCAGCGCCCTCGACGTCTCAATCCAGGCGCAGGTGCTCAATCTGCTCAAGGAGCTCCAGCGCGAGCTGGGCCTGACGCTCCTGTTCATCGCTCACAACATGGCCGTAGTCGAGCACATCAGCGACCGCGTTGCGGTCATGTACCTGGGCCGGGTGGTCGAGCAGGCGACGCGTGAGACGACCTACGCGGATCCGCGTCATCCCTACACCCAGGCGCTGATGTCCGCGATCCCCCTGCCCGACCCTGACGTGCGTCGCCAGCGCATCATCCTGCGCGGCGACGTGCCCAGCCCCATCAACATTCCCCCTGGCTGTCGCTTCAGTCCGCGCTGCTGGCTGTACGAGCAGCTGGGCCGGCCGGAAAACTGCGTGACGATCGATCCCGCGCTCAGCCAGGTTGGAACGCGCGACGATCACACTGCCGCCTGCCATTACCCCGATCGCAGTCGGGCGGAGCTCGACGCGCGCAGCAAGGAAGCCGTTAGCTAGTCTCGATCCGAGTTCCGTGCGACGCGCGGCAGGTACGCGTCTGCCTTCAGCTGGAGCTCTTGTCCTCGCCCGAAGGAGGCGTCTCGCTGATGGGTGGCGGCAGTTCCGCGGCACCCTCAGTCAACGGCACGTCGAGACCCTCAGCAGCAGACTTGTGCGCGAACTTCAGCGCGCCATCTGGCGTGCCGCGCCGGATGGGCTGGTCGGACACGTGGGCCACGCCAACGTCTGTCTTGAGCGCCTCTTCGGCGTAGTGGCACGCAGCCTGGTGGTCGCCCATCAGCACGCGCAGCGGCGGATCCTCAGTGCGGCAGTTCTCCGGCTTGCCCAGTCGCTCGTACAGCCAGCACCGAGTGTGGAAGCGGCAACCTGAAGGCGGATTGACCGGTGACGGAACATCGCCCTTCAGGATGACGCGCTTGCGGCGCCGCTCAGTCACGGGGTCCGGCACCGGCACGGCCGACAACAGGGCGCGGGTGTACGGATGGCCGGGTCCTGCGTACAGGACCTCCGGTGGGCCGACTTCAACGAGTTTGCCCAGGTACATGACCGCCACGCGGTCGCTGATGTGCTTCACAACGCTCAGGTCGTGGGCGATGAAGAGGTACGTCAGACCCAGCTTGGTGCGCAGGTCCGTCAGGAGGTTGAGCACCTGCGCCTGGATCGACACGTCGAGCGCGCTGATGGGCTCGTCGCAGACGATGAACTCCGGTTCCACCGCGAGGGCACGGGCCACACCAATACGCTGGCGCTGGCCACCAGAGAACTCGTGCGGATAGCGGTTGACGTAGCGCGGATCGAGGCCCACCAGCTCCAGCAGCTCGGCGATGCGCTCGCGCTTGGCTGAGCCCTTCAGCAAGCCGTGCGTATCGATGGGCTCGCCAACGATGGAGTTGACCGTCATGCGCGGATCGAGCGAGCTGTACGGGTCCTGGAAGATGATCTGCATCCGGCGCCGCAGGCGGCGCAGCTCGTTGGTCTTGAGCTTGTATAGGTCAGTGCCGTCAAACTTGACGGTGCCCGCGGTCGCCTCGCGTAGCCGGATGACGGCGCGCCCTGTGGTGCTCTTGCCACAGCCCGACTCGCCCACGAGGCCCAGGGTTTCGCCCTTGCGTACCTCGAACGTGATGTCGTCAACGGCCTTGACGTTGCCGATCGTGCGCTGCAGGAAGCCGGCGCGAATGGGGAAGTAGACCTTGAGGCTCTGGACCTCGACCAGGTTGGGCGCGGTTTGCGCCGAGGGCTGCATTTGTTGGCTCACGGGATCCATCCATCTGGTTGGGTGGCCCAGCAGCGCGCCTCGTGGCTTTCGTCGCGGCTGGTCAATGACGGTTCCTTCTCACGGCATATGTCGCGGGTGTAGTTGCAGCGCGGGTTGAAGCGACATGTGTCGGGGACGTTGATCAGCATCGGCGGCAGACCTTCGATGGTGCGCAACTTGTTACCACGCTTGTCATCGAGGCGCGGGAGCGAGTCGAGCAGGCCCCACGTGTAGGGCATGCGCGGGTTTTCGAAGAGCTGGTCGACCGACCCTGTCTCCACGATGCGCCCGGCATACATGACGTTGATCCGGTCGCACATGCCGGCGGCAATACCCAGGTCGTGGGTGATCAGCAGCACGGCCGTGCGGAACTCGTCAGAGAGGCGCTGGATGAGCTCCAAGATCTGCGCCTGGATGGTGACGTCCAGCGCGGTCGTGGGCTCGTCCGCGAGCAACAGCTTGGGGTCGCATGACAGTGCGATGGCAATCATCACGCGTTGACGCATACCGCCGCTGAACTGGTGCGGGTAGTCGCCGTAGCGATCCTTGGGCCGCGGAATGCCCACCTTGCTGAGCAGCTCGATGACGCGGTCCTTTGCGGCACGGCTGGGGAGGTTCATGTGCTGGCGGATCGACTCGGCGATCTGGAAGCCGATCGTCAGTGTGGGGTTCAGACTCGTGACCGGGTCCTGGAAGATGAAGCCGATGTCCTTGCCGCGCAGCCGACGCATCGCGTCCGAGGGCAGCTTGACGATGTCCTGATCCTCGAACAGGATTTGGCCACTGACGATCTTGCCGGGCGGGTCAGGCACGAGGCGCGAGATGGACAGCGCTGTAACAGTCTTGCCGCAACCCGATTCACCCACCAGGCCCAGCGTCTCGCCATAGCCCAGGGTGAAGCTCACATCGTCGACGGCGCGAACGGTCCCATCGGGGGTGAAGAAGTGGGTCGAGAGGTTACGAACCTCGAGCAGGTGCTGAGACTTGGCCCGCTTGGCCTCGCGCTCGCGAACCTCTGTCGCGAGCTGCTCGGCCAGATTTATCTCGATGCTGCTCTGTTCTTTTATTGAGCTGCCTGACGGTGAGGCCAACTACTGCTTCCCTTTGAGCTTGGGGTCGAGCGCGTCGCGCAGGCCATCGCCCAGGAAGGTGAAGCTGATGAGTGCGGCCGCGATCATGATCGCCGGTAGGTATACCAGATGGGGCGCGGATCGAATGTATTGCTGCCCGTCGGCGATGAGCTTGCCCCACGACGCCCGCGGTGGCTGAACGCCAACGCCCAAATAAGCGAGCGTTGCCTCGGCCAGAATCGCGCCGGGAATTCCGAGCGTAATGGCGACGATGATGGGACCCAGGGCATTGGGCAGCAGGTGGCGCATAACGATGTTGCGGTCGCGCACCCCCAGCGCCTTGGCTGCCTCGACGAACTCCATCTCCTTGAGCGACAGCAGCTGACCGCGGACGAGCCGCGCCACCGTGACCCATGAGGTCAGGCCGATGGCAACGAATACGAGGAAGAGTCCGCTGTATAGCCGGCCGAACCACGTCTCGCGGAAGGCGACCGACATGAGGATGATCAGCAGCA
>JBDTUR010000074.1:0-9541 GCA_040007635.1 Chloroflexota bacterium
CCACGAGCCGCGCTTCTTTGGGCGGGCTGCGGCGCGCGCCTGTTGCGCGGCCACGCTGCGCTCGATGGTCGCAGCCAGTCGTTCGCGGCTGGCGGGAGTGCGTTCGCGCGGGCGAGGGTTGCCGCGACGCGGCTGGAAACGATCGCTCATGACTGCCCGCGCACGCCTGCGGCCGCGCGTGCATCGAGCTCGGCCTGGGCAATACCGGCCGCGGCCAGACGATCGATGCGTGACCGGTACTTATTGCGCGCCGCCGGCGTTGGCGGCCCGCCGGAGCGGCCGCGGCCTTGCCGCCCGGCAATGGCTTCCGCGCGCTCGCTGGTGTGGCGCTCGTCGCGCCAGCCAATCGGCAAGCCAACGGTGGTGGCGATGTCTGCCGCCCACGCGCGTGTCCGTCGCGCCTGCTCGCCCTCGCTGCCATCGCTGTTCAACGGCAAGCCCAGCACAAGCTCTGTCGCGTTCTGCTCGCCCGCCATTCGCGCCAGGATGGCCGCGTCACGCGCCGCATCGGCCCGCCTGATCGTCGTCAGTGGCTTGACCTGACCGCTCTGGGCATCAGCCAACGCGACCCCGATGCGGCGCTCCCCCACGTCGATGGCGAGGAACCGGCTCACGATCCTGCCGGGGGCGGCGTCACCGTCAGGCTGATGCGCGATGCCTGGTCCGGCAGCCGGTCGATGAAATCGGGCCACATGACGATGTCAACGGCGCCGTACGCGCCCAGGATGTCCTTTGCCTCCGCCACCGTCTTGCCGCGGACCTGGCTGACGAGCGACTGCTGATCGGGCGCGGCGTAGGTCGCGACTGTTGCGTCCACGTCGAAGCTGACCAGGCGGTTGGCCACCTGGCCCGCCGCGTGACTGAACGTTGACTGGCCCAGCTTCTGCTGGAGCGGCCCAAGGGCCGCGTCGAGCCGCGCGGCGGCGATTTGGTCGATCAAGCCCTCGTTGACCGCCAGCACCTCCCCGGTGGCGTCGAGCGCGAGATCGAAGTTCGGCGCGACCATGCCGACAATTTGGGTGCTTTCCTGCTCGACGGTTGGTGTGCCGTGGGTCGCGGTCGAAGGATATGCCGTCAGCCCGTGCGGAATCGCGTCGGGGGCCGCGATCGCAATCGCCAGTGCGTTGGCGAGGCGCCCGGTCAGCGTCGCAACGGCGCCGTCGTAGTCGGCCTGGGTGATGACCTTGGCTTCGTTGCGCTGGCCGCCCGAGGTTGGCGCCGGGTTGCTCACCGACACGAGCTGGCTCGTGATCGACTTGGGCGCCAGGGTGATCGTGCCCTTGTCGACATTGCCGCTCAGGCCCGAGCGCACCGCGCGAACCGGCACGTTGACGGTGCCCGGCGTGGCGGTCGAGAAGTCGGCTGTGGGTACAACGGCGGCTTCGGTAGTGACGAACACGACATCGTCGACCGTCGCCACAGAGGTGCCTAACGGAATGTTGACCTCGTTGACCGTGTTCTCGCTCCGGAAGCGGACGACTCCGGTGGCCTTGGTTTCACTGACCTGGACGCCGGTGGCCCCAAATGTGTCGCTCACATAGAGCGGCACGCTGACCACCTGCGCCGGTAGCGTTCCCGTCACCGGATCGACCACGGCCGTGGCTGGGTCGGCGACCACCGTGAAGGTCTCGAGGGTCAGCGGTGCGGAAACCGGCACGAGCGAGATCGTGGCCGTGGGCAGGAAGACATATGCGCCGTAAGCGACGCCCGCAACCAGGACAGCGATCAGGCCAAGAACGAGGAGCGGTGCGACCGGTATCCGTCGGCCGCGGCGGCGGCGCGAGTCCGCCCTGTCGGCCGAGGGCAGCACCTGGGTGTCGAACGAATGCAGGTCCGTACTGCGCACGCCGCCGCGTCCCTCGACGAAGGCCGCGTTCCGGACATTGCCAACGGCGCGTCCCTTGATCTCCGGCGCCTCGACGACGGGCATGACGCGCGTGTCGAGCGACGGTGGGTCCGACAGGCGGCTGGCTGACCAGAGTGGCGTGCGGGACTGCGCCGCGGCCGCTTCGCCTTCCTGTTTGGCACTGTCCGCGCCCGGTTCGCGGCCCAGCCGCTCAGCGAGGCGACGATCCTGCTCACGGAAGTTGACCAGCGCCTGCTCGGCGGCGTCGATGGTGTCGTAGGTCGGCAGACCAGCGGAGATGGCGACCGCCCGGATAGCCGGGTCATCACTCACCGCGGCGACGTTGAGCTTGCGCTCGTTCGCTTCGCGGGCGAGCAGCTTGAAGTTGATGCGCGAGGTGGCGATGCGCGATCCGGGCGGCACGACCAGCACAGCCTCGCCGTGGGTCAGGGCACGCAGACGCGCGATCGCTGACGTGATCTCGTCGTCTGGCTCGAGATAGACGATCGTCATCGCAAGCCAAGTCGAAGGCCCGCGCAAGCGGTCCTTCGCCGAGCGCGCGCAGCAGCGCCCGTGATGGCGACTGCGGAGGTTGGTTTCAAGCCGCTAGACCTTCATCTGGCGCAGCACGCGCCGCAGCGCCTCGTCGAGCGGCGCCTCGCTCGCTGTCATCTCGAGCGCCTGGTGGGCAAGCGCCATGGGCGGGATGTCCTGCTCATCGACGAGCAGTCCCGTCGCGTCCTTGACTTGAGCAACTTCGTTCACGGTAATTGCCTCGACCTGGGGCGATCGCGCGAAGGGCAACGCGCGAGCCAGCGCGGGGTCGCGCAACGCCTGGGCGATCTGCGGCAGCCGCGCGCCGCCGCCACACAGGTAGATCCGGCCGGGCAGCATGCCCGACTTGGCGAACTCCTCGAGCACCAGCTCCACGCCCGCCTGCCACACAGCCATGTCCTCGGCGACGATCTGGGCAACCTCTTCGTGGCGCTCAACCTGCATGCCGCGCGAAAAGTCGACCTTCAGCTCTTCTGCACGGGCGAAGGGCAGCTCCAGCCGATCGGCGAGGGATTTGGTGAAAGCGCGGCCGCCCAGCGCGAACATGCGCGTGCCCTCTATGCCGCCCTGACGGACGA
This sequence comes from Chloroflexota bacterium, assembly GCA_040007635.1. GTDB lineage: Bacteria > Chloroflexota > Limnocylindria > Limnocylindrales > CSP1-4 > JALYGJ01. The sequence continues at coordinate 2,980 of JBDTUR010000074.1, forward strand.
GTGCCACATCCGTTGTTCCACCACCGACGTCGATGAACAGAGCGCCGGGGCCCTCGATCTGCTCGTCGCTCATGCAGCGCGCGACGGCATACGGCTCGGCCACGATCGCAACCAGCTCAAGGTCGAGCATCCCGGCCACTGTTTGCAGCGCGCCCAGGTGCACCAGTGGCGCAAACGCGTTGAAGATGCTCATCCGCACGTGGCGGCCGTGGAAGCCCTGTGGGTTGGTGACCTGGTAGCCGTCGATCGTGGCGCCTGTGACCGCGGCGTGAACAAGTCGAATGTCCACGTTGGGCAGACCGGTTTCCCATGTGACCGTCCGCTCGGCTTCCTTGAGTGCTTCGCGTTGGACCCTGTCGATGAGCGCGTCGAGCTCGCGTGCCGACAGCTGCTGCTCGGGTTTCTTGCGTTCCTGGCTGAGACTCGTGGTGAAGCCCTTCACCAGCTCGCCGGCGATGCCAATGATCACCTGGCTCGATCGGAAGCCGGCCATCTCCTCGGCCTCCTGCAGGGCGACCTGGCAGTTGTCGACCACGGCACTGATGTCGGCAACTGTGCCCGACTGCATGTGCGAGAGGCCCTGCCGCTTACGGCCGACTCCCTGCACGGTTGCCGTTCCATCTGCCCCGATCTCGAACACGAGCGCCTTGGCGAACTCGGTGCCCACATCGAGCGCCGTGCACGCCGCGAGCCGGCCGCTGTTGGCTCCTTTGAGGAAGCGGCGCCAGAAGGCCACTCGGCTATTTCTCCCTGTTGCCGCCGTCGCGCAAAGTGACCTCGAGCGCTTCGCGAATGGCCATCAGCGCGCTGGGCAGCCGGTCGCGCCGCGTCCCGCGGGCCTGGGCCATCTCTGCTCGACCGCCGCCGCGGCCATCGATGAGCGGTGCACCGTGGCCGACCAGCGCGCCCGCGTTCACGCCGCGCGTCACGAGATCGTCGCTCACCGTGACGAAGAGCTGCGGCTCATCCGCCTCGAGCCCAAGGGCAATCACGCCGGTACCCAACTCTGCGCGAAGCGACTTGGCGTACGACTGGAGATCTTTCATCGATTCGAATGGCGCGGCGTACGACAGGAAGCGCGCGCCGTCGACGGACCCGGCGGACTGCACGAGCTTCGCTGGCGGCTCAGCAACCGTTTCGACGGTCGCGTGGCCGCGCGCACCCTTCGCTTTCAACTCGTCGATGCGTGCTGGCAGCTGCTCAAGGGTCTTCGCGCCAGCGGCACTAGCGGCGGCGTCGAGTAGCGCCAGGCGCTCGCTGAAATAGCTGTCGGCGGCGTCGCCGGTGACCGCCTCGATACGGCGCATGCCGCTGCCGATCGATCTGTCGCCGGTGATCACGAACGCGCCAATCTGGCCGGTCGCCGAACAGTGCGTGCCGCCGCACAGCTCGCGCGAATAGCCGTCGACGAACATGACGCGCACCTGCTCGCCGTACTTCTCGTCGAAGAACGCGTCCGCGCCGGCGGCCTGCGCGTCGGTCATGCTCATGAGCTTGGGCGTGACGCTGCGGTTGTCGCGCACCACGCCACGCACTTCGGTCTCGATGGCGCGCTTCTCGTCCTCGCTCAAGGGCCGCTCCAGGGGGAAGTCGAACCGCAGGTAGTCCGGCGTGACGAGCGACCCGGCCTGGCGGGCGCGCTCGCCGACCGTGTTACGCAGTGCGCGGTGGAGCAGGTGCGTGGCGGTGTGATTGCGCATCGTCCGCGCTCGCCGTGTGGCATCGACTTCGGCGGTGAGCGTCTCCCCCACCGCCACCCGGCCATGCAGTAGACCGTGATGCACGATCAGGCCCGCGACCGGTCGCTGGGTGTCGGTCACGCTGAAGACGACCTCGCCCGACTCCGACTTGAGGGCGCCCTGATCTCCCACCTGACCGCCACCCTCCGCGTAGAAGGGAGTCTGATCAAGCACGATCTGGGCTTCAGCCTGGGTCGGTAGTCGGAGCTCGACTTCAGGTTTGGCTTCCAGCTCCTGATAGTCGGTGCCATCGCGCAGGATGGCGACCACCTTGGCCGGCGCCGATGTCGTGTCATAGCCGAGGAACTTGCTTGCGCCGACCCGATCCGCGACCTGACCGTAGAGCGCCTGGGTCACCGCGTGGTCGGCCAGCTCCGTCTTCTTGCCGCCGCGCGAGCGCTGGCGCTGCTCGTTCAGCGCGGCCTCGAAACCCGCGCGGTCGACACGGACGCCGTATTCAGCCGCAAGCTCCACCGTCAGGTCGATCGGGAAGCCGTAGGTGTCATGCAGGCGGAACGCGACATCGCCGGGCAGGACGGGCGAGTCGGGCGGCAGCTGCTCTGGGCGAACTCCGCCCACCATTCGCTCCGCGCCCGTGATCGGGATGAGCGCCTCCTCGAAATGCACGACGCCGGCATCGAGCGTGCGCTGGAATTGACGCTCCTCGGCAGCGACGACGCCGTGTATCTCCTCGCGCCGCTCAGTCAAGAACGGATACGCAACTTGCATTGCGTCAACGACCACGCCCGACAGGTCGGCCAGGAACGGCTCCTGGCGGCCCAGCAACCGACCATGGCGCACCGCGCGTCGAAGGATGCGCCGGAAGACGTAACCGCGGCCTTCGTTGGACGGCCTGATGCCGTCCGCCACCAGGAAGGTCAGCGCACGGATGTGGTCGGCGATGACCTGGTAGCTGAAGCGCTCCTTCTCGAACTTTTCGGGGTCGTGACCCAGGAGCGAGCGCATCTTTGCGTGGATGGGCGTGAAAATGTCGGTGTCGTAGTTGGTGTTGACGCCCTGCAGGACGCTCGCCAGCCGCTCGAAGCCCATGCCCGTGTCAACACTTTTGAACGGCAGGGGCACGCGCGGGCCGTCCGGTTGCTGGTCGAACTCCATGAACACCAGGTTCCAGATCTCGAGCCAGCGCGGGCAGTTCTCATCGTGGTCGGGGACGCAGTGCGGCCCTTCCGAAAGGTGTGGCCCACGATCGAAATGGATCTCGCTGCATGGGCCGCAGGGACCGGTGTCAGCCATACGCCAGAAGTTGTGGTCGTCGCCCTTGTCGACATCGCCCCAGATGGCCATGCGCTCTTCGGGCATGCCCATCTCGCGCCAGTAGTGCCGCGCGTCCTCGTCGTCCTTATAGGTTGTCGCGCCCAGCCGCTCGAAGGGGATCTTGTAGACAGTCGTCAGGAGCTCGATCGCCCAAGCGATCGCTTCCTTCTTGAAGTAGTCGCCGAACGACCAATTGCCGAGCATCTCGAAGAAAGTGTGGTGGCGTGTTGTCCGGCCCACCTCTTCAAAGTCGTTGTGCTTACCCGCTACGCGCAGGCAGCGCTGACAGTCGACTGCACGCTGGTACGAACGCTTCTCCGCGCCGGTCAGCGTCTCCTTGAACTGGACCATGCCGCTGTTGGTGAAGAGCAGCGTCTGGTCGCCGGCCGGCACGAGGCTCGCGCTGGGCACCACCGTATGGCCGCGCTCAGCGAAAAAGTCGATGAAGCGCTGGCGGATCTCGTTGGCCGGCATGAATGGAATCGCGCCCACCTCGCCGACGGTGCGTTCGGGCATGGCCTAAGTGTGTCAGGTTCGCACCGCACACGAGCGCCACGCTGCCCTGCTGGTGCCCGCTGAGCCACTGATGGGTCACGCACGTCAAACGTCCGCCACCTACAGGAGCATGACGCCCGATCCCGGAATTGGGCGGCCAGCTCTCAACGCCGCGATGAACTCGCGGCGCGATGTTGTGAACCGAGGCCCGAGGGTCTCGACCAATTGGCTAAGCATCGCCCGGTTATGGCCACTGTCAGAAAGCAGCAGAACAACGTGGCCCACACCGCCGTCGCGCTCGCGCAACCGGATGTGGCGGACGAGCGCCTGCAGGTCTCGCACCCGGGTGACTGCCTCCACCCCGATTAGGACGCTGCCACACCGCAGCAAGAGATCCCATGATCTCTGGTCGCCCGTGGGCAGTAGAGCCTCGTGCGTCACGCGATACGCGCTGGCCACAAGTCCAACAAACCGGGCGATCAGCGCTTGAGATGCGCGATCGCGGACTGGGTCGCCGATGCGGTGAAGGCGGATGCTGACCTCCAAGCCCAGAACGGACGCGATCTCGGCGAGCCGGACGAGCGGCACGTTTGGGAGACCAAAGCGCTCAAGCCGGTTCACCTCGGACTGTTGCCAACCAATTTCCTTGGCGATTGCCCGTTGGCTCACGTTGGCAGTCTGTCGCTCCATCCGCAGTTCACCAACAACCGTGCGCACCAACTCCTGGCCGCGGCGGCGGCCTCGCTGAAGACGCGTCTCCCTGGTTGCCATGCCGACAGGTTGAGACCCGGCGCTTCACGCGCGCTTATCCGGACGTTTGACGTGCTCGGCCCATCAAGCCAGGCAGCTCTCAGAGGCGGCGTAACATCTGCCTCCAATGTCGGTCGAGTCCGTGGGGCTGCAATGCCCCCGCTGTGGGACCGCCGCACCTGTAGACGCCAGGTTCTGCATGATCTGCGGTCAGTCGCTCGCGCCTGCTGGCGACGAGGCGTCAGCGGCTGCCCTGCAAACGCGTCTCGCGGCGGCCGCGCCGGCGCCGCTCGTGGAGAAGATGCGCGCGGCCAAGCTCACCGGCGAGCGCAAGGTTGTGACCGCGCTGTTCGCGGACGTGGTGGGCTCAACGACGCTCGCCGAATCAATGGACGCCGAGGACTGGACGCAGATCATCAATGAGGCGTTCGACCTCATGTCCAAGGCGATCTTTCGCTATGAGGGCACGATCGCGCAGCTTCAGGGTGACGCGCTCCTCGCGTTCTTTGGCGCGCCGGTGGCGCACGAGGACGATCCGGAGCGCGCGGTTCGTGCCGGGCTCGACATGATCAGCGCGATCGACGAATACGCGTCGCAACTGAAACGGACGCACGGCATCGATTTCCGCATCCGCGCTGGGATCAACACGGGGCCGGTCATCGTGGGCAACGTGGGCTCTGACCTGCGCTACGAATACACGGCGCTGGGCGACGCGGTGAACGTCGCCGCTCGTGTCCAGACTGCAGCCCAACCGGGCGACGTGCTCATCAGCGCCATGACCCAGCGTTTCGTCACAACGACTTTCGACTTCGAGGACCTGGGCGGCGTGCAGGTGAAGGGCAAGTCGGAGCCGGTCCATCTCTACAAAGTCGTGGGATTGCAGGCACAACCGGGTCGCAAACGCGGGCTCGAGGCCGTTGGCCTTTCTAGTCCCCTCGTGGGCCGGAACGCGGAGTTGAAGACGCTCACTGACCTATTTGCCGTTGCCCGCGCCGGCCGCGGCCGACTCGCGGTCATCCTGGGTGAACCAGGCTTGGGCAAGTCCCGACTGCTGGCCGAGCTCAAAGCCGCGATCGGCGCCCAGCCGGCCAAGGTGGACGGCGCCGCTGGCAGCGTGGAGTGGGTCGAGGGCCGCTGCGTGACATACGGCCGCGCCCTCCCCTATCACCTCGTTTTCGACCTGGTCTGGTCGCTCCTCGGCATCCGTTCCGCGGAGGTCGAAAGCGTGCCCCGGCGCGAGGTCGACGAGCGGCTGACAGGGCTTCTTGGCGATGAATCGAAAGACGTTGCGCCCTACCTCGCGCACATGCTGGGCATGCCGCTCAGCGCGGACGAGTTGGACCGCCTGCAGCTCGATCCCTCCACGCTCCAGGCCCGCTACGTGTCGGCAATCGCGCGCGTCGTCCGCGCGCTCGCAGACCGCGGTCCGCTCGTTCTGGTCGCCGAGGACATTCACTGGGCCGACCCGGCGTCGGTCGAGATCCTGCTCCAGCTCGTGCCGGTACTAACGCCACTATCGGTGCTGTGCCTGTTCGTGGGCCGCGTCGAGACCGACGCGCCCGGCTGGCGCCTGGTGACACAGATCAAGGCTGGCTTTGGTGATGCCGTCACGGAGATCCGGTTGCAGCCGCTCGACGAGGGTGCGAGCCGCGAGCTCGTGTCGAACCTGCTCGAGATCGAGTCGCTGCCCGAGGACGTGCGCATGGCCATCCTGTCGCGCGCCGAGGGGAATCCGTTCTTCGTCGAGGAGGTCATCCGGATGCTCATCGGCCGTGGCGCGATCGTGCCCGCGGGCGACCACTGGACCGCGACCGATCAGATCGGCCACGTTGAGATTCCGGACACGCTCCATGGCCTCCTTCTTGCAAGAATCGACCAGCTGCCCGAATCGGCAAAGCGGTCGCTCCGAGTCGCAGCGGTGATCGGTCGGCAGTTCCAGGTGCGCGTCCTGGAGAAGGTTCTCGAGGAGGCACCGGAATGACCACTGACATGGCGCTCGACACGCTCGAGGCGCGCGGCCTCATCCGCCTGGCCGCGGCGCAACCGGAGCTCGAGTACCTGTTCCGCCACGCGCTGCTTCAGGACACGGCCTACGAATCGCTGCTCAAGCAGGAGCGGCGGTCGCTGCACCAGGTCGTGGGCACGGCTCTGGAGGAGCTGTATCCCGACCGACTGGGTGAGATGGCCGCAGTCCTGGCGCGCCACTTCGAGCAGGCCGGCGACACGGACAAGGCGATCGACTATCTCCAGCAGGCGGCCAAGTTCGCCATCGACCGCAATGCCATCACCGAGGCGTACGAGCT
>JBDTUR010000075.1:0-9540 GCA_040007635.1 Chloroflexota bacterium
CCAGCCCCTCGACGCGTGCCCTGACCTCGTCACGCGCCGTGAGCATCAGGATCGCTACCGGATCTCCGGCAACGCGCAGACGCCGCGTAACCTCGAGCCCATCGATGCCCGGCAACATCACGTCGAGCACAACCAACTCGGGCAGGTGCTCGCGCGCCTTCTCCAGCCCCTCCTCGCCAGTTGCCGCTTCGACCACGCGGTACCCCTCGTAGGCCAGGCCGCGGCGCACGACGGTCCTGATCTTGGGATCGTCATCGACAACGAGGATGCGCGTGGCGTCACTCACAGGTCGAACATTGAACACCATTGCTGAGAATCAAATGAGACTGACCTGAGCGGCTCCCTCCTCCCGCGGCGAGATCCGCCCTGGGGACAGACCCGCTCAGCGGCTGATCTGCACGTGCAGGTAGGCCTTGACCGGCAGACCAATGCCGTTCACCCGGTGCACGCGAACGCCCAGCCGCGGGTTCAGGGCGCTGATGGCCCGACCGTTGCCGATGTAGATGGCGATGTGCGGCACGCGGCCGGGCTTGCCTCCCCCGTAGGCGATGAGATCGCCCGGGTGTGGATTGGAGCGGCTGGCCAATCCGCGGTTTCGGAACCAGTGGTAGTAGGCGGTGGCTCCCTTGCGGCTGCCGCCAATGCGGCCGAGCAACCCGGCCATCTCATAGACGCGGTAGACGAAGCCCGAGCAGTCGAAGTATCTGTGGCCTTCAGTGCCCATCCGGAAACCAGCACCAATGTGCGCCTCGGCAATGCGCAGCACACGCGCCGCCTGGCTGCCGCTGGCGGAGACGGCGCTGTTGCTGCGGCCGAAAGCCACGGCGGGCGCTTCGAGACCGGTCACGGCGAGCACCGTTGTCAGTGCGATGAGTGCCAGGCCCAGGCGGGGGACGCGATCGCGGCGAAGGGTCGGCCGCAGTGGAGCTGTAGGTGCATTTGGCACGGCGTATGGCAATTCGGTATCTCCTCAACTCGCGCGCGGCGGAGCCGCGGCGACAACGGCTTGCCACTCCGACCTCGTGCCGTGCAGCTCGCCTGGCGGACCGAACGCCTGGGGACGTTCGACCAGCTCGAGCCGGGCCGACTCGTTTCAGTGAGTGGTCCGGCTCACGATGGACGGGCCGCATGAGGAGAACATAAGAGCGACGTGAGAAAGGCCAGTCTTGCTGGGCACGCCCCGATGCGAGCCGAGTGCCGGGCTAAGGCGCCGGGGAATCGGTCGGCGCCGGGGAATCGGTCGGAGACGCCGTTGGCTCGGGCGATGGGGTGTCGGTCGGCGCTGCGGTGGGCGTCGGCGACGGCGTCGGCGAGGCCGCTCTTAGAACGGAAGCGAGGCGGGCATGGGGCGTGGTCGTCGTCGCCGAGTTGCCCGGCAGATGCTCGGAAATCGGACGATGGCACTGCCGCTGTGCCGGGAGTCGTCCCCGGGCGACGCCGGATGAATCTCTCTCGCCCCAAATGGATTCCGATACGTCACGGTCCTGCAATACGGCCGCAATGGCGGATGCCTTATCATTGGAACACGCGTTCGAATCAGCGTCAGGGCGAGAGAGGACCAGGTTTCGGCAGAACAGGAGAACCAGCAATGCTTCCTTTGGCCGGTTACTTCGAGAACATGATGAAGCTCATCCGGCCGTCGGCCGAACGCCAGCGGCTCGCCGACACCCTGCCAGACGAAGTCCGCGGTCACCTCGAGAAGTCTGACCGCCTGATGACGGTCAGCGGCGCGCCGGTGACTAGGTTGGCGGGGTCGTACGGCCGTAAAACTGGCCAGGGAGACATCCACGACGTGGACCTGCTGGTCTTCGTAGATGCCTCGTACGAAAGCCAGGCACCGGAGGTGGTGCTAGACGACCTCGCTGATGCCCTCACGGAGCTCGAGGTCGACGGATACGGCAAGGGCGAGGTCAAGACGAACCGTAAGAACCGCCGCTCTCATCACGTCGAGTTCAAGAAGGACGGCGCGAAGGCGTTTCACATCGACTGCGTGCCGGTTGTCCGGTGGGGCGACGACCCGGACGCCGTGCTGCGCATCCCCGATCGCGAGTGGGTTGCCTGGGATGACACCCAGCCGCTCGGCTATGCCACCAGCTTGATCGAGATGAACGGCGCCAACGAGCGCAAAGTGAAGCGCACTATACGGATGTTCAAGCGCATCCGCGAGCGCCACCTCCGACATAGCCTCAAGCGGCCAAAGTCATACTGGCTCGAGGCTAAGCTCTACGACATCTGGAAGGCAGGTCGGATGTCAAAGGACTGGTCTTACGCGGACCTGATGTACCGGTTGCTGACTGAGTTTCGGGCCGACTGCGCGATCTATTCCACCCGCCTGCCGATCTACGACCCGTGCCTCGGGCGCGATCTGACCACGACTTGGGAGCAGGCCGAGTACGACGAGTTTGTCGACATGCTCGATACGGTCATCGGACACCTCGACCCGATCGCCAACGAGGGCGACGCGGAGACGGCGGTCGGGGCCTGGCAGCGCGTCTTCGGATCCGACGTTTTCCGGCTGTCCAATGAGTCGCAGGGCAAGGCTGACGAGGCCAAAGCTCTCGCCGGCAACGCAAAGGTCACTGCCGGTGGCCTGTTGATCCCGAGGAGCAACCCGACGCCTGGCATCCCGAGCCAGCCACACCACTTCTTCGGCGACTGATGGCAAGGCGCGACGATCTGCTGAACGGCCTCGCCATGGGCGAGTGGTTCAGGCAGTTCAAGCGCACCGGTACCAAGTGGATCGGCACTATTCAACCGCGCGTGAGCGGGTTGAAGTTCAAGGTCGAGATCGATACCGCTTTCCACCCGCCCGTGGTTCGGGTCCTTGACCCGCCACTGGTGAACGAGTCTGGCAAGTCTCTGCCGAAGCACCACTTCGCCGACCGCACGCTCTGCCTTTACCACCGAGACGATCCCGGGTGGGACCGGCGGAAACCGATCGCTCTGACCATTTTGCCGTGGATCTTCGAGTGGTGCTACTTCTACGAGCTCTGGCTGGAAACCGGCGTCTGGTACGGCATCGAGTACGCCCATGCGGAGGAAAAGGCGCGGGAGCAGGCGGACCAAGCTGGGCGCGACGCGGCGGCATGAGGCGGCCGATCCAGTCCTTCCTCAGCCACCAACACAACGCCCGGCCCCAGGTGATGGATCTCGAGGCGGCCATGCGTCGTCGCGGTCTCGCTTCATGGCGTGACCGCAAGAGCCTTGCTCTGGGCGACGAGACGGAGGCGATGGTCCGCCGGGCGATCAACAAGGAGACCAGCGGGTTCATTCTCTTTGGCTCAAAGCACCTGGCCAGGAGCGACTTTGTGTGGCGGAAGGAGTGGCGCTGGGCCAACGACCGCCGCGAGCGCGAGCTCGGGGCGGGACTGCCATCGCCGTACCGAATCAGCCCACTCTTTGTCGAGCCTGTTACGCCGGACATGCTTGGTGCCTTCGCCTTGGCACATGAGCAGTCACCGGACGACATTCGAAATGGCGAAACTCTTGCCGGCGCCGAAGCTGACCGTGATCGGGTGGCCCGCCAACTCCTCGCAGCTGCCGTCGCTGACCAGACCCAGAGCCAGAGTGGATCGATTCGGATCCACCTCACCACCTTTGCCACGCTGGACCCGGTTGATGCGGACATCTTGGTCGACTGGCGGCCAGAGACCGAGGCGTCCGAGACTCGCTGGGACGAGCTGCTCTCGGCCCGAGACGACCTGCGCGACGTGCTCCGGGTGGCTGGTCACCCGATCGAGGTGGATGCTCAGGCCCGCCTTCCCGCCGCCTTTTGCTTCGGCCAGGCGTTCCCTTTGGTCGCACGCATACCGGTGACGGCGATCCATCGCAACGGCGACCGCTGGGCAATGGCGCCCGACCCTGATCTGACCCTGATCAGCGCGAGCGAGGAACGCCTCGAGGGCGATCCGTCGTTGGCCGCGGTCGAGGTGTCGTTGGCGCGCGACGTATCAGATCGAGCCTCGGCAGCGCGGGCCACCTCCGGGTTGAAATTTGGGCGGCGGCTCAAGATCGGTTTCGCGCCCGGGGTCGATAAGGTCGACCACTGCGTCGCCGCCGCGGCGGCCGCCCACTTCGGCCGCGAGCTTCGGCGTCTCGGAGACGAAGGCGTCCGCGAGGCGCATCTCTGGCTGGCTGCGCCCGCTGCGCTCGCCGTACTGCTCGGAGCATCAGTCAATGCCGGACCCGTAATCATCATCGCGAGTAGCAGCCATAGCCGCATCTAGAACGGGTGGGCGACGCCGTGAACGGAGCGCCAGGAAACGCCGAAGAGGACACCCGGAGTGGCACATCGACGACCCCTCACGCGAAGGGCCGTAACATCGAAGTAGTCTGGGCCGCATGATGGTGACGCGCGAGTTGGAATGGTTGTGCCGCTCATCGCCCAACGTTCCTGACGCCGGCGACCGGACACCGAAAGACCAATGACCGACGACTTTGCCGCACGCCTCGGACAATTCGGCTCGTCAAAATACGAGGAGCTCCGAGACTCTCAGGCGCACGTTCTCGATACCTATGCCCGCCAGTACGCAAACGCCTCCGATGTGGCAATCGAATTGCCAACAGGCGTCGGCAAGACACTCATCGCTCTGCTACTCGCCGACCATGCGCTTGACCGGGGGTGGTCGGTTGCATACCTGGCCGGCTCAAACGTCCTGGCCGAGCAGGTCGAGGTGGAGGCTCGTGAGCTTGGGCTCGACGCCCACCGCTTCTGGGGCGGTCACTACCCCGGCGCGGCGCTAGATGACTACCACCAGGGCCAAGCACTCGGGATCATGAACTACTGGGTTTACTTCAACTCCAGTCCCAAAGTTGATGCCGCAGACATGGTCATCTTCGATGACGCGCACCTGGCGGAGCAACCGCTGACCAGCATGTATTCCACTCGGATTAGCCGCGCAGCCTACACGCAGCTCTACGTCCGGCTTTGCGACATTGTTCATGCCCATACGTCGGCCTACGAAACCCTTGAGGCGCTGCGGGACGGGACCGCCCCGTGGAGCGCTCCGCCGGAACTACTGGCGTTCAATGATTGGGCCGGTGTCGCCGCCATGGCACGCGATGCGATTGATGATTCCGCTTTCGCGGAGGCGGACGAGGGCCGCTTTGCTTGGCGGGAGTTACGCAGTCGCCTCGAGAGGTGTGGTGTCCTGATTGGCCCATCTGCGATCGAGATACGGCCCTATCACTCTCCGAGCCAGATCTTCTCCGGCGTAAGCAGGGCGAAGCAGCGCATCTACATGAGCGCGACGCTGGGCACAATGGATGACCTCGAGCGTCGACTGGGCATCGGTCCAATCACAAGAATTGAAGTTCCGCCTGAGCTCCATGCTGGAAGCACTGGCCATCGCCTCTTTGTGGTCAACCCCACCGCTGAAGTCGGACCGATGCAGCCTTTGACCGATCTAGTTCTCGAACTGGCCGGCGAGCAGCACCGCGTGGCCTGGCTCTGTGCAAGCCACCAAGAGGCCGATCAGGTCCAGGGCGCGCTCGGTTCTCGTAACGTCACTTGCTTCCGCCTCCGACCAGGCGACGACTCTGCATTGGAAGAGTGGCGCGGCCATGACGGCGGCCATCTGATCGCAGCCGGCCGATTCGACGGTCTGGACTTCGCCGGCGACATCTGCCGTTTCGTGATCATGCCGAGCATTCCCGCTGCGAGCAGCGAATTCGAGCGGTTCGTGGTCGCCTACCTTGGCGACGCGACGTTCATGCGTCACCGAATCGGGCAGCGAGTGACGCAGGCGCTCGGTCGGGCCAATCGATTGCCTTCCGACTGGGCGATCTATCTCGGACTCGACCCAGGCTTCGCAGGCGTCTTGGCGCAGCCGGCGGTACGCGGCGCCATGGACGTGGGCGTGTCGAGTCTCGTGCGCCAAGCTCTTGAGTTGCACTCCGAGGGTATGGACTCAACCGAGCAAGCGCTTCGCTCCTTCTGGACGGGCGACCGAACCGATCCTACGGTCCAAACGGCTCGCCGGCCAGGGCGGGTTGCGGCTGGCACGGCCGAAACCCGCAGCGGCACAGACGAGGTTCGCGCTTCTACCGCACTATGGCTCGGCGACTTCGAGCAGGCCGCCAAGCAGGCCGCCGACGCTGCTGCCTTGCTTGAGCAGGCAGGCGAGGCTGAGCACGGTGCGTTCTGGCGCTACGTTGAGTCTCATGCTCGGTTTGCAGCTGGCGGACCGCGCGCTATGGCTGCCGCAAAATCTGCGCTCACTGTGGCAGTGGAAAACGGGCCGCGAACAGCGTGGTTCGTCCGGCTGCGCCGAACCCTAGCTGATCTCGAGGGGCACCCAACGCCGGCCGCAAGCAACGAAGAGGTGTTCCTCACCTGGGACAGCTGGCTTCGAGAATCGCGTGGCGGGGTTCAGCGCGGCCTGACTCGCGCGAGGACGATGCTGGAGGGCAGTCACAACGAACGAGCTGAGGCGCTACTGACCCTTGGCCGTTTGGCCGGGGTGGCATCCGACCGCCCAGGCGGCTCCAGCGCGACTGACGTGCGCTGGGCATGGGTCGCGGGTGGTGAGGGCCAGAGGCGCATGTGGGAGGTGAAGACAGGCGATCGAAGCCAGCGGGTTCCCCGTAGCGACCTCAATCAGCTGCTGGGTCAGATTCAGGTTGAAAGTCAGGATCACCCTAGAGCGCGTGTGTCGGGCTGCCTGCTAACCGTCCTCACCGAGATGGAGGACGACGCTGCGGTTGCTGCGCGGGAGAAGGTGGCTGTTCTTCACGAGGGTGCCGTGTGCGCTCTCTTCGACTACCTCGCCGACCGCATGCTTGAGTATGGGCGACTGTGGCGGTCAGGAACAGCTGCTGAGCGCGGTGCGGCCCGCTCGACGGTCGAGCCCAAGCTCCCGACTGGTGACTGGCTGCGCCGGCTGCTCGCGCCTTCTGGTGGACGCGTACTCACCAGGGACAGCATTGTTGAGGTCTTTCAGGGACTGACGTAGCGGCGAGAGGACGCGGGCGGACGCGGTCGCGTAGCTCGTCCTGGCGCCGGTCCCCGGCCCGACTGGGACGGTCGTCTGGACGATGATCCGACCACTTCCAGATACCGCCTCGCGGTTCATCAGATGGAGTGAGCCGATACCGCGCTCTTGCCACGCCCGTGCAGGGGTCGCGCAATGCCGGCGCGCGTGTGTCACCGGGATGGATGACCGGGCGACAGGAATCGGGTGACCGGCTACGTGCCAGCTCGGTCTCGGCGAGAATTGGGTCATGCCCGCCGTCGACTGGGACCACATCACGCCGAAGGTGACCGAGGACGTCGTCTCGATGCTCCTCAACCACATCCACCCCAACCGCGCACAACGCATCAACGGAGAGGGAGGCGACGACGGACGAGACGTCCAGATCGTCCTGGACGACGGGCTGCACGCCCGGGAGATCAAGAGCTACAAGACGACGCTCAAGGCTTCACAGAAGACCAAGATCAAGAACTCGCTCCTGACAGCGGCGGCGCTGAATCCTGTCGACTGGGAGGTCCTGCTGCCGCATGACTTCACGCCGGCGGAGTTGCGCTGGTTCGACACTTTGCGTCCGCTCGTGACCTTCCCCATCGATTGGCGCGGACGGACTTGGCTCGACACGGAGCTCGCGCAGCGGCCTTTCATCCAGCGCTATTACCTGGGCGATGCCTACCAGGAGGTCAGGGATCTTCTCGAGCTCGCGCGCCAAGAGGAGGCTGGCCTTGCCCGAGGCGCGCTCGACGCGCTCGCTCGGATCGACCGTTTGGCGACAAAGCTGAACGAGATGGATCCCTATTACGTCTGGGAGATCGCCAGTGACGGCACGACGTCGAGGCTGACTCCTCGTCCCCGATACAGAGGCGCGGAGATCGACTATCCGCTCCGGGCCACGATGCGGTTCGCATTCCCGGAGACGCCGGAGGCCCGGGAGATCGAAGAACAGCTCCAGCGCTCATACGACTTCGGCACAGCGGTGAGCGTCCCGGAGGAATACGTCGTCGCAATCGACTTCAACGCGCTCGTCCTGCCGGATGTTCCGCTCACCGGACGCATCGAGATCGGTCCGGCCGATCCAGACGCGACCGAGACGATCATCCTTGCCGTTGTTGACCCGCACGGCACGCAGCTCGCCGAGCTCGAGTTCAGTGGGCCGAGCACTGCCGGGCTACGCGGTCGGCTCATTGATGCGACCGATGCGACTGGCTTTGTCCATCTCCACTTCGAGGCGGACCGCCAGGACCGCCGCATGAACCTCCAGCTGAACGTGAGGATCGACGGCCCGTATGACGCCCGCACACTTAGATCCGCCATTCGTTTCCTGGCTGAATCCGCCCAGCCGAACACGCTCGAGATCAAGCTGCTGTCAGGCGAGAGGCTCGGCAGCGAGCCGCTTACTGCAGAGGCGCCGATCGCAAGTCCTGGCTACGCGCGAATGCTCGACGATCTCACCTTCGTCGAGTGGGCGGCACGCAAGTCGCCAAAAGTGGGGCCGGTACTGTCCGACGAAGACCTCAAGCAGCTCGCCATCGGACGGCTGCTGGTCAACGGCGGCTTCGTCACGACAACATGGGAATCGGCCGAGATCACCGTCCTCGCCGATGCTCCCGAGGAGGCCCGGGTCGTTTACCAGGGGCCCGAGTTTCGGCTTGCGCGCACCGAGGACGGGCCATTCGCCGTGACCATTGGCGGTAACGAATACCCGCTAGGCGCCAGACGCTTGATCGTGATGGAGACCGCGCAACTCGCACCCGAGCACGAGGACTTTCGTCATAACGGCGTCCCCGCCGGTTCGACGGTTCGGGTCGTGCCAGGATCATCGAATGCCGTGCGGCTCTGGATCCTCTCGGCAGACGCGCCGGTCCCGGATCTCGGACTGGCGGAACCAGTTGAGAGCGAGGAGCAGCCGGAAAGTTAGACGTAAGTCGGCGATAAGTCGCGCCGCATAAGGTGACACGCCTGATGCGCACCCTCCGCGACATGACCGATGAAGAGCTCGGAGCCGCCTGGGCGGAGCTGCACGCCGCGACTCCGTCTGGCTGGTGCATCGCCCGGCCGGCCCACAACGAGCGCCGGAACGAGTGGTCGATGTATGCCTTTGACACGGCCGAGCGGCACCGCGTCGGCCATCGCAGCCGCGAGTGGACCGCGATAGCTCCCACCCAGGCTCGAGTCGTGCGCGAGATGGCGCGCTGTCTGGTTGAGATCGCCGCTGGCCGCGTGCCCCGATAACTAGGTCTTTGGTGTGTCACGCGAGCTGACACGCGCTCCGATAGACCTGGGTTGATGAACGAGACCGGCCTAACTAGGCAGGCCGGCGGCCACGCCTGGTCGTCATCGCCGACGAGAAAGATGTCGCGCCGCTCCCCGGCGAGAAGCACAGCCAGGTCCAGTTGCGAGCGATCGACGTCCTGCACCTCATCGACGAGGAGTGTCGCGCAGCGCGCTCGCCAGCCGGCCAGCGCGGCCGCGTCGTCGCGCAGCAGAGCCAGCGCGCGCCGGACCAGATCGTCGAAGTCCAAGGCCGACCGGTCCGCCAGCCAACGTTCGTACGCGATGAAGCGATGGAGCA
>JBDTUR010000076.1:0-9304 GCA_040007635.1 Chloroflexota bacterium
TGACCCATTTGCCGGTCGCGTTGGTCAGGTACCAGATGCCTTCGTTGTCAGCCGCTGTCGCGGCAATGTGAGCTTTGCCCGATGTGTCGACGGCAACTGCAGGCGCCGAGAACCCGCCGCGGGAGATGTGATCGGCAGCCGGCCAGACCGCAGGTGTGGGGGTCGCCGTAGGGGTAGGCGTTGGAGTCGGTGTCGCGGTTGGCGTGGCGGACGGCGTGGGCGTTGAAGTCGGAGCCGGGATAGGCGTGGGCGGTGCCGTCGGGGGCGGGGTGGCAGTATGCGATCCCGTGGGCGTCGGCGTAGGCGGCAGCGTGGGCACTGGTGCAGGCGACGGCGATGTGGCCGGTGGAGGCGTGCCCGTCGGGCTGATGGTCGGTGTAGCCGTCGGAGTCGAAGTGCACGCCGCCAGGGCCAGGACGGCCAAGCTGACGCTCAACGCGTGTACGTTCACCGCTGTACCTCCGGACCCTTCAGGAACCAAATTCCGGGCGCACCACCGGTGTCGACGTCGTGGGTGTAGACGACGATTGGGCGCCCGGTTGGTCCAAGGGCAAACGCGGCCGTGCCCCAGTAAGCCTCAGTGGTAGCTACGACCTGTTCCACGAACGCCCCACTGGCGTCGTTGGCATAGGTGATGCCCGACTTCTGTGCGATGAGTTGAACCACGCCGTCACGTACATCCAGACCGATCAGATCACCGTCCGCGATGGCCGCGATGGCCGCGATGGGATCTGACCAGCCTGTTGAGCCACGAGTCGCGACGTACACGACGGAATTCCCTTGGTCATCGCTGGGCGCGCTCCATGCGGCCCAGGTGTCACCGCTCAAGGGGTCTACTGCCAGCTGTGAATGGACCCAAGGTCCGACGATGTCCGGTGCGCCCGGCAGGTGCTCGATGGCGAAGGTGCCGTCTGACTTCTGGCGGGCGTAGCGCAGGTCGCTCGCACCGAACAGGATGCCCACCCTGCCGTCCGCGTCGAGGACGAGGTGTGGGGACCGGCCCTTCTGGGCCACCACCTGGGCCGACCACGCTCCGGAGGCATCGGTGTTGAAGAAGATCGCTCCATGAGCATGCGTGTAGTCCCCGGCCTCCCAGCAGGCGAGGTAGGCGTGCCCATCTTTGACAGCGAGCGACGGCCAGTTGACGCCGTCGCCCGCCAGCTGCACGGGCTGACTCCACGCACCGCCCACGTTGTTGACCAGGTAGATGCCGTTCGGCCAATTCGGAATGCAGTCGCCGCACTGCCAGTAAGTGAACGCGATCCAGGCGGAGCCATCGATGGGATCGATCGCGAGCGTCGGCTCGTCCACGCGGCTTTCGAACTCCGGATCCCAGCTCCACGGTGCCACTGCTTCCTGCTTGACCCACGCCCCGGTGGCGTCCGTCAGGTACCAGATGCCCTGGTTGTCGCTGCCCGTGCCGGTGGCCGCGATGTGAATTGCGCCGTTCGTGTCAACGGCGATCGCCGGCTCAGCGAAGTCACCACGGGCGATTCGGTCTGGTGCTGGCCAGGCGGCCGGGGTGGGTGTTGGCGTCGCGGTTGGCGTCGGACTCGGCGTTGTTGTTGGCGTGGGGGTCGGCGCGACGGTCGGGCTGGGGCTTGGAGTTGTCGTTGGGGTCGCCGAAGGAGTCGGGATTGGGCTTGGTGTGGGGGTTGGGCCTGGTGTGAGGGTTGGTGGGAGCGTCCCCGATGGAGTCGGGGGGATTGTGGAGGCCGGCGTCAACGTGGGCGCAGGCGTGGCCGAAGGCCCGGGTGTCGGGCTGACAGTTGGAGTCGAAGTACACGCCGCCAGCGCGAGGACGATCAGCGCAGCGGCCAAGGCGCGCGTGTTCATCGCGGAATCGTCTGGGCGCCGGCGGTTGGCGGTCCAGTGCCAGAGGTCACGACTCGCGCAAGTCGGGCTGGAATCGGCCCCTATCTAGTGGTAACCTGACCGTAGGCCACTACCTGTAGTGGCGACCAGCGAGGTATTGCCATCCGTGCGCTGTCCTAACTGCGGGGAGCGAGACACCCGCGTGGTCGACTCGCGCGACATCGACGACGCCGCGATCCGCCGAAGACGTGAGTGCAACCTATGTGCCACGCGCTTCACGACCTACGAACGGATCGAGTCGGCGCGCCTCACGGTCATCAAGAGCGAGGGCGGCCGCCAGGAGTTCGATCGCGACAAGCTCGCGTCTGGTTTGGCCAAAGCCCTGACCCGCCGTCCCGTGGCTGAAGATGCCGCGCAGAAAGCGGCGGAGGAGATCGAGACTGCACTTCGATCGCGCGGCTCGTCCGAAGTTCCGTCGCGGCTCATCGGGGAGATGGCGATGGCCAAGCTGCGCGAGATCGACCAGATCGCCTACATCCGCTTCGCGAGCGTGTACGAGAGCTACGAGGGGTTGGAGGACCTGCGCAAGGAGGTCGACTCGCTCCTGGCTGAGCGCGAAGTCGAGCCCGAGGCGGGCCCTGGCGGTGGCGGCAGCGCGGGAGCCAAACGCTTCCCCAAACGCTAGAGCGGATACGACAGGAAGATCGTGTAGCCGAAACCGATGGCGGCCACGATCACCGGCGTCGCCAGCGCTGCACCTACGGCCCAGCTACTCGACGGCTTGAACAACAGCCCGATTGCCAGGACGAGCAGGTTGAGCAGCAGGTAGCCCAGCGCGACCACCGCCGCCGCCTGGATCCCGTCGCCCAGCGTGGCGCCCACCAGTTGGGCGGCACCGAACACGATCAAGCCAAGGATTGCGGCAACTACGAGCGCCAGGAAAACGCCACGGATTGCGATTTGGCCTCTCGTTCGAACGGGGGTCACGGCCAAACGATCGTAGCCCTTCTTTTCGGCGAGCACTGACGCCGCTCCGTCACCGATAATCGGGCCAATGTCTGTCCTGTCCGACCGCGACATTCGCGCCGCCATGCAGGCGGGTCGCATTCGCATCGATCCCTATGACCAGAGCTGCCTTCAGCCGTCGTCGGTCGACCTTCACCTTGACGCCGACTTCCGCGTCTTCCGGAACAATCGGTACCCCTACATCGACGTCCGGGCATCTCAGCCCGACCTGACCGAGCTGGTCACGATCAAGGACGACGAGCCCTTCATCCTCCACCCGAGCGAATTCGTCCTGGGCCAGACGCTCGAGTGGGTCGAGCTGCCCGACGACCTCGTCTCGAGACTCGAAGGGAAAGCGCTTGCCTTAGACACACCGATTCCAACTCCGAACGGCTGGCGCACCATGGGCGAACTCGATGTCGACGACTACGTATTCGATGAAGCCGGTCACCCGACCAAGATCGTGGCCGTTACGGCACCAATGCTCGATCGCCCTTGCTACGAGTTGCTCTTTTCGGACGGCGCGCGCATCACAGCTGACGCCGAGCACCAGTGGGTCACGGTCGACAAGGCCGGTCGCACTAACGGCAGGCGCGTGGCCCGGATACGCACCACAGAGGAGATTGCGCGCACTCGGCGCGCAAACGGCGAGAACAATCACCAGGTCGCTCTTCCGGGGCCTGTCGAGTATCCCGCCCGGCTCGACCTTCCGATCGAGCCTTACACCTTCGGGGCGTGGTTGGGCGATGGGACCACAACCAAAGCCGAGATCACCTGCGTCGACATGGAGATCCTCGAGCAGATCAGCGGTGACGGCTTCGCCTACGCACCTGTGGGATATGCGCCTCATGCGTATCGCGTTGGCATGGCCGGTCACACCCGCGATGCCACCTCCGGTCGGTACGCCCGAAACGGTTCAATCTCGAGCCGCCTGCGGACCATGGGCATGTTCGACGGCAAGTTCGTGCCCCGCCCCTATCTGGAAGCAAGTTCCGCGCAGCGACTCGCCCTGCTGCAGGGCTTGATGGACACCGATGGCTTCGTAGATGACATCGCAGGACGATGCGAGTTCACGAGCACTAGGGAGAACCTGGCGGACGCAGTCGTCGAGCTCGCAGCAAGCCTGGGCTTCCGACCGATGAAGACGGTGGGCCGCGCGACTCTCTATGGCGTCGACAAGGGGCCCAAGTACCGAATCAAGTTCACCCCCGATCGACCCGTATTCCGCTTGAGGCGCAAACTCGCGCGGCAGAAGCCAGCCGAAGCTCGGTACCACCGCTTCCGGTCAATCGACGTAGTCAAGCCCGTGCACTCAGTACCGGTGAGATGCATCCAGGTCGCTTCGCCTCGAGGGATGTTCCTCGTCACAAGGTCGTTCATCCCCACACACAACAGCTCGCTTGGCCGACTCGGCCTTTTGATTCACTCGACCGCTGGCTATGTTGACCCAGGCTGGAAGGGCAACCTGACGCTTGAGCTGTCGAACGTCGCTAACTTGCCCATCGCGCTGTATCGCGGCATGAAGATCGGCCAGATCTCGTTCTTCAAGATGTCCAGCCCGGTGGAGCGGCCGTACGGCTCGCGTGAGCTCGGGTCGAAATACCAGGGCCAGTCGACGCCTACGGAGTCGCAGTTCTACAAGGACTACGACACCGACCATCAGAAGGTGAAGAAGGGCGGCCCCAAACGATAAGGCAGCGCAGGAGGTAGCGGGTTGGTGAGGCTGCCCACTGCGATAGTCGTCGCGCTCGTCGTAGCCGGGCTGGCCGGGTGTAGCGGACTGCCCGTTCCGTCACCTGCGCCCGTTCCGTCACCTGCGCCCGTTCCGTCACCTGCGCCCGTTTTGTCACCTATGCCCGGCCCGACACCTACGCCCGGCCCGAGCCAACCTGGCCCGGCATCCAGTCCGTCGGCCGAGCCCGCGGTGCAGCATCGCATCGGGGTGCGCGAGGTCGGCGGTAGCGGCGAGTTCTACGATCGGTCGACGGGCGAAAGCTTCACACCGCGCGGCAACAACCTGATCCGCCTCGATACCTACCACGACACGTTCGACCCGCGCGCATACAACCCCACTGACCTCGATCGGCAATTGGCCACGATGGCTGGTCTTGGGTACAACGTCGTGCGCGTCTTCCTGGACCATCGTGTCGGCGGGCTGGTCGATTCAACGCTCGCCAGCGGGTTGTCGACCGCCTATCTCGACAACCTGGCCGACTTCCTGAAGTTGGCTCGCAACTACGCCATCTACGTGATGTTCACCCAGGATTGGCTCCCCGAAGGCGGCTACCCGATTCAGGACTCGCCCACGGTGAGCGACGTGAACATCAACTACCTGACGCCGAGCGGCGTGGCGGCGAATGCCGCCTACTTCCGTGATCTGGCGAGCGGCCTGATCGCGCGCGGCGCGCCGCTTGATGCGATCTGGTCGTATGAGCTCCGCAACGAGCTATCCATGGTCAACGATCACCCACCATTCAGCCTGACCTCGGGCAGTGTCACGGCGCCTAACGGTCAGACGTACGACATGGCCGATCCGGCCTCGCGGCGGGCCCTGCTCGAGGATGGCGTCGTGTACTGGGTCGACTCGGTACGCGCAGCCATCCTGAGCGTGGATCCAACGGCATTGGTGTCGGTCGGTTTCTTCGTGCCCCAGGGCCCCAACGCAATTCGTGTTGGCGACAACCGGATAATCGAGACGCGCGAGGTCTTGGCCCAATCGACGGCCGACTTTGTCGACCTGCACGGGTATCCCGGTCTCGACCTGCCACTGCCGCTTCACCTGCAGAACTTCGGCCTGGACGGCCCCATCAGCAAGCCGGTGGTGATGGGTGAGATGGGCGCATTCCACTCCGCCTTTGCCACTGCCGCAGATGGGGCGCGTGCGTTGATCAGCTGGCAGGCCGACTCATGTGCCTACGGGTTCGACGGTTGGCTGCTGTGGACGTGGGACACGTCGGGCGAGATCTGGAGCGGACTCGATGCGTCCGCGACTCTGGGCGACGCGCTGGCCCCGACCAACCGGCCCGATCCGTGCTCGACGGATGGAGGCGTGGTGCCCAACCTCGCGTCTGGCCAGCCCGTGCGAACCTCGACCGCGCTCGCCGATTCGCCTGGCTCGGCCGCCGTTGACGGCGTGTTCGGCACGATCTGGAGCTCCGGTGACTACGCCAAGCAGTGGATCGACGTCGGGTTGGCACGGCCGCTGCGCAAAGGCACGGTGACGCTGGTCGTGTCGCAGTATCCGGACGGTCACACCAGGCACCGCGTATACGGCCGGATGCGTGAAGGCGGCGATCTCGTGTTGCTTCACACCTTCACCGGCGACACCCATGACGGCCAGGTGCTCAGCTTCGACTTTGCCGGCGATACCGATTTCAGGTTCTTGCGCGTCGAGACAGTGACCAGTCCATCATGGGTCGCGTGGCGCGAAATCGAGGTCAAGGCGGCACCGTAATGGAGGCGGCGTGAAAGAGAGCGTCGACTGGCGGGCGGAGCTCGGCGGCGGGACGCGCATCGCGCTCGTCCAGGCAGGCACCTTCACGACGGATGCCGGCGCCGCGTTTGGCCCGGTGCCGCGAACGATGTGGCAGCGCCTCGTCGAGGCTGAGATCAGCCCTAATTCGACGCTCAGCCAGGCGCTCAACTGCCTGCTCATCGAAACGCCCGGCGGCCGCGTCCTTGTCGAGACGGGCATCGGCGAGCGCATGGACGAGCACCACCGCGAGCAGCGTGGGGTGACGGGGTCGCCGATTCTGCCCGCCTTGCGTGCCGCTGGTTTCGATCCAGAAACGGTCGACCTCGTGGCGCTCAGCCATCTCCACTTCGATCACGCCGGCGGTCTCCTCACCTCGGATGGCCACCAAGCCTTCCCGCGCGCGCGGATCGTGGCGCAAGCCGACGAGTGGGAGTTCGCGTTGGGCACGAACCCCCGACTCATCGCTTCCTATGAACAGCCGGACCTGCGCCTGGTCGAGCCGTGGGGCCGGATAGGGTCCGCCGCGGGCGACGAGGAGGTTCTGCCGGGAGTGTCAGTTATTCGAACTGGTGGTCATTCGGGCGGTCACCAGGCGGTCGTTGTCCGCGGCACAGAACGGACCGTCGGCTTTTTCGGCGACCTGTGCATGCGCCCGTGGAGCGCCAACCCGCGCTGGGTGCCTTCGTTCGACGACTTCCCGCTGACGAGCGTCGAGGTCAAGGCGTCGCTCTTCCGCCAGGCGGCGGAGGAGGGCTGGACGGTCGTCCTGTCGCATGAGCCGCGCCAGCCGGTGGGCCGCTTTGTCGCAGATCGCGACCGCTTCAGGTTCGAGCCCACGCTCTAAGCCGCCGCGGCCCTCAGCTGATTGGCGGACCCCACCACACGGCTGCACCGACTATCACGTATAGCCCGAGCAACATCGCGCCCTCCAGGGCGTTGGCCTCACCGTCGACCACGATCGCGAATACGAGGATGCTGCCCACCGCCAGCAGGCCGAGTAACAAGGGCGTGAATACGAGGGTCAGCGGGGCGGGCGCGACAAAGAAGCTGATAAGCACGACGATCGGCGCCAGGAAGAGGACGACCTGAAGGGCCGAGTTGAGCACGAGCGCCAGGGCCAGCTCGGCTCGATTCTGGTACGCGGCGGTCAGCGCGACGAGGTTCTCGACCGCGTTGCCCGCGAGCGCGACGACGATCAGTCCGGCGAACGCCTCGCTCATGCCGATGGTCGCCATGGCGGGGCGCAGCGCCTCCACGAACCAATCGGCGACGAACGCCGCAGAGCCCGCTGAAACGGCGAGAGTCACCAACGTTGGCAAGAGCGGGCTGAGGTGTGCGGGTTGCTGGCCACTTTCATCGACGTCGGGCCGCGTGCCCGGCCCAGCCTGCGGCAGCCGCAGGAAGATTGGGATCGACACTGCGAAAACGATCAGCAGCGTGATCGCGACCACGGCTGACAGCTCCGCCGCGTGGCCAAAGTCAGGCGCGCCAAGCTGGGTTGCGAGGAACGGCACGATCAACGCCGCCACGCCGAGCAACAGAACGGTGGCGTACAGGTTGTTCGCGGTGCGCGAGAACTCGAGCCGGCCATGGCGAACGCCACCCACCACCAGCGCCAGCCCCAGCACGAACAGCACGTTGCCCAGCACCGATCCGACCAGCGCCGCCGCGACAACCTGGTAGAGACCGGCCTGCAACGCGAACACGGCCAGGAAAAGCTCCGGCAGGTTGCCCAGCACCGACTGGACTACACCGGTCGCGGCCGGGCTCATGCGCTCGGCGAGCTTGGTCGTGGCCTCGCCCACCGCCACCGCGCCCGCTGCAAGCGCGAGGACGGCCAGGACGAAGACGACGATCGGCGACAGGCCCAGCACCTTGGCCAGCGCAAGAACAACGAACGCCACGGCATAACCGCCGTAGACGAGGGCTGTGCGGCGGCCAATCCGGTTGGTCACGGCGGTAGGGTACCCGGCCAGCGGGCGGGATTACTCGGCGAGGAGCGGGGCGAGGATCGCCTCGACCTGGTCGCGCGTCACTGGGCCCAGCACCACGTTCCTGATCACGCCGCTCTTGTCGAGGAAGAACTGTGTCGGGAGGCCAAACGCGCGGTAGGTGTGGAACACCGCTGAGGTCGCATCGAAGCCCACGGTGTAGCCGAGCGAATAGCGCTGGACATAGGCGGCGACGTCCGCGGCGGTCGTCTCCTGGACGCTGACCGCAACGAGCGCGAGGCCCTCGGCCTGGTGTGCCGCGAACGCGTCACGCAGCACGGGCGTCTCCTCCTGGCAGGGCGGGCACCACGTCGCGAAAAAGTTGATCCAGACCGGGTGGCCGCGCAAGGACGCGAGATTGATCGGATTGCCGTCCAGATCCGTGAGCTGCACCGTCTGGCCGTCCACCGTGCCGGTCAACTGGGGCGCGACGTCGCCAACGCGCAACCCCTCGACCGGATCGCTCACGGGCACGAAGCCGGTGCCCGGGGTCGGCAAGCCGGGCGTGGCTGGGTTGGCAAGGGGCGTGTTGATGAAGACTAGGACCAGTGCGGTCACGAGCACGGCAACCATTACTGCGACCGTCTGAAACATCGTGAACGGCCCAATGAACGGCCGCTGCCACCTACCTGTCATCAGACCTGTGGCCAGAACGAGACGAAGGCGCGCGACAGAGCGCTCAGCCAGTCGAACATGATGAACACGCCGATCAGCACCACCAGCCCGCCGCCGATCAGCTCAACAGCTCGACCGTGGCGCAGGAACGGCCGAGTCAATCGGGCCGAGCCGTCCATCGCCAGGGCGAGGACCAGGAATGGGATGCCGATCCCCAGTGAGTAGCCGGCCAGCAGCAGGATGACCTGCGGCGCGGCGCCCAGCTGGATCGACAAGCCGAGGATTGCGCTGAGCGTGGGAGCGACGCACGGCGTGTGGGCAACGGCGAAAATTGCGCCAAGGGCAAACGCCGCGAACGGGCTGCGTGCCGCGAGGCCGCCAACCGGCGCCTCACCGAACTCGC
>JBDTUR010000077.1:0-9286 GCA_040007635.1 Chloroflexota bacterium
ACCTCGCCGCGCGGGATCTCCAGCACCTTGCGCAGCACCTGCTGCTCGAAGTCGGGCAGCTCGTGCAGGTCCAGCGGCAGCGGGCCGCGCGGCTTGGACTTGCCCCAGAGGCGCTGGTCGATGACGCGCTGAATCAGCTCCGGTGCGCGGTCGATGCGCCGCACCGGCCGGCGGAACGTGGCTCGGAACGCGGCCTCGAAATCGCCCGCGTCCGTGGCGCGCTCGACGAGCGCTATGCCATCGCGGCCAAAGGCAACGAAGAGCGGCCCGATGGGACCCTCCACGCGCACGTACGCGTCCCCCAGACCAAGTCGATCGAGCACCTTGTCGAGCATCCACTCCGGCGCGGGTGTGCGCAGCCCACGCAGTCCCTGTTCAACTTGCCGATCGGTCGTCTGTCGCGCGGTCATCTAGCTCGCCTCCTTGGCCATCTCATGCTCTTGCCCGCGCTGCTCCGCGTCGTATGCGGCGCGCAACAGGGCGATACCGCGATGAACATCAGATTTGACGCTCCCCAAGGGCTTGTTGAGCGCCTCGGCGATCTCGGCGTACGACAGTTCATCGACATGCCGTAATGCCACTGCCAACCGGTAGCGCGCCGGCAACCCGGCCAGCAGCCGCGCCCACATCTGCCGCTCTTCACTTCTTTCCGAGGGTTGGTGTGGAGCCTCCTCGACTCCTGGGCCGCCGTCCGCCAGATCCGCCACATCCATTTCATATCGACGTCCACGGATCGAGTTGCGCGAGGCATTGAGCGCCATCCGCGCGAGCCATGGTCGAAGGCGCATCTCGCGTACCCGTTCCTTCGGGTAGCGCTTCAGCGCCCGATAAGCACGTACGAAGACCTCCTGGGCCACGTCGTCCGCGCTGAAATCACCGACTACCCGCGCAGCCACTCCAAACACCAGCTGCTGGTGGTCAACGACCAGGTCCGTAAACGCCTCGTCGAGGTCGCTCGCCAGGCGGGCACAGAGCGGGTCGTTCGCGGCGATGGCCATGTACACGCCGGAATAACACAGCCAGGACGCAACTGGTTGCAAAGTCGTCTTCGTTGGTGCTTCAACGTCCTTCTAGTCGCTTACTGACTCAACCGACCCTCGACACTTCCCGGGGACACCCTGCACTGGGCGCCGGCGGATGTCTCAGTCGTGTCGCGACTCAAACGTCGGGCGAGGTGGCGAAATCTGGGCTCTGGCCAAGATCCGGCGGACGGTTGAGTCGATTTGCGACTGACGGGCGGTCCACCGCCGCGGGGCGGTTCCGCGGCGCCTTAGCTCAGGAGGAAGCCGTCGCCCAGGGGGTCGCGGCTGTCGACCACGAAGGTCGAGTAGCCGGTCACGTATGCAGTGCCTGCGATCGAAGTTGAAACCGCGGGGTAGGGGCCAAGTGCCGTCTCAGCCTCGATGCGGCCAAGGAAGTGCTCGCCGGTGATGCCGGCGTTGACGATCTCCTGCCCGACACGCATCCGGCCGCGCGCGTGCAATTGGGCAAGGAGTGCGCTGGTGCCGCTGCCGCACGGCGAGCGATCGACCTCGGCGTTGGCGAAGACCGTGACGTTGCGCAAATGCGCATCGCCGGCGCGGCCGTCGGGTGATGAACGTGGGTCCAAGTCGACGATGATCGTGCCGTAAATAAAGCCCAGCGCCGGATCGTTGGGGTGCTGCGGCGTATGGTCGCGGCGCAGGACGTCAGTGATCGCCGCGCCGGCGTGGCGCAGCGCCTCGGCCTGCTCGGGCACGACGCGCAGGCCGAGGTCAGCCGCATTGACGATGCCGTAGTAGGCACCGCCGAAGGCAATGTCGACCGACAGTGCGCCGTACTGGGCGGCTGCGCCGTACAGCTGCACGCCATCGGGCCGCACGGCCAATGATTGAGCGGCGAGATACGAGGGGACGTTGGTGAAGCGCACGCCGCGCACGGCCCATGAGCCGTCCTCGAGCTGCACGGTCGCGGCGTTGGCCGCGACGATGCCCGCGGGCACCTCGTAGCGAATAGTGGTCACCGGCTCTGTTGCCGGGAAAAGGCCCTCTTCGATGAGCCCGGTCGTAATCGCGATGATGCCGTGACCGCACATCGTGGAGTAACCCTCGTTGTGCATGAACAGCACGGTCATGTCGGCGTAGTCGCTGTACGGCGGCAGCAGGATTGCGCCATACATGTCGCGATGGCCGCGTGGCTCCTGGATGACCGTCTGCCGAACGTAGTCCGCGTTTTCAAGGACCCAGCGCCGGCGCTCCAGAACAGGCATGTGCGGCACATCGGGAAAACCGCTGCGGATGATGCGCAACGGTTCGCCTGCTGTGTGCAGGTCCATCGTCTGGATGGTGAGTCGGGTCTGTCGGGAAGCTCCGTTGTCGTAGTCGGGCGCAGGCTGCGCGGCCGGTGCCGGGGCGGGCGCCGTGGGGGCGGGCGCCGTGGGGACGGGTGCCGGGACGGGCGCCGTGGGGACGGGCGCCATAGCAGGCGCTACCGGCGGAATGGGCGCAGCGGGAGGCTCTACCTGATTCGCCGGCGCGTACATGTCCGGTGGCAGCTGGTACATCTCGGGCGGTGGTGTGTACCGCTGCCGCGGCTCGATCGCTGGCGCGGCTTGCGCGACCGGTGTCAGCGATTGCGCCTCGAGATCATGCTGAGCGGGGTGCTGAGCGCCGTTGCTCGCCGGCGCGAACTCCGACTGCTGCTGCGGCGGCGCGTATTGGCTGGGCTGCACTTGCTGGCTACGCTGCGCCGCGGCCCGGTAACCCGACGGAACGGGCGCGGCCTGCGCCTGGTAGCTGACGGCGAGCAGCAATCCATGTGCGTCGTGCGACCAAACGTGGCCCACGGGCATGTAGCCCGCGTTGATCGCGGGCCCTGCGTCAGCACGGTAAGCGGCTTCAACATCCGCCCGCGTGGCGCCGCGGTAGTGACGAACGATGGGTTGCTGACTCACTCTTGCTTCCAGACCTGCGACCACTCTAGTGCTTCAATCCGGAACGAGCCGCACTCGCGCCAGACTGAGTTGCACCCAATCTGCGCGAGAGGAACGCCCCGCCCACGACGCCGAAGCCCGTGATCATCAATATGAATAGTGCCGGCAACGCTGACTGCGGCTGATCGGGTCCAGCCGCGACACGATCGATCGTGACCGAGCAGCGCGACGAGCCGGGCGCCAAGGAAGCGCACAAGACCCAAGCCAACCATCCCATTGCTCCCTAATCGTGACCAGTTAACGCTGGAATCGGTTCTCGCCCGAAGTACCAGCGACCTTGGTTCGATAGTCCTGCCCGCCAGCACTGCACAACACCGCCTATCCTCCGGCGATGGACCGTTGGAGCGCCGTTGATGACCATCTCGTTGACCAGTTCGGGCTGGACGATGACGTCCTGCGCGCGGCCGTGGCCGACAGCGTGGCCGCCGGAATGCCGCAGATCCAGGTGTCGGCCACATTGGGCCGCTTCCTGAATTTGCAGGCACGGGCGTGCGCTGCGCGGCGCATCCTGGAGATCGGCACGCTCGCGGGCTACTCGTCGATCTGGCTGGCGCGGGCCCTGCCCGCCGATGGGCAGCTGGTGACGCTCGAGCTGGAGCCGCGCCACGCAGAGGTGGCGCGGGGCAACCTGGCGCGGGCCGGTTTGGCGAAACTAGCCGAGGTTCGCGTTGGTCCCGCGGCCGCGTCGCTGGCCGCGCTTGTCGCGGAAAAGCTGGCGCCGTTCGACATGGTCTTCATCGACGCCGACAAGGACGGCTATCCCGACTACCTCGAGCTGTCCTTGCAACTGTCGCGGCCGGGCACCCTGATCGTGGCCGACAACGTCGTGCGCGGCGGCGCGATCATCGATGCCGACTCACCGGACAGCCGCGTCCAGGGGATTCGCCGTTTCAACGAGATGCTCGCCCACGACCCGCGTGTCGACGCGACGATCCTGCAGACCGTCGGCACCAAGGGCTACGACGGCATCGCTTACGCGCTGGTGAAGGGCTAAGTTCGCAAACCCGTGGGCAGCGGCGGCAACTCGTCATAGCGTTTTGGTCGGGGGAGGGCAACGACGCCCGGGGGCGGATCGTCGGTGGGTCGGAAGACGACCAACACCCGACCACCCGCATGGGCTGCCGACGGCGCCAGCAGGCCAGCATTCCCGGCCCGCCAGTAGCGCTCGCCAATCGGTTGCGTCCTGGGCCACTGGCGGCGGGTCGGTTGCATCTGTAGGAGGTTCGGTTCGGCGGTCAAGTCGGCCACGCCGTCAAGCTCAACCTCGAACTTGCGCATGACCCGCGGCAACCGACTCTGCGGTGGCACGCCCAACTCGGCCGAGTGGCGATACCACTCGGCCCACGCGGTGGCCTCGCTATCGGCGAGATAGAAGCCGCGCACCACGTGGCCGCGCTGCCAACGGCCGTCGGCCGGTTCAGGCGTCACCAGGAATGGGTCCGCGCCGGGTCGGGCGACGCGCCACCACGTCCCGGTTACGCGAACGAGTCGTTCTCCAGCTCGGCCACGACGCGCGACACGTCGCGGTAGCGGCCACGGGCGATCGCGTCGAGGGGCCGCGCGTCTTTCAGTGCGGGGAGCGGCTTCTGCAGCCACAGCGCGATCTGGTCGTCGTCCATGACCTCACTCAACCGATCCACGACCGCGACGAGCTCCATCAGCCGCTCGCGATGCTCCGCGGCGGGCCGGCGCGTGGCGCGGATCCAGGCGTTGACCGTCGCCCGTGCGGCACCTGTGGCGCGCGCGATGTCAGCACTTTCAATGCCCAGCTTCTGGACGCGCTTCAACTCGCTCGCGTAAATGGCAACGGCGCTCACTGTCACGCAATTGTACTCGTTCTGTCACCGGCACGATAGGCGATCACCTCGACCTTCTCGAGGGTCATCAAGCCATCGGCGAGCATCTCGTCTAGCTCTGGCAGCACCGCGCGGATCTTCTCCTCGGTATCGACCACCTCGATCAGGATCGGCAGGTCCTGCGACAGACTCAGGATGCGCGTCGAATGCAGGTGTTGCTTGGCGCCAAAGCCTTCGATGCCGCGCAATACCGTCGCGCCGGCGAGCTTGCGCTCACGCAGTCGCTCGAGGATTGCCTGGTAGAGCGGCCGGCCATGCCACTGGTCGCTCTCGCCCAGGTAGATGCGCACGAGCAGACCCGTTCCCTCGAGCTTCATGAGATTGCCCTCCCGACTGCGAGCCCACCGATGACCGCGACCATGCCAAGTGCGACCGATCCACCCAGGTTCAGCGCCGCGAGCACCCACGCGCCGTCCTCGATCATTCGCCAACTCTCAAGGGTGAGTGTCGAAAACGTCGTGTACGCGCCCAGCAAGCCAATCAACAACGGGCCGCGCAGGTCGGCCGGCAGTGACGCCCGTTCCACGATCAGCGCGAACAGCAGCCCCACCATGAACGAGCCGCTGACGTTGACTACGAGCGTGCCCCACGGAAACGACGCGAACCGCTGGCTGACCTCTGAGTCGATGAGGTAGCGCGCGACCGCACCCACGAAACCCCCGGCGCCGATCAATAGGACTCCGACCACGGGCAACCTCCTGCGCAACATTCCTGCGTAGGAGCTATCAGCCGAACCCCGGCGGTTTAGGCGAGCCCCATCGCCTGTGCGCGAATGCTAACGACTGAGCAGCCGCGCGACCGTTGGTTGACCCGCCAGCCGAAGAAGGCGGCGCAGCTTGGCCGTAGACATCTTCGACATCGTGGTCAGCGCTTCGCTAAGTTCCGACTCGGGTACGTCGGCGAGCACAGCGAGCAGTCGATCGAGGTCACGACTGTTCTGTTCGGCCAGCGCGGCAAACAGCTTGCGCAGCACGTCCGTCCGTGCGCGAACAACAGCTGACAGGGAGTGATCAAACTCGCGAACGAACGCGAGCAGAGTCCTGGCGCGCGCCTGCAAGTCCTGCGCCTCCACGTCCTTGCCCGCCTTGCCGGCATCGACGAGGCATTGCTCCAGGATCGCAATGACCGGATCGCCCT
The DNA here is from genome assembly GCA_040007635.1 of Chloroflexota bacterium. Taxonomy (GTDB): domain Bacteria; phylum Chloroflexota; class Limnocylindria; order Limnocylindrales; family CSP1-4; genus JALYGJ01. Next base: position 5,965 of record JBDTUR010000077.1, read on the forward strand.
CGCGCTCCTTGCGCGCCGCAATGACGCGCCGGAACCACTCCCAGTGATCGTCAAGCGCCAGCCAGGCACGGCCTGCCGGCCCGCGCTGGCCGGTGCGTCGCGGTTCGTCAGCCTGGCGGATGATGCCCCATTCGACGCCGTCCTCGAGCGCAACCCGAATTGCACGGTGCGAGAGGCCGAGCGCGTCCTGGAGCTCCCGGTCGGTTACTGGCCCGCCATGCACCAACAGGTAACCCTGCACCGCAGCCGTTGAGGGTGTCACTCCCCACGACCCGCCCATCGCCCCCCAGGCCAGCGCAAAACGCCGCCGCACGGCCTCGACGTCCGAGACACCGCCGGGCGCCACATCCGAAACGTGGGGCGTGACCGCATCGAGCTTAGAGGCCATATTCGTTACCGAATGGTAACAAGTTATGAGCCAGGCGACGGCCGCCATTCGCGCAGGCGGCGCCCGAGGTAGCGCCGATCGACTTCGTTAGTGGCGAGTTCGCGGGCGCGCGCGAGCGCGACGCGGGCGTCCTCGAGCCGGCCAAGGCGGCGCAACAGCTCGCCGCGCGTCGCGTGGAGCAGGTGGTAATCAGCGAGATCGCCGGATGCATAGATGGCGTCCACAAGGGCGAGTCCCGCGGCGGGGCCGCTGGCCATCGAGACGGCGACGGCGCGGTTCAGCGCAACAACCGGTGAGGGCTGCGCGGCCAGCAGCTCGTCGTACAGCGCAACTATGCCCGGCCAGTCCGTGTTCGACGCGCGCGCTGCTCGCGCATGCTGGGCGGCAATCTCGGCCTGCAGCACATATGGGCCTCGGGCGCGCCCGCGACTCAGCACTGCGAGACCTTCTTTGATGCGCGCCCGATCCCAGCGCGAGCGGTCCTGGTCGGCCAGCAAGACCAGATCGCCGGCCGCATCTTGGCGCGCATCGCGCCGCGAATCCTGGATGAGCAGCAACGCCAAAAGGCCGAGCACCTCCGACTGATCCGGCATGAGCTGTGCCAACAGTCGCGCCAGCCGGATCGCCTCGCCCGTCAACTCGCGACGCACCAGTGTGGCGCCGATAGTCGCCGAGTAGCCCTCGTTGAAGACCAGGTACAGAACGCGCAGGACCGCGTCCAGTCGCTCGGGCAGATCGGCCGCGTCGGGCACGCGATAGGGGATCGCCGCGTCGCGGATCTTGCGCTTCGCCCGCACCAACCGCTGCGCCAACGTCGCTTCCGGAAGTAGGAAGGCGCGCGCGATCTCAGGCGTGCGCAATCCGCCCAGCAGGCGCAAGGTCAAGCCCACCTGGGCATCAATCGCGAGCGCCGGATGGCAGCAGGTGAAGATCAGTCGGAGTCGGTCGTCCCCGACGGCGGGTCGGTCGGTCGACAACTCCGGTCCGGGCTCCTGGTAAGCCTCCTCGGTCGCCATCAGTCGGCCCAATTCGTCGGTTTTTTCGGCTAGCTTCTTCGCGCGCCGCAGCCGATCAACGGCACGGTTGCGTGCAGTCGTGGCGATCCACGCCCCCGGATTGGGCGGCAGCCCGTCGCGCGGCCAGTGCTCGAGCGCGGCGATGAACGCGTCCTGGACGCTCTCTTCGGCCAGGTCAATATCACCGACTGCCCGGATCAGACCGGCGACGACCCGACCTTGCTCCTCGCGGAAGATTCGATCGACGGCGTCGTACGCCGCCGGCCCTGGCTCAGCCAGCGGCGATCGTCTGGGGCATGGACGCGGGGTCGACCTCTTCGCCCGAGTTGCTGGGCGACGGGAAGTCGACGACCGGCCTCACCTCGATCGTGCCGCGCGCCGCGCCCGGAATCTGCGCCGCCCACTTGATCGCCTCGTCCAGGTTGGCCGCCTCGATCAGGTAGAAGCCGCCGAACTCTTCTTTCGTCTCAGCGAACGGCCCGTCGGTGACGAGCGTCTGGCCGTTGCGTACCCGGACGCTGGTCGCGGTTTTGGCCTCATGGAGCGCCTCGCCCCCACGCATCACGTCGGCCGCGACGGCCGCGCGCGTGAACCCGTTGTAGGCATTCATGACCTCGACGTCCTGCTCGGGCGTCGACTCCCACGGCTCGATATAGATCAGCAGCGCATAGCGCATGGCGGTGTCCTCCTCGTCGATCTCGATGTTGGGGCTTCAGTGCCCTGGCATCAAGTCAACGAACGCCGGTGCGGCGAATCGACACATCATCAAGTTCACAGACACCAGCTAGAGCGAGCCGCGCTCCGCAACCCAGCGGGTTGGTTGGTGGGTGATGGAAGCGATCGTGTCGTAGTCGGAGTCGTAGTGGAGCAGGGTCATTCCGGCACGCTCAGCCGCGACTGCGATTAATAGGTAGGCGTGTTTGATGCTCCGTTGGGCAGCGCCCGGACGACTGCCCAGTGACCGATAGATCTCGCGCGCACGTCGCCAATCGCCTCCATCCGGCTCTATCCAGGGCATGGCCGCGAGACCGAGCTCGATTGCCGCAAATTCGCGTGGGTTACGGGAGGAGTGAAGTAGCTCGAGCGCGACCATGTCACAGCAGGCAATATCGCCTGACTCGACCGCAGCTGCGAACCAGTCGCGGATGGCTGGACGCGCCTTGTGCGCCCAAACGCTTGTGTCGGCAAGGTTCATCTAGCGCCTGCGTGATGGGCTGGATTGAAACGTGCGCGGTGCCCTCATGAGCTCGAGCGCCTGTGGCGTCAGTTCAGCGAGCTCAAGTTCGACCAAGGCGCGCCGGCGTTGGCGGGCGACAACTTCACGCAAGGCGGCATGAACGGTCTCCGTCGTGCCTCGAGTGCCAAGGGTTTTCGCGGCGTCGGCCACGAGATGGTCATCAAGATTAAGGGTCGTATGCCTGCGCATAGGTCCCATGGTAGCACCCGCACGCGCATTCGATGCATACGATGGTGGACAACGTATGCGTACCCTTCGGGCCGCATATGGTCCGCGTTTGACTCGCCTAACAACCGTTAGTTAGACTGCGCTGCCTGATGGCCACTGAGACCCCGCGCCGCCAACAGATCGAGGACGCTGCCTCGACGCTCTTTCGCGAGCGCGGCTATGCGGCAACGAGCGTGCGCGACATCGCCCACGCGCTCGACATGCAGGGTGGCTCGCTCTACGCCCATGTCGCTTCGAAAGAAGACGTCCTGTGGGCGATCGTGGTCCGCGCGGCAGACAGGTTCAACGCCGAAGTCGGACCGATTGCCACGAGCGATCGCACCGCCGCACGCAAGCTGCGCAAGATGATCCGCGCGCACGTCGCGGTGGTGACCAACGCCCAGAAAGACGCGGCCGTCTTCCTCGATGAGTGGCGCTTCCTTTCGCCTGAGCGGCGGGCAACCATCGCCGCGC
>JBDTUR010000078.1:0-9110 GCA_040007635.1 Chloroflexota bacterium
GCTTTGGCGAGAGCAGCCTCGCGGCCCACCTCCTCGCCGCCAGCCACGCTGACGCGACAGTGCAGCTCGTCATCGACCCCGCCTTTGGCTTCGACCTCGATACGCCCGATGACCTGGAGCGCCTCGACACCGCGGCCGTGCTCGAACTCGAGCAACGCGGTCAGGCCATGTTGGCGACGCAGACCGCAACTCCCTAGCCGACCCACCCGCCTGTGCCCACCATCACCGTCGTCCCCCTGCCGCCGCTGCCCGAGATCCAGCCGGGCGACGATCTCGCCGCGCTCATTGCCCAGGCGTGGTGGCAACTCGCCGCAGAAGCGAACGACCTTGCGCCGCGCCGCAGTGACGTCCTCGTCGTCACCCAGAAGGCGGTCTCCAAGGCAGAGGGCAAGTTGGTCGACCTGACGACGATCACGCCGCGTCAGGAGGCAGTCGACTTCGCCGCCAAGTGGGACCGCGACGCGCGCCAGGTGGAAGTCGTACTCAGAGAATCCAGCGAAGTCCTTAAGTTCGAGCGCGGCATCGTCATCAGCCGCACCAAGCACGGCTTCGTCTGTGCCAACGCCGGCGTTGACGCCTCCAACACGGGCCAAAAGGACATCGTGACCCTGCTGCCGGATGATCCCGACAAGTCCGCCCGGGAGATTCGGGCCCGACTACCCGCCTTGCTGGAGCTTCCGGAAGATCAGGCTCCAGCGGTGATCATCAGCGACTCGTTCGGGAGGCCGTGGCGTTTCGGCATCATGGACGTCGCCCTGGGTGTCGCGGGCATCGAGCCGCTGATCGACCTGAGAGAAACGCCCGACGCTGACGGCCGGATCATGCACTCAACGATCGTTGCCATAGCAGACGAGATCTGCTCCGCCGCCGAGCTCGCGGCGGGCAAGTCAAGCCGCCAGCCGGTCGTGCTGGTCCGGGGGGTCGAGTTCAACTACCGCGGAGAGTCGGAGCCGTCAGTTCAGCGCGATGTGGTCATGCCGACGGAGATGGACCTCTTCAAGTAGCCTCGCAGGGCAAACGTGAAGATCGGCCTCCAGATCTCCTCCTTTTCCTGGCCGGGCGGCGACGCCCAGATCGGCCCCACCTTGGCCCGAATCTGCCGTGCGGCGGACGACGCGGGCTTCGACTCCATCTGGGTCATGGACCATCTATTCCAGATCCGCAGCGTGGGTGAGGTCGAGGAGCCCATGCTCGAGGGCACAACCGCTCTCGGCTTCATGGCTGGGCACTCCAAGCGCGCTCGGCTGGGCCTGATGGTGGGTGCCGTGCCTTATCGCCAGCCTGGGCTGTGGATCAAGTCGACCACGACGCTCGATGTCCTCTCCGAAGGCCGCGCCTGGTTCGGCATTGGCGCGGCGTGGAACGTCGAAGAGGCGCGCGCCCTGGGCATGGAGTTCCCGGAGCTGTCCGACCGATTCCGACTACTCGAAGACACCCTGAAGATGGCCCACCAGGCCTGGACTGGAGCGGGCGAGCCGGGCGCGCCTTTCAAGGGCAAGGTCGTGAAGGCCGGCCGCGTGCTCAACTCACCGCAGGTCCTGTCGCGGCCGCGCGTCCCGATCATGGTCGGCGGCGGCGGTGAGCGGACAACGCTACGCCTGGTCGCGCGCTATGGCGACGCGTGCAACGTCTTCGGCGCGCCGGACATGCTGCGCCACAAGTTCGAGGTGCTCGCGCAGCACTGCGCGGACGTCGGCCGCGACTACAACACCATCGAGCGCACGAACCTCTCGTCCGTGGCGATTACCCCGGATGGCGCTCAGGGCTCAGTCACGCCGAGCGGCTTGGTCGAGCGCCTGGGCAACTGGGCCGACGCGGGCTCGCACCACACCATCTTCTCCGTCCGCAACGTGTGGGACCTATCGAAGATCGAGCTGATCGGCCGCGAGGTGATCCCGCAGGTGCGCGGCTTGGGTGAACCCAGCCCACTAGATCGCTCGCTTGAGAAGGCCCGGCGCTGATACCCCCAGGGAGTATTCGCCCACTTTGCTAGGATTGACGTAGTGGACAGCACCAAACTCGGCTTTCCGAGCATCTCAATCGTCGATGACGGCGCCCCGGCTGATGCAACCAGCGAGCGCCTGGTCAGCGAGCAGCCCAGCGGCAACGGCGGCGGCCCGGACGGCGGCAGCAACAACCATGCCAAGGTCGTCATCGTCGGTTCCGGCCCGGCCGGCCTGACCGCAGCCATCTATGCGGCGCGCGCCAACCTGGCGCCGATCGTAATCGGCGGCTATGCGCCCGGCGGCCAGCTGATGATCACGAGCGACGTCGAAAACTTCCCGGGCTTCCCTGAAGGCGTGCAGGGCCCGGAGCTGATGCAGAAGTTCCGCGAGCAGGCCGAGCGCTTTGGCACGCGCTTCGTCGATGTCGATATCGACAAGGTCGACTTCTCCCAACGCCCGTTCAAGCTGTGGGCGGAAGGAAAGCAGTACACGGGAGAGTCGGTCATCGTGGCGACCGGTGCGTCTGCTTTGTGGCTGGGCCTGGAGAACGAGACTCGCCTAAGGGGCCGCGGGGTGAGTGCCTGCGCGACCTGTGACGGATTCTTCTTCCGCGGCAAGAAGGTCGCGGTCGTGGGCGGCGGCGACACTGCGCTCGAGGAGGCGACTTTCCTGACGCGCTTCGCGAGCGAGGTCGTGATGCTCCACCGCCGCGACAAGTTTCGCGGCTCAAAGATCATGCAGGACCGCGCAATGGAGAACCCCAAGATCAAGGTGCAGTGGAACACTGAGGTCGCGGACGTGCTGGGCGCGGACAAGGTGGAGGCGCTTCGCCTGCGTGACACGAACACCGGCGAGACGCGCGACGAGGACATGGAAGGCCTGTTCCTGGCAATCGGCTACAAGCCCAACACCGACGCGTTCAAGGATACGCTTGAGGTCGACAACCAGGGCTATCTCGTGGTCACGGACGAGACGCACACCAAGATCGACGGCGTCTTCATCTCCGGCGACGTGCACGACCACCGCTACCGCCAGGCCATCACCGCCGCCGCCGACGGCTGCAAGGCCGCGATCGACGCCGAGCGCTGGCTCGAGGCGCAGGGCATCACGGAGGCCTCAACAGCCACAGCCTGGTAGCGCTCCGGCGCACATACGCCGTGGATGCGTCAGATGGACAGCCTGGATCCAGCGTTTTCGGGACGAGGCCGATTCCTGTTTCAACTGGGTCGTCTGCAATCCAGCTGACACAACATTCGCGCCGAATCGCGTAACGCTGGTCGGCATACGTCCAGGTGACACAACGCCCGTCGGGTGCAAATCGAGATCGCGGCTAACCTCAGCCGAATGAGCATGGGGATGCGCAGCGGCGGGCTGCAGTCTGGCGCTGGCGGGCAGCCGCGCCGTGGGGGCAGGTTGTTCGGCCCGCCTGAGAGCGACCAGCCACCGGTACCCAAGGAGCGGCGCGGCCAAACAATTCGGCGCATCGCCGGATTCTTCCGCCCCTACCGGGTGACCGTCGCGGCCGTCCTCGCGACGATCGTTCTCACCAGCCTCCTCGGCCTCATCAACCCGTATCTGCTGAAGCTGCTCATCGACGAGGCGCTGCCACAACGCGACTTCGGCCTGCTCAACCTGTTCGTCGGATTGATGATCGCCGTGCCCATCATCAGCGGCCTGATCGGCGTGGGCCAGTCGTACCTCAACAACGTCATCGGCCAGCGCGTCATGCAGGACCTGCGCAACACGCTGTACGAGCACCTGCAGCGGCTGCCGCTGCGCTTCTTCACGGAGACGCGAACCGGCGAGATCCAGAGCCGCCTGGCCAACGACGTTGGCGGCGTCCAATCCGTCGTCACGGACACCGCGAGCAGCGTCTTTGCCAATGCCGTGATCGTCATCAGCACGGTGGGCGCCATGCTGTTGCTCGATTGGCGCCTCACTGCGCTGAGCCTGGGCCTGCTGCCCTTCTTCCTGATCCTGACTTATCGCGTGGGCAAGATCCGCCGGCGCCTGGCGTCGATGACTCAAGCGAGCCTCGCGGACATGAGCGCGATTACGGAAGAAACGGTCAGCGTCAGCGGCATGCTGCTCACCAAGACGTTTGGTCAGCAGGAGCAAACGGTGGGTCGGTACCGCGATGCCAGTGCTCGGCTGGCCCGGCTGCAGATCCGCCAGTCAATGGTCGGCCGGTGGTTCTTCATGATCGTGGGCACGGTCTTCAGCATCACCCCGGCGTTCGTCTACTGGCTCGCCGGCTGGCTCGCAATCAACGGCGACCCCACAGCGCCCACCATCGGTGACATCGTCGCGTTCACCACGCTGCAGAGCCGGCTCTTTTTCCCGCTGGGCCAGCTGCTCAACGTCCAGGTGGAGCTGCAGGGCGCCCTCGCGCTGTTTGACCGCATTTTTGAGTACCTCGATCTGCCCACGGAGATCGCCGACGCTCCGGATGCCGTGGCCATGGAGCCCGACAAGGTCCAGGGCCGCATCCGCTTCCGCCACGTCTCGTTCCGCTACCGGGGCACGCCGCCGGTGACGACTACCGACTCTCCCGACGAAGCCGAACCTGCACCGGTCATCGAACGCATCCCCTTTGGACTGGAGGACATCGACTTCGAGGCCCAGCCGGGTCAGCTGGTCGCGCTGGTGGGACCGTCGGGGTCGGGCAAGACGACGACCACTTACCTGATCCCGCGGCTCTACGACGCCGACGAGGGCGCGGTGGAGATCGACGGGGTGGACGTGCGCAAGCTGCGTCTGGCCGACCTTGGCCAGGTGATCGGCTTTGTAACCCAGGAGGTGTTCCTCTTCCACGCGAGCGTGCGCGAGAACCTGCGCTACGCGCGGCCCGACGCCACCGACGCAGAACTGGAGACTGCCGCGCGCCTGGCCGCTATCAACGACCGCGTGATGGACCTACCGCAGGGTTACGACACGATCGTGGGCGAGCGCGGCTACAAGTTGTCCGGCGGCGAAAAGCAGCGCGTCGCGCTCGCCCGCGTCCTGCTGAAGGACCCGCGCATCCTCGTCCTCGACGAGGCGACGTCCGCGCTCGACACGGTCTCTGAGCGGCTCATCCAGGCAGCGATCGAGCGCGCCATGGCCGGCCGCACGACGATCGCCATCGCCCACCGCCTCTCGACCATCCTGCGCGCGGACCTGATCCTGGTCTACGAGGGCGGCCGCATCATCGAGCGCGGCCGGCATGACGAGTTGCTCGCCCACGGCGGGCTGTACGCGCGGCTGTACCGCGAACAATTCCTCGCCGCGACCGGAGGGGAACCGTCAGCGGTGCCGGTGTAATCTGCGCGCCACATGGGCGGCTATCTGGTGCGGCGCATCCTCTGGCTGGTCCCGGTCCTGCTCGTCGTGTCGCTCATCACCTTCGTGCTGATGCACCTGGTGCCCGGCGGGCCGTGGTCAACGGACAAGGCCGTCGCGCGCGGCGTCCAGGCGGCCATCGATCGCCAGTACCACCTCAACGACCCGGTTTGGCAGCAGTACGCGCGCTGGGTCTTCGACTTCATCCGTGGCGATCTTGGCCCCTCTTTCCGCTATGCGGACCGGAGCATCAACCGAATCATCGCTGACGGCCTCCCGGCGACAGTTCAGCTGGGCCTGATGGCGTTCACGCTGTCCGTGGCCCTGGGCATTCCGCTGGGCATCATTGCCGCCCTGGGCCACAACCGCTGGCCCGACTACCTGGCGACTTTCATCTCCATGCTGGGCATCGCCACCCCCTCGTTCATCCTCGCGATCCTGCTGGTCGTCATCTTCAGCGTTGGCTTCAAGGTGCTGCCGGCACTCGGCTGGGGGGCACCTGATACATGGGTCTTGCCCACTGTGGCCCTCGCGGGCTACCAGATCGCCCAGATAGCCCGGTATACGCGCGCCTCGATGCTCGAGGTGACGCGCAAGGACTACGTTCGCACCGCCCAGAGCAAGGGCCTGCGCGAGCGCGCAATCGTCGTTCGCCACATGATCCGCAACGCGCTCATCCCGGTCGTGACCATCCTGGGCCCCATCCTCGCCTTCCTGGTCACAGGCTCATTCATCATCGAGACATTCTTCGGCATTCCGGGCATCGGCCGCTACTACGTGCAGGGCATCGTCCAGCGCGACTACTCATTGATCATGGCGATGACGGTGATCTACGCCTTCGCAGTCGCGGCGCTGAACGTGGTCGTCGACATCCTGTACGGCTATATCGACCCAAGGATTCGCTACAGCTAGCAGACGCCGCCGGGGGCGTCGCGCATCCGCTACTCCTAGCGCGGCGGCTCCTGGCGGTTGTCCTCCGGCTCGCATGTCGACCATACCGACACGACCGGGCTTTAAGGGGGCTCAGGGACTCGCAGCCGGACCCCACCGAGCGCATTTGCGCTTGGCGCCCACGCGCCGGGACCGAAGGATCAGTGCCCACGGCCTTCAAACATCCGGAATGTCGATATCACCGACAGGACTGCGTTAGGACTGCGGTCGGCCAGCGGTAGGCGAGCGGCGCGTCAGCGCGCGGCGGCAACTCCGGGTAACGCCCGCTCCGCGGGACCCACGTAGCGCACATCGGGCCTGATCAGGATGTCGGCCTTGGCCTGCTCCAGGCAGTGCGCCGTCCAGCCGGCGTGTCGGGCCAAAGCAAACGTCGCCGGGAACAGATTGGGTGGCAGGCCCACGCCCTGCAGGACGGCCGCCGCGTAGTACTCGACGTTGGTCATGATCGGGTAGTCGGGCTTGTACTCGTGCAGTACGCGCAGCGCGATCTCCTCGACCGCCACGGCCATCTTGAGCCACTCGCTCACAGAAGATAGCCCGTCGGCAACCTTGCGCAACGCGGCCGCGCGCGGGTCGTACGCGCGGTAGACGCGGTGGCCAAAACCCATCAGCCGCTCCTTGCGGTCGAGGGTGTTGCGGATCCAGCGCTCGGCCTGATCGATGCTGCCCATCTCGTGCAGCTGATTGACCACTTCTGTGGGCGCGCCGCCATGCGCGGGGCCCTTCAACGCACCAATGGCCCCGCCCACGGCTGAGGCCATGTCGCTCTGCGTCGAGGTTATGACGCGCGCGGTGAACGTTGACGCGTTGAAGCCGTGCTCTGCGCCAACGATGAAGTACGCCTCCAGGCCCCGCGCCGACGCTTCGTCGGGCCGCTCCCCGCTGAGCTGGTAGAGGAATCCGGCGGCAAGCCCCAGCGACGGATCGGGCTCGATCGGCTCGTGGCCGTCGCGCAACCGCGCAAACGCCGCCAGGATCGAGGGCGCGGCCGCGGTCAGTGCGCGGGCCTGGTCGACGGTGGGCGGGTACGTGACCGCGCTGATGGCCCCCCAGGCGGAAATGCCGGTGCGCAGCGCATCCATGGCGTTGGCGCTGGCCGGCAATTGGCGCAGGACGTCGACGACTTTGCGGTCCAGGGGCGCACACGCGAGTTGCGCAGAATCGGTCCATTCGCCGGTCCACAGCAGTTCGGCAACCTGGGCATATGTGCCGTGTTCGACGAGATCGCCAATGGGGTAGCCGCGATACAGCAGGCGGCCTATGTCGCCGTCGATGAATGCCAGGGAGGTCTCGCCGGCGATTACGCCCTTGAGACCGGGCGAGTACGGCCGACTATCCGATGCGAGCTCGGTCGTCATGCGTCGCGCAGTCTAGCCGCCCGACCCTGAATCGCCTGACTCCGGACCCACCGCCGCGCGCGATTCGAGTAGCGCCCCGGCCGTGAACATCTCTTCCACGGCGCGATCGCCATCGCCTGCGGCGAGGTTGACGGCACGAATCGCATTGCCCAGCACGGTCACCGGGTAGCCGCGCTCGCGGCCGTCGAGCACAGTCGCCTTGACGCAGTAGTCGGTCGCGAGGCCGCACACGACGAGGTTGGTCACGCCGGCTTCGCCCAGCAGGTCGCCCAGCGGCGTGGCGATCGTCTCGCCACTCACCGGGTCACGCATCGAGAACCCGGAATAGCCGTCCTCGCCGTTGCTGCCCTTGCGGACAATGGGGCCACCGACCGACAGGTCCGGATGCAGCTCAGCCCCCCAGGTGTCCATCACGCAATGCACCGGCCAGATGCCGCCGTCCTTGGCAAAGTGCGGCGTCGACTCGGGGTGCCAGTCCTGCGTGTAGACGACCCGGGCGCCGGCCGCCAGGGCGCGCGCGATCTCTTGATTGATGAGCGGCACCACCTGCTCGCCCGTCTTTACGTAGAGCGAGCCACTCGGATCGGCGAAATCGTTTTGGACGTCGACCACGATGAGCGCGGTCGTAGAGTCGTAGGCGGGCATCGCGCCGGATTCTATGGCCCAGCATTGACGCGGGTAATCGAGACTCAGTATCATCTGCGGTGTGACACTGGCTTCAGCACCCCGAGCAACCGCACCGCGGCGGGCTATCGCTGCGCTCATCGCGCGACGCAGCGGCCACTTCACCGCGGCCGAGCTACTCGCTGACGCCCGTGATGGCCGCATCGCTGTTGGCCGCGCGACTGTATTCCGGACGCTCGACCTGCTCGCGGCGCGGGGCGCCCTGGAGCGCATCGACCTGCCCACGGGCGAACACGCCTACGTTGCCTGCGCGCCGCGCGAACACCACCACCACGTCGTCTGTCGAAGCTGCGGCAAGTCGGTCGAGGTGGCGGACGCCGGCCTTCAGTCGGTAGTGGGTGAAATCGCCCGCCGCAGCGGCTTCCAGATCGAAAGCCATCGACTCGAATTCTTTGGGCTGTGCCCTGATTGCGCGCAAGCGGCGCGACCCACGGCGCAGCGATGATCCTCGCCCTGGGCATCCTGCCGTTCTTCTCCACTTTCCTGGGCGGCTGGGCCGTGTTCCGGCTGCAGCAGCGGCTGCACGCGATCATGGCCTTCGCCGCGGGGGTATTGGTCGCGACCGCGCTCGTCGACCTCATTCCCGAATCGATTGGACTCATCGGCTCGGCGGATCCAGCTGTCGCCACAGGTGTGGCCGCGATCGTTGGCTTCCTCATCTACGCGGCTGTTGAGGCCTTCGTCCATCGCGTGAGCTACGAGCACGTTCATGACCCCAACATCGATCACGACGTGCCGCACGACCACTCGCCGGCCATCAGCGCCACCGCTGCCACGCTGGGTTGGGTTGGGCCAGCCGGGCTCATCGTCCACAGCACGCTCGACGGCGCGGCAATCGGCCTGGGGTTCG
>JBDTUR010000079.1:0-9102 GCA_040007635.1 Chloroflexota bacterium
CTGGTTGAGTCGCGCAACGATGAAGAGGCCGCGCGGCTCGTGGGCCAGACGCTGCTCGAGGTTGAAGCCGTTCCCGCTGGCCAATGGTCGGCCCTCGTTCTGCGTGCCGCCGTGAGCCTTGCCCTGTGGCGAGGTGAGATCGCCGACGCGGTTGCGGCCGCCGAAAGCGGATGGGCGCAGGTCATGGAGACCGGTGACGCCCACCAGCTTGCGTTCGCGGCCGCGACTGTTCTCGAAGCGTGCGCCGCGGCCACCGAACGCGGTCGCGCCCGCCGCGACTATTCCGCGGTCGCCGACGCGGGCGCGCTCGCCGCGCGCGTCCTGTCAGCCGCCACAGAGGCGATGGCCAAGCCTGGACTGCCCAAGAGCATCGGCGCGCGACGCGAAGCGGAGCTCTATCTCGCGACCGCGCGCGCCCACGACGAGCGCGTCCGGGGCAAGGCCAAGCCTGAGCCTTGGGCGAAATTGGCTGACGCGTGGGCCGACTTGCACATCCCGTACAACCAGGCCCGCGCGCTGTGGTGGCAGACCGCCGCACTGCTGCCTGACCGGTCGCGCCGCGACGAGGCGCGCAAGGCGCTGACCCTGGCGTGGAAGATCGCCGGCAAGCTGCCCGCCGCACCTTTGCGCAAAGCACTAGCCGAACTGGGCGTCCGCGGCAATATCCGCCTACCCGAGGACAAGCTGGTCGCGCTTCCCATCCAACCAGAGACCGGTGCGAAGGAACTGGTCGCTGTTGGCCCAGGTCCCGCGACCACGTTGGCAGGGCGGATCGGCACCAGCCAGAAGTCGGCGGCCACCGGCAGGTTTGGTCTGAGCCCGCGCGAGTCGTCGGTGCTGGTCATCCTCACGGAGGGTCGAACCAACCGCGAGATCGCTGAACGGCTCTATATCAGCGAGCGCACCGTTGCGGTCCACGTACGGCGCATCCTGCAAAAGATGGGCGTCAAAGGCCGCGTCGAGGCGGCCGGCGTGGCCATTCGCCTGGGGCTTGTGCCGGAAGCCAGGGTTCGTCGCTGACCCCAAGTCACGCGGCTGACCGGCGGCATTCCGCGCGATCGGCCAAAATGGCAGTCATGCACCCCCAGCCAAAGCCGACTCGCTTCGCGCTGCCGCTTGGCATGGCGCTGATCCTGTCCGCCTGTGCCGGTGCGGGACCAGGCTGGACATATGCGCCACTGGGACCTACCGCGGCACCCACTGCGGCCGCGTCTGCGGCGCCCGCGCCCAGCGGCTCGGGTGGTCCCGGGATGACGATCGAGGTCAAGACGACCGAGGCCGCGCCACTCGTGTTCGAGCCGGCGATGATCGAGGCCCCGGCAAACACCAGCATCACCGTGAACTACACGAATGACTCGTCCATCCCGCACAATATCGACTTCTTCAGCGGCGCCGACCAGAGCTCATCAAGCGTGGCCAAGACGGCCGTTGTGACCGGTCCGGGCGCGGTTGAGTCGGTGACGTTCACCACACCTGCCGCTGCCGGTGACTATTTTTTCTGGTGTGACGTCCATACGACGTCAATGACCGGAATGCTTCACGTGACGCCTTAGGCGTAGCACGACCACTCACACGTTCGTCAGGACTTAGGTATGTCGCTCAATCCATCACCGGCGCTCGCCGCCCTGCTGTCGTTCCTCTTCCCCGGCCTGGGCCAGCTCTACGCGGGCTCCGTGCGGAAGGGCGTCCTCTGGGCCTTGCCCATGCTGCTCTTCATCCTGGCCATCATCTGGCTGTTGATCGGCCCCAAGATCGCGATCGCGAACCTTGTCTTCAACCCGCAGACGCGCGTCGCGATCCTCGTCCTGAACACAGCCTTCTTCTTCTACCACGTGGCGGCGATGGTCGATGCCTATTCAATGGCCAAGACCGAGCGCTATCGCGGTTTCAGCCGCCCCTCGCCGATCGCGCCCATCGCCCTCGCGGCGCTCGTCGCTGTGACGATGGTGCTGCACGGTGTGCCAGAAGTGATTGGTCTCGATGTCAACAATGCCGCCAACGTCCTCGGCGTAGGCCACCCGGACGTCGTTCCCAGCTTCACGCCCCGGCCAGTCCCATCGGTCTCGTTTCCGCCGGCTGAAACCTCCACGCCTAACGCCAGCGAGACGCCCGGTGCGAGTGATGAGCCCACGCCCCAGCCCACGCCGTCGGGCCCCGTTGGGCCCACCCCAACCCCGATTCCCTGCCCGCAGGCCGACTACACCGGCTGGGCGGCTGCCGACGATGGTCGGCTGAACATTCTTCTTTCCGGGTCCGACTCGCGCTCGGACGTAGGGGCCAGCACCAACAGCATCCGGACCGACTCGATGATGCTTCTGTCGATCGACATCGCATTGTGCAAGGCGGCCCTGTTCAGCTTCCCGCGCAACATGAATTGCGATGTTCGCTACCCCGAGTGGTTCCACATTCCGCTCGAAAGCGGCCAGGACTACCCCGACTGCCTGAACTACTTGTGGCGCTCGGCTGCTGCCAACCCGGGCAACTACCCCGGGTCGGATGGCATAGGCGCGGAATGCCAGGCTCAGTTCGACTGCGAGCGCGGCTGGCGCGCCCTAACCGGGGCGATACAAAACATGTCCAACCAGAAGATCGATGGCGTGATCGCGGTCAACCTGAAGGGCTTCGTCGCTCTGGTCAACGCGTTGCCCGGCAACGGCGTCTGGATCGACGTTCCATACAAGCTCCAGGATCTGCCGGGGCCATGTCCCGATGACCCGACCAAGACCTGCGCTTACTACAACTCCCAGCAAGAAGTCATGCGCGTCGACTTCAATCCGGGTTGCCAGTTCCTGACCGGTGAAGAAGCGCTTGCGTTCGCCCGGTCACGCCACCAGGACTCCGACTACGAGCGCGCCCGCCGCCAGCAGATCTTCCTGCAGCAAGTGCGCAAGCAGCTCGACCCGCTTTCGCTCCTGACGAACATCAACAGCCTGCTCAGCGCAGCCGAGCAGAACCTCTTCATGACGTTCTCGCAAACGGACTTCTCGTATCTGGCGCAGATCGCGTCGCACGTCGACGCCGACCGGCTGTACCGCTACGACTTCGCGCCGCCAAAGCTGACTGCGGTCGGCAGCATGGACGGCATGGCGGCGAAGATCTCGAACATCTTCTCCGAGCCGGAGCCCGTGCCCGACAACCCGAACCAGGATCCCTGCCCGCCCAAGAACTGAGTTGCGGAGCGCGGTGTGCGCCGCGCGTCGCTAGCGGAGCAGGCCCCGCCGCTTTAGATCGGCCTGAAGTTCGGGCAGCGTCGTGACCACGTTCGCGCCGGCGCGCGTCAGGGTCTCGCCGCTCACCGCGCCGTAGGGGACTGCGACCGCGACCATGCGCGCGGCCGTCGCCGCCTGCATGTCCCACGTTGAGTCGCCCACGTACCAGCATGCGCTCGCCGGCAGCTCGAGCTGTTGAGCCGCGAGGAAGAGCAGGTCCGGTGCTGGCTTGGCGTGTGCCACGTGACTGCCGTCGACGATGCGCGGCTGCTTATCGAGTCGCAGCGCGTCGACCGACGCGCCTACCTGCTCAGCGCGACTCGAGGTGCCTACTGCCCAGGGCAGGTCGCTCACCGTCAGCGCGGTCAGAAGCTCGTGCGCGCCATCCGTGGGCTGCGGATTGGTGTTCAGTTCGTCGTAGATCTGGCCGCAGCGCTTGTCGATCGCCTCAGCCTTGTCGGCGCTGATGGGGTGACCGGCAACGTCGGCGACCTCATGGGCCAGCCGCTTTCCGTCCG
The DNA here is from genome assembly GCA_040007635.1 of Chloroflexota bacterium. Classification (GTDB taxonomy): domain Bacteria; phylum Chloroflexota; class Limnocylindria; order Limnocylindrales; family CSP1-4; genus JALYGJ01. The sequence goes on from JBDTUR010000079.1 coordinate 3,728, forward strand.
AGCCGATCAGCCGGGCGACGTGGTCGCGTTCGGCCTTGATACGGACTTCTGCGAAGACCTGCAGCCAGGCGTCGATGCGCGTCTCGACCGTGTCGACGAGCGTGCCATCGAGATCGAAGACCAGCCCGCGCGGATCCTCGAACTCGTCGAGAGTGCTCAGCGCCGGCCTCGAACGATGACGAGGGCCACCACACCGACAATCAGCACGGCCGCCAATCCGACAGCAATCAGCACGTCATTGTTGGCGCCGCTCGCACCATCTGCCGGCGGCGGCGTGGGCGCAGGCGTCGAGACACTGGAGCCGACGTTGAATATGTACGTGCCGCGCTCGATGCCGTTGTCGTCGGGCGTGACCGTGGTCCAGCGCACGGTGTAGGCGCCGTCCGGCAATGCCGGCAATTGGGCCGTCATCGACTTGGAATCCGCGCCGGCCGTGCCCTGGGCAACGACGGCCCCGGACGCGTTCTCGACACTGAGCGAACTGCGATCAGGGGCGAACTCTTCGGCGAACGTCGCGGTGAGCATGTAGGGCGTGGTGATCGTGGCTCCGTCGGCCGGGTCGGAGCTCACTAGGTCGGCATGGCCAAGAACAATTCCCGGGAGGGCCGCCATTGCCAGCATGGCTCCGATTGCCGCAGCAACTCCTAGAGAACCCGCAGCAACTTTCATAGGATCGATGTTAGTTGAGCGGCCAGATCGGCCGGTTCCGTGACAGGCGCGCGGCAGGCGAAGTTGCGACACACGTAAGCGGTCGCGCGGCCCTCCCGTAGCGGACGCCCGTCCAGCAATGGGACCGCTCCGCCCTCGCCTGCTGCGATCACGCACAACGGCCGATAGGTGGCACGGACCACCGACAAGAGGCTTTGAGCATCAGGCCAGGCAGGATCGCCCGCGATGGCAATCTCCACGACGTTGCCCACCGCCAGCGTCAGCGCGTTGAGCCACTGCGCGACGGCTGTCGGGTAGCGCCGGGCGTACTCGGCGGCGCCGGTGATCGCCGATTCCGCAGCGGTTCGATACAGGTCGTCAGCGGTGAAGGCGGACAGTCGGAGCAGCACTTCAGCAGCCATCGCGCCGCCCGATGGGGTCGCGTTGTCCTGGGTTCCCTTTGGTCGGGTAATCAGTGCTTCGTGGTCGTCGGCGGTGTCGAAGAAGCCGCCAGTGGGATCGACGAAATGGGCGAGCACCTGGTCGGCCAGATCGCGCGCCACGACGAACCAACGCTCGTCGAACGTCGCCTGGTACAGCGCCAGCAGGCCGTCGGCAAGATGCGTGTAGTCCTCGAGCGTGCCCGCAGCGACGGCACGGCCGTCCTTCCACGAGCGGCTCAGGCGGCCGTCCCCATCGCGGACGCGGCTGAGCAGCAGATCGGCGGCGCGGGCCGCGACACCTGCGAAGCGCGGTTCAGCGAAGGCCGCCGCGGCATCCGCGAAGGCCGCGATGGCCAGGCCGTTCCACGCGGTGAGCACCTTGTCGTCGCGTGCCGGCTGCGGCCGCTTCTGCCGCGCGGTGAAGAGCTTGGCGCGCGACTCCTTGAGCCGCTGCTCGTCGCCATCGCCGACGCGCGACAGGATGTTGTGCCCCTCCCAGTTGCCCTTCGCCGTGACGCCGTACGCGCGGCAGAACTCCGCCGACGCCTCGACGCCCAGGATTGCCTCGATCTCCGCCAGCGACCAGACGTAGGTCGCGCCCTCAACACCGGCCGTGTCGGCGTCGAGGCTCGCCGCGAAGCCGCCGTCCGCGGTGAGCAGATCGCGCTCCATGAAGGTCAGCGTGTCGAGCGCCACGTCTCGGTAGCGCGCGTCCTGAGTGAGTTGCCAGGCGTGGACGTAGGCGCGCGCGAGTTGTGCGTTGTCGTAGAGCATCTTCTCGAAATGCGGCACCAGCCAGATGGAGTCGGTGGCATAGCGTGCGAAACCGCCGCCCAGTTGATCGTGGATGCCGCCCGCGGCCATCGCGTCGAGCGCACGGCGTGCGATAGCCAGCGGCCGTTCGTCACCGGGGCGCGTCGCCGCCAGGCGCATGAGGAACTCGATCGTCATCGGCTGCGGGAACTTGGGCGAGCCGCCCCAGCCGCCGGTGCGCGCGTCGAAGCCCCGTTCGACTGCCGCAAGCGCCTCGTCAAGATCGGTCGCATCCAGCGCACCACCGGCCGCTCCTGCGGCTCCAGCGGGCCGTGCGGCACTGGCTATCGCCTCAGTGAGCGCGCTGCCCGACCGCTCAACCTCATCCCGCTGTTCGCGCCACGCCTCGCTGATACCGGTGAGCACCTGGCGAAACGACGGCAGCCCGTGGCGCGGCGTGTCCGGGAAATAGGTGCCGCCATAGAAGGGTCGTCCGTCGGGCGTGAGAAAGACGCTCATGGGCCAGCCGCCGCTCCGGGTCATCTGCTGGACCGCGTCCATGTAGATCGAGTCAAGATCGGGCCGTTCCTCGCGATCCACCTTGATCGCCACGAAGTGCTCGTTGAGGAACTGCGCTGTCGCCATGTCCTCGAACGATTCACGTTCCATGACGTGGCACCAGTGGCACGCGGCATACCCGATCGACAGGAAAATCGGTCGGTCCAACTCCTTTGCCCGGGCGAGCGCCTCGCCACCCCACGCATACCAATCGACCGGGTTGTGGGCGTGCTGAAGCAGGTAGGGGCTTGTCTCTTGCGCGAGCCGGTTCGTGTGCCGCACAGGCTGGGGTCGCATCATGTCTGCCGGTACGATCAGGCACGTGTCAATAACAGCCGGCGTCGTTCTCGCCGCTGGCCTCGGCAGCCGGTTCGGTGGGCAGAAGCTGCTGGCCGAGCTGAACGGGACGCCCATCCTCCAGTACGTCCTCAACCTGGCCGCGGTCACCGCGCTCGATCCGGTGGTCGTCGTCCTGGGATCCGACGCGGACGCGCTTGTGACGCGCCTCTGGTGGCGCCACGAAGTGCGGCTCATCAATCCCGGACCCGCGCGCGGTCTCTCGTCGTCCGTCCAGATGGGCCTGGCGTCGCTCGAGGTCTCAGACGCGGAGCGCGCCGTCGTCCTGTTGGGCGATCAGCCGTGGTTATCCGCCGCACAGCTGGGCACGATCCTGGCGGCGCCACAAGACGACGCGCGGCCCTTCGTCGTGCCGCGCTACGCAGGTGTGCCCGGCAACCCCGTGCTCCTCGAACGTGCCGCCTGGTCGCTCGCGGCGCAACTTACGGGCGACACCGGCATGGCCCAACTATTCAGCGCGAACCCAGACTTGGTGCGCTACGTCGATGTCGCGGGCACGAATCCGGACATCGACACGAGGTCGGACCTCGCGCGCCTGGGGTCAGCGCCGCAGCGTTAGGCCCAGGTGGCCGTACGGCGGTCGCGGGTCGGTGTAGACCCTGACCTGCTCGTCGGTGGCCGCTGTCTCGGACAAGTCCCACAGACGGTTCTGGGCATCGAACGAAATCTCTGAGAGTTGTGGCCAACGATCGAGCATTGCCTGGCCGATCTCGTGGATCAGGTGCTGGATGGACAGGCTTACGAAGCGACCGAAGACGGCTCCGACCATGTCAGCCACCTGCTCGCCAGCGACGTACCGTTTGTGGTCGGCCGCAAGCGCGGTCGCCGGCGCCTCGTACTTCCAGCCCACGTCGAGGTGGATGTACAGCGGCCGGTCCTTACGCTCAGGCAGCGTCGTGTACGAATCGCGCGGGAAGTCGGCGAAAGCAGATCCGGTGACCTTCATCATCTGCAGACCGATGCGTCCGGCGGTTAGGTCGGTGACATCGACGCCGGCACTGGTCCGGCCCAGTTCAAGCGAAGCAGTTGAGCGATCGCCGTGTTGGCGCTCGAACAGCACTTCGCTCTCGACGAAGCCCCCATCTGTGGGTACGAGGGCAGGGTCGAACGGGATCTCCGTACCGCTGACGCGCAATCGCTCCATGTGCGGATACATCTCGAGAAAGCGCCGCCCAATGAACTCGAGCCACTCCTCCAGGGTCGCGCCGCTGAATGCCAGCGACTCGCGATGGATGAAGTTCTTCATCGTGTCCGTGGGGACGACCAGACTGTTGTCGCCGTCGGTGTAGGCGCTCGCGAACGACGTGCCAAGAACGCGCACGTTGATGCTCGCCGCCAAGAGGGTGTTCGAGCGGCCGCTAAAGCTCGATTCGGGGATCGGCGTGATGCCGGTCAGCGGCGTCGCATACGTGCGATACGTCGACACGTCCGACTTGCCGTAGTAAATGTCCATCTTCATAGAAGTCACTGCTCCGATTGGTTGCCTAGGTCGACCAGACGATGGCGGGCGATGGCGAACACGTCGCTCAGGGCGCGGTCCAGCTCGGTGGCGCGGTCAGCGTCGAGATGGGCCTTCATGACTTCGGCGATGTCGCGCCGCGACCGGCCGTTGACAAAGACCACGAAACGGAAGCCGAACTGCGACTCGTAGGCGAAGTTCAACGAGTCGAGTAGGACCTGGAGCGCCAGATTGCCCTCGTCGCGGTCGTAACGCTGCTCGTAGAACGAAGTCGCGGAGACCGACGAGGGCAGCGCGCCAATTCGAGGATGGCCGTCGATCAGCTCGAGTTGCTCGTCCTCCGGCAGCGTTCGCGCCACCTCCTCACCCCGCGTCAGCACGTCGTCCCAGTCCTGGAAGTCAAGCTCGGCCAGCCGATCGACAAACCGGGGCGCGTTCTCGAAGAGCACTTCGAGCGTCGCGCGGTCCGGCCGCATCGCTCAAGAGCCGCGGTAGGCCGTGAGCGAATACGGCGCCAAGAGCAGTGGGACGTGCCACGAGCGCGATGCGTCGTCGACAACGAAGGTGATCGCGACTTCCTCGAAGAACGATCCATTGAGGATGAAGTTCAGCCGGTAACGGCCAACCTTGAGTGGCCCCTCCAACAGCTTCCGGATCCTGCCGTCGCCATCGGTTATGCCCTGACTCACCTGGCCCTCACCGTCGAGATGCGTCAGCCGTACGGCGATGCCCACAGCGGGTTGGCCCGACAGGGCGTCCAAGAGGTGAGTTGAGATCGTGGGTTGTTCGGCCATCGGTGGCTCTCCTCATGGGTGGGTCGGCTACCCTGCACCCGTGGGCGAACTGTCAATTCGCGTGGGCGACCTGAACTTTAGCGCTAGGTGGGAGGCTGCCGCGCCCAAAACCCGGGACGCGCTACGGCCGCTGCTGCCGCTCCACCAGAAGCTGATCCATTGCAAGTGGAGCGGCGAGGGCTGCTGGATCCCTTTCGGCGATACGAAGCTGCCGGTCGGCTACGAGAACCACACGTCGCACCCGGCGCCGGGCGACCTCATCGTCTACACCGGCGACATCTCGGAGGGGGAGATCCTGATCGCGTACGGGGGAGTCACGTTCTCGTCGAAGCTGGGCCAGCTCGCTGGCAACCACTTTGCGAC
>JBDTUR010000080.1:0-9099 GCA_040007635.1 Chloroflexota bacterium
CCGTCGACCAGCTTGATCTCCTCGATGGTCGCGTAGCCCACTCCCTGGAGCGTGCCCCCCTCGACCTGCCCTTCAGCTAGGACCTGGTGGATGACGTGGCCGATGTCGTCGGCCGAAACCACGCTGCGCACCGTGACCTCGCCCGTGTCGAGATCGACATCGACCTCAGCGACGCACGCCGCCCAGCCGTAGGCCGGATAGGCGTCGCCCTTGTAGGTCGTGTCGTCGAACTCGACGCCCGGATACGGCTCGAACTGCTGATCGATCCTCAGTCCGTCGTGCAGCCGCGCGTACTCGACGTACGAGTCGGCGAACGAGCGCCCCGTTGCCTGCTCGATCGCGGCGCGCATCTTGCGGGCGGCCCCGATGACAAGGCCCCCCACCACCATCGCAGTTCGCGACGCGACTGTGGGACCAGAGTCCGGGACGATCGAAGTGTCCTGCGGCGCGATCTCGACAAGGTCAGCGTCGACGCCGAGTTCGGCCGCAGCCAGCTGCGGGAAGATCGTCTTGGTGCCCTGGCCCATCTCCGTTGAGCCGGTCAGGATGCGGATCTGGCCGTCCGCGCTGAGCTCAATTGACGCGACGCTGGCCAGATGGACCTCGCCGCTCCCCGTGAAACCGGCGCCGTGCCAGGCCATGGCGAGGCCGATGCCGCGTGCGGTCTTCTCCGACGGAGAAGAAAGGACAGCCGACTTCCCGCCTGCACTCCGTTCATCACGCTGCCGGACGGTCAGTGATCGGATTCGTTCGAACTCCGCTGCCTCGGTCGCTCGGTCGAGCACTTCGTGCGCTGCGACGCTCTCGCGCAGAACCTGCTCGGACGGCGTTGTATCGCCCAGCTTGTATGCCCAGCGGCGGCGCAATTCGAGTGGCGAAATCTGAAGCGCTTCGGCGACGCGGTTGACCTGCATCTCGGCCGCGAACTCGGTCTGGGGCGCGCCAAAGCCGCGAAACGCGCCGTTGGGCGGCGTGTTGGTCGCCACCGCGCGGCCGCGGATGCGCACGTTGGGACACGCGTACGGGCCGCCTGCGTGGAGGGTGCCGCGCGACAGCACGACGGGCGTGAGCGTGCAGTAGGCGCCGCCGTCCATAACGACGTCGATGTCCTGCGCCAGGAGTGAGCCGTCACGCATGACGCCGGTTCGGTGCGTAACGATCGCCGGGTGTCTCTTGGTTGTTGCCGCGAGGTCCTCGTGGCGGTCGTAGATCATCCGCACCGGCTTGCCCACGCGCAGCGCCAGCATCCCGGCGTGCGTCGCGATGACGCTCGGGAACTCTTCTTTGCCGCCAAAGCCGCCACCTGTTTCCGCCTGGATCACCACCGCTTGTTCACCGCTCAGGCCGAGCGCCCGTTGCAGCGCCTTGTGGATGTAGTACGGGCACTGCATCGACCCGTGGATCGTGACGCCGCCATCGGCGCGCGGCACGGCGATCATCGCGTTGTTCTCGATGTAGAGCTGTTCCTGGTGGCCCACCCGATACGTGCCCTCGATCACCAGGTCGGCGGCCGCGAGCGCCGCGTCGACGTCGCCACCCTTGTCGAGCGCAAAGTGCGCGAACTCCTGTTCCGACACGAGCGGATCGAAAACAGCGGGGAGCGGTTCCGTTCGAAGGGTTATCCGCTTGACCGCTTGGCGGAGCGTCTCCCGATCGGGCGCGGCCAGCAGCGCGACCGGCTCGGCGTAGTGTCGAATCTCGTCCTCGACCAACACCGGTTGGTCATCCTGGATGAGGCTCATCACGTTGTCGCCGGGGACGTCCTTGGCCGTCAGCACCACGACGCGCGACCAGTCGAACGCCGGATCGAGGTCGATGCCCATCAGGCGGGCGTGGGCGATGGTCGAGCGGATCGTCTGTCCGTACCAGGCACCCCTGAAGACCATGTCGTCGGTGTAGAGCGCCTCGCCGGTCAACTTGGCCGGGCCCTCACGGCGCAGTGGCAGCCCACGCGCCCGGCCGGCTCCGACTTCGCCCGGTGCTGGAGCGTGCAGCGGCGCACCCGGGGCGTCGATCGTCGGTGCGACCCGCGGGCGCGTTGTGACGGTCATCAATCGTGATGGTAACCGCCGATTCACAGCGATCGACAGTCGGCTGAGTGCTAACTTTCAGTGCGGCTGCCAAAGTGTGACGTTAGGAGGACCGATGGACTGGGTGTTGCTGATCCTGCTGTTTCTACACGTGATCGGAGCGATCGTGGCCTTTGGGCCTACGTTCGCGTTCCCGTTCATAGGATCAATGGCGGGCAAGGAACCGCAGCACCTGAACTTCGCGCTGCGTCTTCAGCATCGCATCGCCCACGGGCTCGTCACCCCGCTCGCGCTCATCCAGGGCGTGACCGGCCTGCTGCTGGTGTGGAAAGACGGCTTCGACGTGCTGTGGCATGTCTGGCTGTTGGCCGGGATAGGCCTCTATCTGGTCGCGTTGGCCGTCTCGTTCATGGTTCTCTATCCGTCGCTGCGCGTGCTCATCCCGGCGACGTCAGGTCCGCCGCCCGCGCCCCCGGCCGGTGGCGCGCCTTCGGGCCCGCCACCGCTGATCATGGCCACCGCGGCGCGTGCCAAATTGGGTGGTCAGGTCAATTCCGTGCTGATCGTGGTCATCGTGTTCTTGATGGTTGGCGGGGCCAACGGCTTCCTGCCGTAGTCGCCCGCCTCAGCGGCGGACCACCCGACCGGGGAGCGCCCCGGTGTGCGTGCCGTTGTTCACCACCGCGACGCCATTCACGAGCACGTGCTCGATACCGGTCGGGAAGCGGCGCGGCTCGTCGTACGTGGCGTTAGATCGGACCGTAGAAGGATCGAAGACGACGACGTCGGCCAGGTAGCCGTCGGCCAAAAGGCCGCGATCAGTCAAACCAAGCCGCGCGGCCGGGGCGCCGGTCATCTTGCGGACGGCCTCCTCCAGCCCCAGCCAATGGTCTTCGCGCACGAACTCGCCCAGTACGCGGGGATACGAGCCGTAGGTTCGCGGCGAGGGTTTGGCCCCTATGAACGTCGAATCGGTCGCGACCATGCCCCGCGGATGCTGAAAGAAGGGTGCCATGGTCGCCTTGATCGGCCCGCTCGTGACCTGGTTGGTGCGCAGGTTTTCCTCGAGCAGCAGGTCGCACACCGCGTCGATCGCGTCGACGCCGCGCTCGTTCATGACGTCAGCCAGCGACATGGCCTCCCAGCGCAAATTGGCCGGGCGCGAGAACGCTCCCAAGCGGACGTCGGCCCAGCCATCGGTCGAGGTGTAGGCCGCGCCACCACGCGTTTGCCACTCGGCGCGGATGCGGTCGCGCACCTGTCTATCGGCGAGGCGCTCCTTGGTCTTCGCGGGCCCGCCCGCCTGGACCCATTGCGGGATCTGGATGAGCAGTCGGGTCGATGCCCATTCGAAAGGGTATGAGTCGAACGTGACGTCCATGCCCCCAGCGGTCGCGTCATCGACCAGCGCCAGAAGCTGCGCCGGCGTGCCTGGATAGGTTGGCCGGTGGTAGAAGTGGGTGATGTGGACCCGGCCACTGCCACGCCGGCCGATTTCGATCGCCTCGCGGAACGGATCGAGGAACCGATCGCCCAGCGGATAGCGCACATGCGTGTGGTAGAAGCCGCCGTGCCGCGCCGCCTCACCAGAGAGCGCGGCCAACTCGTCGGTGGTGGCGTACGCGCCGGGCGGATAGTCGAGCCCGCTCGAAATTCCCAGGGCACCAGCTGCCATCGCATCGGCCAGCAGCGTCTGCATGTCAGCCACGGCGCGTGAGTCGGCCGGTACATCCTCCCAACCCAAACGACTGATGCGCAGAGCCGAGTTACCGACCATCAGCCCGACATTACAGGCGACCTTGGAGTCGAACCGGTCGAGGTAGTCACCCACCGAATCCCAGTCAGCCGGGATGTTTGGCGCACCATCGAGGCCGGCATTCATCTCGATGAGCGCCGCGAGGTCGGCTTGAGACGGGAGCGGCGCATAGGACAGGCCATCAACGCCGACGATCTCGCTTGTCACGCCCTGGCGCACCTTGGGCTCGTTGCGCGGGTCGGCGAGGATCATCAGGCCGGCGTGAGAGTGGATGTCGATAAAGCCCGGCGCGACGACCTTGCCGCTCGCGTCGATTGTTCGGTCAGCGGCTGGCAGCTCCGCGCCCGCGCGTAAAACCGTCAAGCGATCCCCAGCGACCGCGACGCTCCCCGCGAAACCGGGCGCGCCCGTTCCATCGACAACCGTGCCGCCGCTGATCAGGATGTCAACGTGATGGCCCATCAACTGGCCAGGCGCCGGCCCCGTACCCAGGCGCCGCGAATCATCTCGTCGCGCGTCCGGTAAATGAGCCGGCTGATGATGTCCGACGGATCGTCGGTCGCCTGGTCAAACGCCGCGTGGCCCACAGGTTCCGTCACGGACGGGTCGACGAGGATGAAGTCGGCTTCCTTGCCGGCTTCCAGCGATCCGACTTCATGCTCGATCCCAAGGACTCGCGCGCCCTCGTAGGTGCCCAAGCGCAGCCAATCGAGCGGCTTCAAGGTGGGCCGCTCATCGCGCAACATGGTCTTGACGGCGCTCTGGTTGTACGCGCCTGCGCGCATGGCGGCAAATATGGATAGCTCGGGTCCAGCCGCCACGTCGCTGCCCAGCCCGACGACTATGCCCGCCTCCAGGTACTGCGCAAGCGGCATCGCGCCGCTGGCAAGGAACAGATTGGACGAGGGGCAGTGGGCGATTCGCGAATCCGTCTCGGCCAGCCGCTTGACTTCGCGCGGCGACAGGTGGATCGCGTGGGCGAGGATGGCGCGAGGCCCCAGTCCGCCGGCGAGGTCATACACGTCGGTGTAGTCGCGCGCGTCGGGAAACAGCCGTGCGACCTGTTCGATCTCGTCGCGGTCTTCGGCGAGGTGTGTCTGCCAATAGGCGCCGGTGGCCTTCGCCAACGCGGCCGATTCGCGCAACATGTCGGCCGAGCAGCTCACCGCAAAGCGCGGTGTGACGGCGTATCGCAGGCGGCCGTTGTCGCGACCATGCCAGCGCTCTATCAGGCGCTGTGACTGACGCAATGACACGTCGAGCACCTCGCGGTCCTTGATTGTCGAGTCATAGCGGAGGCGGTCCATCATGACCTTGCCGATGACCGCCCTTATGCCGTGCTCCTCGGCCGCGGCAAAGGACGCATCGACGCTGTCCTCGTAGACGGCGCCATACAGCACCGCGGTCGTAGTCCCGGCGGCGGCAAGAGCCCGGAACACGAGGGGCGCCAGGCCCCGGGCGGCGTCTGCGTCGAAGTCGTGCTCCAGCGGGAAGATGTAGCGCTGGAGCCACGTCATCAGATCAAGCCCAGCCCCCAGTCCCATGTTGGGCAGTTGCGGCAGGTGCGCATGGAGATCGACCAGACCAGGCAGCACAGCCATCGGTCGGAGGTCAACAACTCCGTCCTCTGCCACACCCGACGATTCGGCCGGCCAGGCCTCGACCCGAACGAGCTTTCCTTCCGCGTCGACCTCAACGAGTGCGTCAGGCAGGTGGCGCGTCCCGCCGGCGCTGAGCGGCGTAATCACCCGCGCGCGGACGGCGAACGGTGGTCGCACCAAGGTCGGCAACGCGCTCGTCTCTTGCACGCTCCGCATCTTAGGACCGACACTTGGCCACCAGATGCCCTCCGATGTCAACGCCAACGTCGACCCGGTCCTCGTTTACGCCATGGTCGGGCTGATCATCGCCGCGATCCTTCTCGCACTCTTCTACGCCCGGCCGCGGCGCGGTTTGGGTGCCGCCACCGGGTCAGACGCGACTCAGACCCCGCGCGGCGAAACCTGGATGCCCGGTGGCGACGTCTTTGGCCGCGCCACCCCTCCGGCCGCGCCACCTGAAGAACCAGTCACCGACTCGCCACCGTATTTCGCACCAACTGCCGACCCGACCGACCCCACGGCTGTGCGCGATCCCTGGTCGACCACCGACCAGGCCGGCCAGCAGCCACGCCGGGACCGCCGCTAGACTCCGCGGAAGCTGCGTACAAGGAGAGACATACCCATGCAACTGCTGGATCGGCTCGACGCCATGATCGACGAGCGCCATCTGCTCAAGCACCCCTTCTACACGCGCTGGGCCGAGGGCACTCTGCCCATCGAGGCGCTGCAGGAGTACGCGCGCCAGTACTACGCGTTCGAGTCGGCCATGCCGCGCTTCCTGTCCGCTTTGCACACGCGAACCGCGGACAAGGCCGTGCGCCAGGAGATCCTCGACAACCTGTGGGACGAGGAGCACGGCAAGGAGAACCACGCCGAGCTGTGGCTGCGCTTCGCGGAAGGCGTTGGTGTGTCGCGCGAGGACGTTGCTGGCTCAACTCCCAACGAGGCGACCAAGGCGCTCGTCGACATGTACTTCGACGTGACGAGCGATGCGCCGGTGGCCGAAGGTGTCGCCGCGCTATATGCCTACGAGCGCCAGGTACCGCAGGTTGCCGGTTCCAAGATCGATGGCCTCGCCAAGCACTACGGGGTCGCCGACAAGCGCTCGACCAAGTTCTTCGCGGTCCACGGCGTGATGGACATCGAGCACTCGGGCGCGGAGCGCGTGATGCTCGCCAAGCTCACGGACGGGAAGGATGCGCAGCCCATCGAGGCCGCCACGGCGCGCGCCCTAGAGGCCTGGTGGAACTTCCTCACAGCGGTCGACCTCCCCGCGGCCTGAAGAGAGCCTGGAGCAAGCGACGCCGGGAGCCCAGCGGAACGCTGGGACACTGGCGCTTCGCGCGCAGCACCGTCAGGTGCGGAGGAGAAAGAGCGCTTTGTGCGCAGCACCGTCAGGTGCGGAGAAAAACTGAAGAGAAGAAAGATGGACGACGGACCGACGGTCATCTGAGCCAAAGGCTCCGGCTGGGGCGCTGCCTACGCCCGCCGTCCACCGCAACGCATCATCGCTGGTCAGTCAAGGGGGTCCAAGGAGATTTCAGTCCCCCTGGCGGTAACGCTGAGCGGCCTCCGCTCGGTTGCGCACGCCCAATTTGTGCAGGATGTTGCTCACGTGCGTCTCGACCGTGCGCGGCGAGATGGTCAGCGCCTCGGCGATTTCGCGGTCGGTCAGCCCATCGGCGAGCATCGCCAGCACATCGTTTTCGCGCGGCGACAGAGCCATCAGCTCGCCTTCCTGGCCGCTCACCTGGCGCCCGCGCCGCGCAGCGTCAGCAAAATAGTGGAGCGCACGGGCAGCGAAGCGGCGCGACATGGCGAGCTCGCCCCGTTGCGTGCCGCGTAGCGAGCGCAGCAGCGCCTCAGGCGACAGGTCCTTGGTGAGATAGCCGGCCGCGCCGCGGGCGACGGCCTCGAGCAGGTCGCGCTCCGAGGCGGACACGGTCAGCATCACGATCTTGGTTTGCGGCAGCCGCGGCGCCAGTTCCTGCACGAGCTGAATGCCATTCATGCCCGGCAGGTCGATGTCGAGCAGCAGGATGTCCGGCCGCAACACCGGCGCCAGTGCCAGCGCCTCCTGGGCGTTGGCGGCCTCGCCCACGAGCTCTACGTCGTCTGCGGTGATTGCCTGGCGCACGGCTGAGCGCACCAACGCGTGATCGTCGACGAGCATCACGCGCAACTTACCGTCCAACCCGCTCATCGCTTCGTCCTCATGACACGACTGTCTGTTCGCTGAGCGGCACCGTCAAGTGGAGCGCGGACCCGGCCGATGGCTCCGACACGACGCGCAACTCCCCACCCATCAGCCGCGCCCGTTCCTTCATGCCCTGCATGCCAACTCCATCGCCGCTCGTCTCACCCGGTCGGAAGCCGCGACCATTGTCGACGACGCTGAGCTGCAGCTGGCCATCGCCCACCTCGGCGTTGACGCGTACTACGGTCGCGTCGGCATGTTTGCGCACGTTAGTCAGCGCTTCCTGCAGAACGCGGAGCACCTCGACCTGGGTGCGCGGCGCCAGCGAGCGCGGCAGATCCGCGGCGGAGAAGTCGGCCCTAACGCCGGAGCGTCCGGCGAAATCGTCGACCGCTCGTGCGAGCAGGTCCTCGAGCGACACGTCACGGTCATCCTCGGCGCGCATTGTGGCGACGGCCTGTTTCGCTTCAGCGATCGCCGAGTCGAGCGCCTCGGTCACTTCAGCTGCCAGGGGCCGCTGCTCATCGGGCACGAATGGCACGAGTCGTTCGTGCTTGAGCTTCGCAAACCAGAGGTCCTGCGCCAAGCCGTCGTGCAGCTCGCGCGCGACGCGCGTCCGCTCTTCAAGAGTGGCCCGCTCGGCTTCGGACAGCCGCAACCGATCGAGCGCGACGTAGGCCACGCGTAGCGCCCGCAAATCGGAGCGCGACTCGGCGTTGATGCCCAGCAGCAGCACCACGAAGAACGCCAGCCGTAGCGCATCGCTGGTCGTAACGAGCCCCGCGTAGATGCCTGGATAGAACAGGAAGTGGATCTCGGCGAAGGCGCCAATCAGCATCGCCAATGCGAGATAGCCCTCAGCCACCGGACCGTCGCGCAGATACGAGCGCCGGTAGAGCCATGCGCCGACCAGGTAAATGCCAACGCTCGCAACCTGCAGCAGCGTCGCGATTCCGGTCACTTCGAGCAATCGACCGGAGAAGCTCGGCGCATCGATCATGTGCTGGATACCGTCGGGGCGGACAAACTGCGGAAGCAGGCTGTCCAGGTTGGGCACCTGCTCGCGCAGCAGGTAGAGCACAGTGGTGATGACCGTCAGCACCACCACGGGCAACAACAATGTCCGCCTGACTCGCGGAGCGTGCCGAACGATGTTGAGCGCTGCTGCACCGCCAACGACGAGGACAACGCCGCCTACGAGCCGGCTAACGGTTGTGATGTAGATCGGCAGCTGCTCGGGCAGCCCGCCCAGTGACAGGCCGAACCGGGTTTCGACCTTGAACACGATGACCGCCACGTTGACCAGCGCCAGCCAGCCCAACAGGAAGAAGGCGCTGCTTTGAAACAAGCCGGCCAAGCGCCCGGATTCGCGATATCGAGCTAACGCCAGCGCCGCGAGGCTGGCCGCGGCAAGCAGGGTCAGCGAGTTGATCGCCACATCTGTTGAGCGGTCGAGCAAGGCGAACGACAGCGACGGGTCGCTCAGGAACGCGAAGGTGAGCAGCGTCAGGCCGG
>JBDTUR010000081.1:0-9092 GCA_040007635.1 Chloroflexota bacterium
CAATGCCGCCACCGGTGCATGCCCCGCCGGCAATCGGATTGCTGGACGTCACGTACGGGTATGTGCCGTGGTCCAGATCGAGCATCGTCCCCTGGGCGCCTTCGAAAAGGACGTGTTCGCCCCTTTCCAATGAGCCCTGCACCAGCGCGGTCGTGTCGGTGATCGCCCACGCCAACTGTCGACCCCATTCGAGCGCCTGCGCCATCAAGTCGTCCAATGCGAAAGTGGGCGCACCGTATGACGTGAGCAGAATGTTCTTCTCGGCAACCGCGGCGGCCAAACGTGACCGCAGCAGGTCGGGCTCCAGCAGGTCGCCCATCCGGATGCCGCTGCGCCACGCGCGATCGCCGTACGCCGGGCCGATGCCGCGCCGCGTGGTGCCGATCGCGGCCCCGTTGTCCGCGGCCGCGCCCTCGCGTGCCGCGTCAAGTGCTACGTGGTACGGCATGATCACGTGCGCGCCATTGCTGACACGCAGCTTCGCGGTTGCAATGCCGCGCTCATTGAGCATCTGGATCTCGGTCAACAAGGTGGTCGGGTTGACCACGACGCCGGGCCCCACGATCGGGGTGATGTGTTCGTGGAGAACGCCACTCGGGACCAGGTGGAGCTTGAAGACCTCGTCGCCGACGACGACCGTATGGCCGGCGTTGTCACCGCCCTGGTAGCGCACAACGGCCGACACATCGGCTGCCAGCAGGTCGGTCGCCTTGCCCTTGCCCTCGTCGCCCCATTGGAGGCCGCAGATCACGGTCGCAGGCACGCTAACGACCTGCGAGAAATCTATCTGGGGAGGAGCCTGCGAAGGTTAGTCCGGTGCCCTGGTCGACTCCGCTGAGCGTGAGTCGCTGGTGGCTGCGTGCCGGTCTCACTGGACCGACGCCGCCATCGGGCAACAAGTCCTCCGCCGCTTCTTGTGGCCGGAAAGCTCACGGGCTCCCGCGCCGCCGAAGGCCGCAGTCTAGCAGCGCGTTGCGGCCCGCATCGGGCCTACGGACACGCCCCCCGCCACGCGTTGAGCGCGCCGCGCGTTGGCGTGCAGTGCGGCAACGGCGCTCGCGGTCGTATCGAACGTGTCAACATCGAAAGCGGTGGCGTCAATTGAGGGATTGAGCCGGCCGCTGAACTGGATCTGCCATGTGGTCCCCAGACCCACAGACCAGCGCCGCGGCAACGCTCGGAGGCGGACGCTACGTCTCATCACGCTCATCTTGAGCAACACCGCGTTGCGCGGTGGGGCGACCGTGGGGTCAATCGGGCGGGACGATGGTCCGGGTTGTTGGGGTTACACCTGTGTTTCACAGTCGGGACAGCACTTATTCGATCGTGCCCCAGCACAAATCGAGGGGGTTTTCGTGAACGTCGCACCAATCGGCACTCGCCGCTCCGGATATTCCGCCCTGCGTGGCCGGCTGATGCTGGTCCTCGCGATCTCTGTGTTACTAGTCGGCCTGTTGCCCGGCCCCGTCCAGGCTGGCTGGCTGACCGACACGTGGCCCGGCTCCAGTGCCGCACCGGGCTCGGAGGCCGATCGCGTGCTGGACATCACCCGCCGCCAGGTTGGCAAGCCCTATAAGTACGCCGCCATCGGGCCTGACGCGTTCGACTGCTCAGGCCTGGTCTGGTACGTCTTCAAGACAGCCGGCCTGACCGACCGCATGGGCGGCAAGCGCCGCGGCGCGACTGGCTATCTCAACTGGTTCAAGCTCAACCTGCCCAACCAGGTCTCGAGCAACCTGGCTGACGCGCGCCCGGGCGACATCCTGATCTGGGGCGGCGGCAAGCACACCGGCATCTACGTCAGTGGTAACTGGGCCGTCAGCGCGCTAAATGGGCGCTACGACGTGCGCATCCACCGTGCCGACCCAATGGGCCTGCCCTTCACGGCGGTCCTCAAGGTCAACATGTCGCGCGGCGGCGATCCAGACGCAACGCCCGATCCCAACGCCACGCCCAGCCCCACGCCTGATCCCAACGCCACGCCGAGTCCGACTGCGGCACCCGTTGATGCACCCATGCCACCGACGAGCTTCAGCGCCGCCGCACAACCCGAACTGACCGTCGCACTCACGTGGGCCGGCGCGACCGGCACTGGCCCGCTCAAGTACCGCGTTTACCGCAACGGCGTCTATTACGTCGGTACCAAGATGACGAGTCTGCTCGATCACCCCTGGTTACCGGGGCACTACGACTACCAAATCCAGACCGTGGATGCCAGCGGTGCGCGCAGCTTCCGATCAACCGTCCAGTCGGTGACTGTCCTGGCCGACGGCACGCCTGCCAACGGGAACGACTCCACCCCGCCGACGCCGGTGACCGGCCTGGCAGCCGCATCGCTGGGCGACAAGCAGGTTGCCCTCAGCTGGCAGCCCAGCACGGACTCCGGGCCATCGCCTGTTGGTTATCTGATCAAGCGCGGTACCAAGATCGTCGCGCGCGTCTGGACTACGAGTTATGTCGACCGGCCGTCGAAGGCGGGCACCTACTCGTACAGCGTCGTGGCCTTCGACGGATACGGCAACCACGTGACCTCTGAAAAGGTCAGCGGCGCGGCCGACTGGTAGATCAAGGGCCCCCCTTGGGGCGCGCCAACTGAAAGGTCCCTGAGCCCAGGGCGGGTTGCGTAATAGGGGCACGGCCGGGTAAAGTCATTACAGACGCCGGTCAATCGAGTGCCCCAGCGCTCGGATGAACCCGTTTGGAGCCACTGCTCGTGCCCCAGCACGGGTAGGGAGGGGATGCCGTGAATTTCGCGCAAGCCGAGTTGCGCTCACCTGCGCGCAGCAGGTTTCGGGGCCGACTGATGTTGGTCCTGTCAATGTCCGCCATCCTGGCCGGTCTCTTGCCGAGTCCCGTGCAGGGCGGCTGGCTGTCATCGACTTGGCCTGCCTATGACGCCGCGCCCAACTCAGATGCGGCGCGCGTCCTTGAGATTGCCCACCAGCAGATCGGCAAGCGCTTCGTGATGGGCGGCATCGGCCCCAACGTCTTCGACTGCTCGGGTTTGGTCTGGTACGCGTTCAAGACCGCCGGCTTGGCCGATCGCATGGGCGGCAAGCGCCGCGGCGCGCGGGGTTACCTCAACTGGTTCAAGGCCAATCTGCCAAAGCAGGTATCTAACAATCTGGCCGATGCGCGACCGGGCGACATCCTGATCTGGGGTGGCGGACATCACTCGGGACTGTTCATCAGCGGCAAGTGGGCGATCAGCGCGCTGAACGAGCGCTACGACATCCGCATCCACCGCGCAGATCGTGTTGGCTTGCCATTCACCGCGGTCCTGATGGTGAGCATGTCGCGCACCGACGATGGCGGGCCGACACCGACGCCCACACCCACGCCTTCAGCCACACCTTCGCCCACGCCATCCGAAACCCCCATACCCAGCGCAACGCCCGAACCGACCGGAGCGGCCCCAGCGCACTAAGCCGGCTGAATCCCGAACCTTCCCGGGGCAACCTCGGGCGGGATCGCCGGTGAGCGGCCCAGCATCAGGTCGGTTACGAGTCGCGCTGATCCGGGTCCGGTGGAGATGCCCCACGGTCCGTGGCCGGCGCATATGTAGAGCCCATCACGGCCAGGTAGCGCCCCGATCAACGGTCGCCCATCCGTGCTGAGCGGCCGGGGACAGGCGCGAACGCTGCGGATCGGCGCATCCACGACGCGCGGCACGAACTTCGCCGCGAGCCGCAGGATGGGCTCTTGCCAGTCACGCGGGTTGGGCTCATCGCGCAGGAAGGTCGAGCCGACGACGGACACTCCGGGCATGGGAACGAGGCTGAAGTCGTGGTCGGGCCGCTCGTGCTCGTCCGCGTCCGTGCCGATCGAGGCTTCGATGCCGGCCCGCTCGAGGACGTGGCGCGGCGGGTTGGTCAGCTCGAGCTCGACGACTGCTCCCCACAGCGGGCGAATCGGCTGCCAGTGGCCGGTCGGGTCGACGACCTGTGCGGACCAAGGGCCGGCTGCCACCAGCACCTGGCTGGCCTCGATCTGCTCGCCGTTGACGGTCACGCCGGTGACCGCGTCGCCTTCGCGGTTGAGCGTGGCTGCGCGACCCTGGCGGATGGTTGCGCCACGCGTCTCGGCGAGCGACGCGTACGCATATGTGGAGGCTCCGGGCCAAACTGGATAGCCGATGTCGACGCGGCAGGCCCACAGACCGGGCGCCAGCGCCGGGTCAGTCTGTTGGAGGGCCGCGCACCCAAGGACGTCAACGCTCAGCTCCGGGAATTGCGCCGCAATCGTCGCCGCCTGGCGGCGCACCGCGTCCTCGTGTTCGGAGACAAACAGCATGCCGGCGGGCCGCTCGGCGAGCTTGAAGTTCACGGACGTCCTGGACAGGTCGCGGTAGAGATCGATCGTCGCGCGATACAGCGCGGCCAAGATTGGATCAAAGGGATGCTGGACGACACCCGAGTTGGCGCCGGACGCCGCCGACGCGAGGCCCTCGCGCTCGACCAGGATGACCCGCTTGCCGGCGTCTGCCAGGAACGCGGCGGCCGACGTACCGACGATCCCTCCCCCGATCACAACGACGTCGGCGCTCACCTGTCGGCCAGCCACGCCTGGCAGGTTAGCGCCGAGCGGCGTCACATCACGTAGTAGTCGCCGCAGTAGTTGTGGAGGGTTCGGACGTCATCGCCGTAGTCGACGCTATGGAAGATCTTGCGGTACCAATCGACCTCGTTCGTCGCCTGGCCTGTAACTGTCGCGCCGTCCGCGGCGTACCAGAACATGGCGATGCGGACGCGGAAGTCGGCGCCGAATCGAGAGGTCACGCCAAACGTTCGGGCGGACAGCGTCGCGGCTGTGTTATCCCACGCAAACGCCGTGTGCAATCCGCCGGTGGCGACGGTCACGAAAGCCGCGGCGCCGTGGTTGCGCCGCTGGATCAGCGCGCGCCAGCCGACGAGCTGCCTGTCGCGCGCGCCCGTCTTGTTCACCGCGAAGAGCACCGGCGGCTTGACAGTCAGCTGGTAGAGCACCTCCTCGCCGCTGCCGCCGCCCTCCTGGTAGCGGCACTTCACGCCGGGCTTGGCGTTTGTGTCGCGCAGGTGATGCGCACCAACAGTGGCGCTGCTGCTGATGACCGTGTCCGCGCTCGCGGCACCCGTGTTGAGCATCAGGACGATGAGCGCGGCCGACAATGCGACGCCGCGCTGCCAGGTGACGTGACGACTCATATCCACCTCCTACTTACAAGGATGACGTCACCATGGTCGTCTGTCCGGCGCCTGCGCGCCATATTCCAGTGGTCATGGCCAGGTCGCCGCTGACTGCACGCAAATAGCCCTTCTTGGGGTCCGCATCCAGGTGGTTGCGCGCGCCCGGTGTGCGCAGCGAGTCGAAGTACAGCTCGCTCAGCCCGATGTAGTCGCCCGGCAGGGCGAACAGCTCGTCGATCGTCGCGCCGCTGGTGCTATCCATCAACTGCGCCGGGTAGTCGAATTGCGTGCCAAAGGCCAGAGCGAACACAGCACTGGCACCCACCCCGAGCCAGCCGCTCGCGAAGTTGTCGACGTGCTGCCGCGCTACGTCGAGCGTGGGGATGGGCGCGCTGTTGAGGCCGTTGCCCGCCGTGTAGCAGCCGCGCATCAGGAACACAACGGCGTGCGGCGCGAGGCGGACCGACTCGCGGATCTTGTTCGCGCCGTAGTAGTGGACCTCGGCCACACCACTGCCGTCGTACGAGTTGAGGCCCATGCCGTCCTGCTGAACTTCCCAGATCTCCGGTGTATTGCTCGGCCAGCCATAGCCATGACCGTAATAGGCCACGAAGCTGGCGCCCTGCACCGCCGCGAGGACGTTGTCCCATGTGGCGTGCGGATGGAAGACACGGATGACGTCCATGCCGGCGGCCTCAGCGTTCTGGGCCATGGTTTCGGCCTGCTCGAGGTTGGTCTGCGTCTCCTCGTCGGTCGGCCCGACGATGATCACGGCTTTGGGGACCGCGGAGGTCGAGGTCGGCGGGGGCAGCGCTGGGCTGGTGGTGCTCGCCGTGGACGATAAGCTGGCCGTTGGCACAAGGGCTGGCCACGAAGTCGGGGTCCTCGCGGCCGCGTTCCTAGGCGCCGGCAGCGATGGCGATGGTAGGCCGCTCGCTGCTGGCGTCACGTCCACGCAGGCTGCGGCAAGCAGCGCGAAGACAAGGGGAAGCGTTCGGGCAAGTCGCATGACCGCCCCATTTTCGCTGATCGAGGCAGGCGGCCGCACGAGTGGCGGCCTTACATGACCGTTGCAGGTCGGGTCAGGTCAGGGTGACTCAGATGGCGTCCGCGTCGCCGACCCTAACTTTATCGCGACTTTGGCCAAGCTCTACGGCGCGCAGGTGACGATAAACACGACCGCGTCCTGCCGCGTGGCATCGCCGGTCGAGGTGATCATCACCAGACGCCAGGCGCCAGAGCTAACTCTTGTGGTTCTCTTGAGCATGACCTTGGCCGTGATCAAGTACTTGGCGCCGGGCGCAAGGATCGGCGTGGCAAACGTGCCGGCAGCGACCGCGTCGGTGATGTTCGTGGTGCCCTTGAAGAAGGCCACCGAGAACCCATCGTTGGTCGTGCCTGTCGCCAGAATGGTGAAGCTGTCCGCGTACACCGCCGAGTCGTTCTGGACCGAGATGCCGAAGGTGAGCGTCTGGCCCGGGAGGGCCGTGACGATCTTGGCCTGGCGATAACCGGTCGGCCGGTAGCCGACCGGATCGTAGATGTCATTGCCAACGAAGGCGCCACTGCCCTTGCGAATCCGGCCGTCGGGCAAATAGCCGCCCTCGAGGCACACCTTGGGAACCCAGCCGGGCACGTTGTTGGCGCAGTCACCGACGGCAGTAGTCAGGTGGGCGCATGCTTCGTCGCCGATACATGAGTGGTCCCCGACGGCAACAGTCAGGTAATAGCAAGCAGCGAAACCGACACACGAGTCATCGCCGATGGGCGCCGTCGTCCCCCAGCAAGCCC
This sequence comes from Chloroflexota bacterium, assembly GCA_040007635.1. Classification (GTDB taxonomy): domain Bacteria; phylum Chloroflexota; class Limnocylindria; order Limnocylindrales; family CSP1-4; genus JALYGJ01. The sequence continues at coordinate 6,957 of JBDTUR010000081.1, forward strand.
CGTTGCCGTTGCACGAACCGTCGCCGATTGGGACCGCGACGGTGTGGTTGCCATGCTCGCGGCAGGCCTGCAAGTCATTGCACGAATTGGCACCGATGTCGCCCATTGAGTACATGCACGCCCACAAGAAGTTGCAGGAGTGCGCGCCAATGCTGCCGCTGCCGTCTCGGCACGCATCGGTCCCGACGCACGCGTGGCGCCCTATGCTGCCCTTGAAGAAAGAGCAGGCATGCGTGCCGTTGCACGAGTTGCGGGCGATGTCGGCAGAAGTGTTCGCGCAAGCGTAATCGCCGTTGCATGAGTTGCGGCCGATGTTGCCGGTGGCGCCGAAGCAGGCATGCTGGCCGATGCACGAGTTGGCACCGATGGTCTGCGCTGACTGGGTGCTGGTGGCCAGCACGCCTGGCGCGATAGCACCGACCAAGCCGACCGTCAGAACGAACGAAACCGCCAACGCGGACAGCCGCGGAGCGTGGCTGAGTGGTGAACCCGGAATAGAGGCCATTTCACGCCACCTTCTCGCCCGCGCGCCGCCGCGATGGCATTGCGGGTCGGACGCGTCTGGAGCCTACTTGACGCCTTCCTATCAGCCGGCACAAGTGCCAAGAGAACTGACTTCATACGAGGGGCGAGACATGTGAATGGCGGCGCGGCGGACGCGAGGAGAGGCGCCCGCCGCGCCGTCTGCTGGGGCTAGGCGGCCAGAGCTTCCTCCTCCGCCTCGTCGGATTCCTCGTCATCGGCTGAAGCGCTGAAGGTGACCGAGTCGGGCGTGATGCCCAGCGCCGCGGCCTGCGCCTCGAGCGCCTGGGCGGCCGATTCCGCCGCGTAATCCTTCTTCTTCTTGCCGCTCAGCATCTCGACCGAGTTGGCGACGATCTCCGTCTTCCAATGACGCTTCTTGTCAGTGTCCTCCCACTGGCGCGTCTGGATCCGGCCGATGATCGCCACGAGCTGGCCCTTGCCCAGGTACTGGCCGCAGATTTCGGCCAGCCGATCCCAGGTGACGACCGGGTGGTACTCGGCCTTTTCCGAGCCGCCGCGATAGTCGTTGGTGGCCACAGAGAACTCCGTGACCGTCTTGCCACTGGCCAGCTTGCGCGACTCGGGGTCGCGCGTCAGCCGTCCGGTCAACACGACATGGTTCATGCCGCTCAAACCTCCTGACCGGCCCATGCGGGCTCGGCCTGCGTTCTCGGCGGGCGGCGGGAACTGGACGCCTCCGACTTTAGGCGGGACGACTTACCAGGCGCTTAACCGGACAATCCACCGTCGGATTCGCTGGACCACTCCCTCAGCGACTCGCACCTGCCCCGCGCGTCAATAGCGACCACCCAAACGCCGTCCGCGGCGCGCTCAGTCGAGGCTGCCCGCCAGTGGGCCACGCCGTAGGTATCGCCGACGCCCAACACCTGCGCGGTGAACGATGCGCCCGGCCACGCCTCGAACGATTTCGCGAACCAAGCGACGACCGCCCGGCGGCCGCGCACGACGTCCGCGAACGGGTCCGGCGCGAACGTCACACCAACGGTGAGCAGCGGCCCCAGCGCGGCGCTATCCCCCGCCTCCCACGCATCGCCGAACGCGGTGAGCCAGGCGGTGAACGCTTCGAGTCGGGAGCTCAAGCGCTCGGCAGCTCGTTGATCTCGCGCGACACCTGGAGTGCCGATTCGATCGCCCCCTGGATCCAGGCGTGGTACAGCGAGCAGTGCTCGCCGGCGAAGTAGACGCGCCCCTCGGGTTGGACGATCGCCTGTTGGAGCGACGTCTGCTGCTCGGGCGCGAACAGGGCAAAGGCGCCGCGCGCCCACTTGTCGCTGTACCAGGCATGCGACGCACCGACTTCAAACACCTCGCGGATGCGTGGGTGAATTCGTTCCACGTCATCAAGGGCTTCCGAAACTCGCGTGGCCTCGTCCATCGCGCCCCACTGGAGCGCGTCCTGGCCCCAGGTGTACGACGCGAGCAACACGCCTCGCCTCGTGGTGTCGTCGCTGGGCGGGTAGTTGAGCCGACGCACCGGCAGGTCGGTGACGGAAGCGCCGCCCACGATCCCGTCCTCCGCTTCCCAGATGCGCTCCCGAACCTGCATCAGGATCTTGGTTGACGCGTGGTAGTTGAGCTGCCGGATGGCGC
>JBDTUR010000082.1:0-8697 GCA_040007635.1 Chloroflexota bacterium
ACTCATCGCCCAGCTCGCCCACGCGATGGCGCAGCTCCTCTAGATCGGCCTCGCCCAGCCAACGTCCGCGACGGCACCGTGTCGCGCATCGATCCAGCGACGAACACGGTCGTAGCCACAGTCGCGACGGGCACCGCCACCGAGGGCATCGTGGTCGACCCCAACGGGCTGGTCTACGCCGCGGTCTCAGGCGCTCTAGGCGTCGCGGGCATCGACCCTGCGACCAACGCAGTTAGTGCGGTGTTCTCAACGGGCAACGAACCGCGGCGAATGCTCATCCGTGAGCACGACCTGTGGGTTACCAATACCGGTGACGGAAACGTCCAGATCCTGGACCTGACGAAGCCGCGAACACCGGAAAACTAGCCCTCTTCGACCGCAAACTCACCCGGTGCTGCGATGGCCGAGCCGCCCGGTCGGGAATGCGCTTCCGCCACGACCCGGCTGTAAACCGCGGCGCTGTCGTCGGCGCAGAGCATCACCAGGTCGCCCGGCTGAGCCAGCGCCATGGCGGCGGCCGTCGCATCCTGCTCGTCGGGGACGATCTGCGCCGTCGCGCACCGCGCGCCGTGACCCTGGGCGCGGTTGATGCCATCCACCACGAGGGCCGCTGACTCGCCGGGCTTGCGGCCGCGCAGGTTCTTGTCCTCGCGCACAACGATGGCGTCGAAAGCGCCAGCGGCGATCTTGCCGAACTCATGATGGTCTTCGTTGCGCCTGTCGCCGGGCATGCCGATCACCCCGATCGCCCGGCCGGATCCACCGCGGACGCCCTTACTGTGCCCGGCAGGCGGACGCACCATCAGCTCCACGAACTCGGCCAGGCGGCGCATGCCATCGACGTTGTGGCAGTAGTCGAGGATGACCTTGTAGCCGTCGACCTCGATCTCGTTCAGCCGTCCCGGCGCCTGGAAGAAGGAGGTGCTGAACGTGCGCAATCCCTGGCGGATGTCATGCAGGTGCGCGCCGGCGGCCCACGCGGCGGCCGCGGCGGCCAGCGCGTTGGCGACGTTCATCCGGGCGCGGCCGCCAAAAGTGGCCGGCATGAGATGCGTGTACAGGAGCGGCATGGTGCGGTCCGCGTGGCGAAGCACGACCAGCTCGCCGTCGCTCGTCTGCTGTACCACCATCGCCGCACCGCCCCGGCCGCAGTGGCCGTCAACGCGGTCGTAACCCTCTTCACCGGCTGTGGCCATGGAGAAGAGCACGACGCGGCCGCGGCTCTGGCGCGCCATCCGCGCGACGAGTGGATCATCGGCGTTGAGCACGGCCGTACCTGTCCGCGGGACTGCTTCCACCAGGACGGATTTGACGTGCGCCAGTTGGGCCATCGTCTCCACCCCGCGCAGGCCCAGGTGGTCGCCGGTGACGTTGGTCACGACGGCCACATCGTTACGGTCGTAACCCAGGCCCTCGCGCAGGATGCCGCCGCGCGCGACCTCGAGGACGGCGGTGTCGACCGACGGGTTCTCAAGCACCATCTGCGCCGACCTGGGCCCACTCATGTCGCCTTTCCGGATGAGCCGCCCGTCAACGACGATGCCGTCCGTCGTGGTCATGCCCACGCGCCGGCCCATCAGCTTGAGGATGTGTCCGATCATCCGCACGGTTGTCGTCTTGCCGTTGGTGCCGGTCACGCCGATGATCGGGATGCGCGCATTGGAGCCCGGCACGAACAACAGATCGATCACGGGCTTGGCGACGTACTGCGGCTCGCCCTCCGTAGGGTGGGTGTGCATCCGGAAACCGGGTGCGGCATTGACCTCGACGATCGCCCCGCCCTGTTCGCGCACAGGCACCGCGATATCGGGCACGATGAAGTCGATACCGGCCACGTCAAGGCCGATCACCCGGGCCGCAGTCTCCGCTATCTCCACGTTCTCCGGGTGCGCCTCGAAGGTGCGGTCGATCGACGTGCCGCCGGTGGACATGTTGCCGGTGGACGCGAGCTTGACGCGCGTCCCCTTGGGCGGCACGGCATCCATGGCGAAACCCTGCGCCGCGACAAGCTCCGCGGCCGCGGCGGTCACCTTGATGCGCGTCAGCACCTTCTCGTGACCAATGCCCCGCCGCGGGTCAGCGTTTGCCGCCTCGACGAGCTGCGCAACGGTGTGCGTCCCGTCGCCCACGACGCTCGCCGGGACGCGTTCCGCGCAAGCGGCCATCTTGCCGCCCACGATCAGCACGCGGTAGTCGTTGCCGGTAACGAACGATTCGACGACCACGTCGCCACCGCTGCTCTGGTCGTAAGCCGGCGTAAAGGCGCGCCGCACGTCGTCGTCGCTGCGGATATCGAGGCCAACACCGCGGCCGTGGTTGCCGTCGAGCGGCTTGAGCACGACCGGGAAGCCGATCTGGTGCGCGGCATCTACCGCGCCGTCGACCGTGCGCACTACCTGCGAGCGCGGCACCGGCAGGCCGGCGGAGCTGAGCAACTGGTTGGTCAGGCTCTTGTCTGACGCGAGGTCGACGGCGATGGCGCCGGTGCGGGAGGTCATCGTCGCGCGGATCCGCTGCTGGTGGATGCCCTGGCCCAACTGGACGAGGCTGCGCCGGTCGAGTCGGATGTACGGGATATCGCGTGACAGCGCCTCGTCGATGAGCGCCGCGGTCGACGGGCCAAAGGCGCGCCGTTCCGCGAGCATGATCAGCTCCTCAAGCTCTTCCGCAAACTCGAGCGGCGCCTCGTCGGGCGCAACAAGATGATTGACCAGAGCCACTGCGAGTCGGCCGGCTTCGCGCCCGACGTCCTCGTCGCGGAACTCGTACACGACGTTGTACCGCCCGTGGGCGCCGGCCGAACGCGTCTTGCCAATGTGCGCCTCAGTGCCAGCCATGCTCTGGAGCTCGATGGCGACGTGTTCGGTGACGTGGCCCAGCCACGTGCCCTCTTTCAGCCGGCTGACGAAGCCACCGCGCCTACCCAGCGAACAGGCGTGGTCTTCGAGCGATGGGATCAGCGCGATCAGCCCTTCGTTGAAGCCCGGGATCGTGTTGCTGGGCCATTCCTCGAGCACGCCCAGGTCAACGAGCAGCGCGATTGCGGGGGTGCGCGACCAGATGTTCGGGCCGCGCAGGACGCGCGTCTCGAGGATGCGCAGCGTGGGCGCGGGCGGCGCGACATTGATCGCCTTGACCGCGCGAGTGGCGGTCTTAGCTGGACGCGATTGCTTCGATGTCGACGGCATGGAGATTGGGCTTCTCGACGCGTTCGCGCCGGTCCAGATCAAAGCGGTAACCATTAGAGAGCGAATGCAGGCGGACGTTGCTGATCATCATTGGCCGGTGGGCCTTTACCTCCCAGGCATCGGTTTCCGATTCCGACCCATCGATGATGGTGATCGAGCGCCGGCCGACCACCTCGAGCACCCGATCGGGCCCGACAACGCCCGCGGTGTCCTCATCCACGCCAATGCCCAGCAGCGACGGGTTCTGGGCGATGATCGCCAGCAGGCGCCCCAGCCGGTTGCGCTGCTCGAAATGCTGGTCGACGATCACTCCGGGCAGCAAACCCAGGCCGGCCGCCATCTGGACCATGCGCTGCTTGGGGGTTGCGCCACTTGCACCGAATGCGACCATGTGCGTGCTCATCGCGGAGGCACCGGCGCTCGTGCCAGCTACAACGGCGCCTTCGCGGTGACGCCGTACAACTGCCTGGGCGAGCGGCGTGCCGCCAATGGTCGACGAGAGGCGGAGTTGATTGCCACCCGTCATGAATACGCCAGTCGCGCCTTCGACGGCCTTGATCGCGGTGGGCGCCGAGCACTGGGCACGGTTGGTGGTGTGGATGGGAAACACATCAGCCGCGCCCAGCTCTCCGAAGACCTGGCGATACATCTGACCGGCGAGCGGGCCAAGGGAAGACGCAGAGCTGATCACCGCGATCCGCGCAGCCCGTCCGCCGGCAAGCTCAATGAAGCGCGAGAGGATCAGGCGCTCCCGCACCTTGTCCTCCGCGCCGCCGATGATGATGACGTGACCCTCGGTCATCCGCGGGAGTATAGGATGCAGCGCAGGGCGGGGGCGCCCAACACGTTTGCTCGAGGAGGACGAACGAGCCCCGCCCGCTTCTTTCCACCCCTTACAAGTTAGATGCGATGCTGCGTGGCATGACCGCCCTGGTGCGTCTGTCGCCCCGCCGAATTGGGGCAATTCTTGTGCTTACGCTGACCGGCGGATTCGTGCTCGCCTTCCTGTGGGAGCGCGGCCAGCTGGCCGGTTCGGATGCGTTCGCCTACTGGACGGCTGTTCATCGATGGCTGGGCGGCCAGGACATCTACCAGGTGATACCCGGCGTCAACGTGCCCCCGGCCCAAGGGGCGCTGCCTTTCGCTTATGCACCCTGGTCGCTGTACCTCTTCCTACCCTGGGCCGCGCTGCCATGGGACATCGCCTGGTTCGTGTGGCGCGCCGCCAACATCGCGCTATTTGCCTGGTCGGTGGCATGGGCGTACGACCGGCGGCCGCTCGCCACGGCGGTGATCGTAGCCATCCTGGGGCCGGCGCTGGCGGCCAATCTCGACACGGGCAATATCAACGTGCTCATCGTGATTGGGGTGTGGCTGGGCTGGTTCGCCAGCGAGCGCCTGGGAGGTGCCCGCCTGGGTGGCCTCGCCTGGGCAGTTGGCGCTGCGCTGAAGTTCCTACCGGCGCCGTTGCTGGTGTTCGTGCCGCGCGCCGGTTGGCGCTACGGCCTGGCGGCGCTGGCGATCCTCGTCGTGCTCACGCTTGCGACCTGGCCGCAGGTCGTGCGCCAGCTCGACATCGTCCTCAACTACCCGCGCCCGCTGCGCATCGATTACATGCTGCTCGCCTGGGCCGCCGTGCCGTGGCTGTGGGCGCGCGACTGGCCGCCCCGACTCGACCGGACCTGGTTCACGACTCCTTAAAGCCAAACAAGCGGGGGCGGCTTGCACCGCCCCCGCCACCAATGAACTCGACCCGATCAGTCCCTACGGGAGGATTGGGAAGAACGGTACGCAGATCCCGTCGGGATCGTCGCTGAATCCCAGGTTCGTCGTGGGATCGCCCCAGTCGTTCGCGGTGGCGTAGGTGTACCCCCCGGATGTTTCGTCGATGCAGTCGCCCTCGGCGTTGTAGCGAAAGTCGTTGCGTTCGAACGTGTTGTCGGATGAACCCGAAAAGTCGTTGACGACCAGGGCACCGACGATGTTCAGGTGCGCGCGATTGGCATAGTAGTAACTGTCGGTACCGTCAACTACGAAGAAGCCAAAGAATGATTCGGATACGCGATTGCCGCTTACCGCGACGCCATCCGGCGCGGCTGGGACATTGAGCGCCGGGTTCGTGAAGACGCCTGGTTCATCGGTAACCAAGATGCCGTAGCCGACGTTGTCGACAATGTTGCTGCGTACGCGCGAGCCGTCTGTCGCCTGCCACAGGCCGATGCCCACGCCCAAGAAAGACTGCTGGTTACCCGATACCGCAGTATCGATTGTGGAGTAGACGGTGTTGCCACGAAGGTCAACGAGCGCTCCCTCATCGACGATGCCCTGGCTGTATGGGCTGATCCCATCGAACGGGTCAGCTGCCTGAAGGTTCAACGGCAGCTCGCAGCCAAAGCCTGACGGGATCCCCTCGAGCGGCCGGACCCCCAGCACCGGAATCAACTCACACGTGGCTGGATCCTTGTAGTGGACGTAGCGGATGTTGTTGTTCCACACCTTCACGGAGCGGTCGCCGCCGGTGAGGATGCCGCCGATCTTGGGATCTTTGACCCAGTTTCGCCACACGAGTGATGTATCTGGGCCCCATGTGCCACCGGTGCTGTATGCAGGCTCGGCCAGGGCGATGCCGAAGTAGTAGCCGCAATCACCGCTGAGGGTGGCATCACCGACAGCTTCAACGTGGTTCGCCTTGATGACCGCGTGTGCGGCCTGAGCCCAGATGGCGACCTCGATGGGTCCGTCGCAAGCGGTCGTCACGCCATGGACGCCATCGACGACCTCGCCCGCCTGGATCTTCACGCGGAAGCCGGCGAACGTGACGTTGCGCTTGGTGATGTGAACGAGCGACGACACCAGCCCGTCGCGCACGATCGTCGCTGGTGCCCAGAGCCTGGCCCCAAGTGCGGGAATGGCACGGACCTCTAGCCCGGCGACGTCAATCGTGAGCTGTTCCTGGTACTTTCCCGGGCATACATAGACCTTGTCCCATGCCGACGACGCATCGATCGCGGCCTGGATGGTGCTGAAGTGGGCGCTGGCGCAAGCCGCCGGACCCTGTGAACTGGTGTTGTTGTCGACCCACCGGGTGCGTGATGCGGCGGCGACCGGCGCCACCACGGTGCTCAGTAGAAATACGCTGAGGGCGGCGCAGGTGGCGAGGCGCGCGCGCAGCGAATCGAATGGCTTCACTTGTCCCTCCAAATCCAGTGGGCCAATCGCCCGATGCTCCCCAGAATAGGCGGGCCGGCCGAGCAGCGAGCGGTGGAATCGCACGCGGCGCGGCAAGGCGCGGCAGACGCACCCCAAATAGAACGGGGGGCCTTCGAACCGATGATAGAGAGGCGCTTGCCCCGTCGCGTTGCTACTTTGCAGCGCGGTCGAGTGGGGTCGCGCCGGGTTGGCAGGACGGACACCAATAGACCCGGCGCGGTGGCGCCCCGGCGTGCGCGCGGGTGGCTTTGGACGCGATTCGCGTGGCGCAGCGCGGGCACGGCCGACCCGTGCGGCCGTAGACGTAAAGGTTGCCCGGCGTGCCGGCCGTCGTTGTGACCCGGGCCCCGCCGGCACTGTTCACTTTCACCAACACGGCACCACGTTCGAGCATCGCGCGCAGCTTGGCGTCACTGACTTCGTGGACCGGCGTGAATGGATTGACGCGCTCGATGAATGGCAGCTCGGAGCGATAGACGTTGCCCAGGCCAGCTAGCGCCGTCTGGTCGAGCAACGCGTCGCCGATCGCCATCGCGGCGCGCCGTGGTTCGCGGATCGCGGCCAGCGCGGCATCGAGATCGAAATCAGGCGTCGCCACGTCCGTGCCCAGGGCGCTCAACACGGGATGTTGCGCCAGAGCGCGCGTCTCGATCACCTCGACGGTTGGTGCGTCGAAGCAAACCGCGGTCGTCTCCGGCGTGTCGAGGATCGCGACCGCGCGTGCCGCCGGCCGGCGCCACGGCTCACAGGCGCGGTAGCGGTGCCACGAGCCGTGTAGGCCCAAGTGCGTGTGCAGCGTGAGGCCGTTGTCGAAGCCGATGAGCAGGTGCTTGCCGCGCGCCTCGACCGTAGCGACGGTGCTGCCGACCACCAGATCCAGCCGCGGCCCACCGAACCTGCCGCGGGCGCTGGTGATCTTGCGCCCAGCGAGGACGGGCCGCAGAACCGTCGCGATGCGAGCGAGGGTGTCGCCTTCAGGCATTGAAGTGTCCGACTAGGCGCGTAGCAGCCAACCCCGATAGGCCCGCTGGAAGCCGGCGGCGGCGAGCGCGGGCGCGTGCACCGATTCACCTATGGGCGTGCCATCGACGCGCTCGATCTGGAGTGCGCGGTAGCGACCGTCGGCCAGCAATTGGCGAAGAGCGTTGAGCGCGACCGCGGCGGTTTCCGCGTCGGCGAACGTCGGCAGAGTCTGGAGCGACTTGCCGCCGCGCTCGAGGTACAGCGCGGGTTCGCCGTCGACCAGCACGACATATGCGCCGGCGGCGCGGGCCAGTGGGCGGCGGTCATCGTCCGACCAGCCCGGCCAGGCGAGGGCTGCGCCATAGGGATTCGCGGGGTCCGAAGCCGCCAGGAGCAGCGTCTCTGCCGCGCGACGGTCGCCGGCCGCGTCCGATCTTTCAGCGCGCAACCGGTCCAGGGCCGCGGGATGCGCGAACTGCGCGCCACCCAGCCCTTCGACAAAGTAGCCGCGGCGGACGCGGCCGCGCTCTTCCATCTCGCGCAGCACCGGGTACACGGCGCTGAACCCGCCGGGCGTTCCTTCGGCGGCGACCGTGTCGCGCGTCACAACGCCGTATGCGTCGAGCAGCCGCAGTGCCTGGGCGTGGCGCCGCTCGGTGTCACTGGGCGTGGCCCCAGCGCGCAGCGCGGCGGCCGTCCCGAGTGCATCGCTGACCAGCGACCAGCGGCCGGCGGCCTCCGGCGGTCCCATTCGCGCGGCCGCGGCGAACCGCGGACGCGGTGCACCGGCAGTTGGGCCGGCCCGCCGCGTGGAGCCGGTGCGCGGCCAGCGCAGCGCCCGGAGCGGCGCGAAGGTGTCGTTCGTCATCTCGGTCGACCAGACGAGATCCCACAGAGCGTCAAGCAGGTCGCGTTCTCGTACCGGTGGCTCGCCGCGCTCTGCGCCAACGCGTAGCGCGCTGGCCAGCAGGTCGCGGTAGAACGATGCGCCACGGTCACGCAGATGTGCCCGGATCGCATCGTGCAACCAGCCGGCCGGAGCGTCGGGCGTGGGCGTGGCTGAAGATGGCAGCAACAGGGGCAGTCGGTCGGGTCGATACAACACAACTCGGCCGTCGTCCTGGCCGAGCGACCCTACGCCCAGCCAGACGACCTCGCCCGCAGCGCCCAACTCGTCGAGCAGCCGCGGCCCGTAGCCGGCGACGCGGGCAGGCAGGATGTCGCGTTCGAGCGCGCTCGCGGGCAGTGGTGCCCCCTCGAGCTGAGCGATGACCTCGGCCAGCCGATCGATCCCGCCGCGGCGCTCCCCTACGCCTTGCCAGCGCGGCAGGAAACG
>JBDTUR010000083.1:0-8650 GCA_040007635.1 Chloroflexota bacterium
AGAAGACCGGCGAGCAGCTGCGCCAGGAGTTCCTCTCGACGTACGTGCCGCGACTCTGGGAAGTGGGGTTGTACCCGCCGGACAAGGAGCTGAAGCTCGATGAAGCCAGCGGCGAGTGGCGCTATACCGAGCCCGACTGGAACGAGCTGCGCGCGGTCGTAACCGGCCACGGGCCGAAGAGCCAGGAGCGGCTCGATTTCCGGCGGCTCCACCACGACCAGACGGCGTGGGTCCGCGCGACGATCCTCGCGTCGCAGCCCCCGGCAGCCGCTTAGCCCTGGGCGCTGGAGACATTGGAGATCATGTCAACACCCGGTGCCTCCCCGACGCCCATCGCGGGTGGCTCTGAGTCGCCCTGCGTGACTCACTGGCCCCTGAACCGGTGGGTGGCGGGCGTCTTATGCCGCCAACCGGCCGTTTGCGCGGGCAGGTGTTGAGATGATGTCCAAGCCCGAAGCATCAGCGCTGACCGAGCAAGCGACCGCTACAGAGGGGCGGCAGGACGACGCCGGCCGACTGGGCGCAGGTGCCGATCCGGACGTCTGGGAGGTCTTCCGCCAGGAGAAGGACGGCGATCCCATGCGCCATGCGGGCAACGTCCGCGCGCCGGACCGCGAGCTCGCCACGCACTACGCGCGCGAGTTCTACAGCCGGCGCAACGAGAGCGTCCGCCTGTGGGTCGTGCCGCGGACGGAGATCAGTGACCTGGCCGATCCCGATCTGCTCCAGCCGCCACTCGATCGCTCGTTCAAGAGGCCGGGCGGTTACGTGATGCGCGACAAGCTCGACGCTGCCAAGAAGCGTGCCACCGAGTCCTCCGAATGACCACGGAAACCCGCCGACCCACACGGCAGCTGATCCAGCCCGACCTGCCCGCCTTTGACGCGTCCGGGCTCGATCCCGCCCTGCGCACCGCGATCGCCGACTTGCTGCTGTCCATGGCCGACGACGAATTCGTAATCGGCTTCCGCGACTCGGAGTGGACCGGCATCGCGCCGATGCTCGAGGAAGACGTCGCGTTTTCGTCGCTCGCCCAGGACGAGATAGGCCATGCGCGGCTGCTGTACGAGCTCCGTTCCGCGTGGACCGGCGAGGATCCCGACCGCCTCGCTTTCCACCGCCAACCAAACGAATACAGGCACGCGCGCTTGCTGGACCAGCCCCGCCACGGCTGGGGCTTCACGATCGCGCGGCGCTGGCTGTACGACACGGCGGATTCGATTCGTCTCGCCGGCTTGGCGCGTTCGAGCTTTGCGCCGCTCGCCGAGGTCGTGGCCAAGATTCGGCGCGAAGAGCGCTACCACCTGATGCACCTCGACACGTGGCTCGAGCGGCTCGGTACACGCCACGGCAAGCCGCGCGGGAAGCTCTTGTCGGCGCTCAAGCAACTGAGCCCTGTCGCGACTTCGGTGTTTGCGCCGCTCCCCGGTGAGGACATGCTCGTTGCTGCCGGCGTGCTGTCCGCACCCATGGCCGACCTGGCGGCCCGTTGGCGGTCGGAAGCAAACGCCCGACTGTGCGCTTTGAACCTCCGAGCCATACCCGACGGTGCGCCCGCTGCGGACGGACGCGATCACGCAGAGCCTCACGAATCGTTCGTCTGGCTGTGGAACGAGTTCACTTCCGTCGCACAAATGGAAGAGGGTGCGGAGTGGTAGCGCCGTCAGTGGCGGCCATTCCGTTGGAGTCGGTGGTTTGGGCCGCCCTTTACGACGTGCATGACCCGGAGATCCCGACCATCTCCGTCGTCGACTTGGGCGTGATCCGCGGCATATCCGTGGGCGAGGGGAGGGTGCGCGTTGAGCTGCTTCCCACGTTCGTGGGTTGTCCGGCCATCAACGTGCTCCAGGACTCGATTACCGAGCGGCTGCGCGAGTTCGCGGACGAGGTCAGTGTCGACATCAGCTTTGCCGAGCCATGGACGACGGACCGCATCACTGATGCGGGCCGCGCGGCCCTGCGCGCGGCGGGGTTCGCGCCGCCGAGTGACGATGTCGCGGTCGAGTGCCCCTACTGCAAGTCGCGCAATACGCGCATCGAGAACGTTTTTGGCCCAACCCTGTGTCGCGCCATCTACTACTGTGCGGATTGCCGCCAACCGTTCGAGCAGTTCAAAGTCGTGTAGTGACCCGACCGTCGCGCCGCACCGTTGTGTTGATCGCGGCGGTTGTCGTAGTGGGTCTTCTTGCAGCCAACGTAATGGGCTTGTGGCGTTATCCAGGTGGGCCTTTGCGCCTGCCGAATGCCGATGGCCTCTTGTGGCTCGACCATTTGCCTGATGACCAGGGCAACAACAACATAGGTTTCTCAACCCTCGCCGGCGTGACCACTGGCATGCCGATCTACGTCGGGCTCGACGCGCGGAACCAATGGTCCACATCGGCCGTGATCGAGGGTGTACGCCTCGTCAAAGCAACGCCTGGACTGCGCCTCATCGAGGCCCGCCTGGCACGTCGTGGAGCGACCAACACAGGGTTGACCGTCGCGTCCGGCGTGGGCCCCGAGCTTGATTCGTTGCGACTCTACGAGGATTACCGGCCGGTGCCGGCTGACTTGGGTGGCAACGCGCCGATCGCTGAGGGTCAGATGTGGCTGCTCGTGCTGGCGGACGCGCCGGGTGAGCAGTCATTTGACACCGTCGCTCTGGACTACCGCATCGGGCCGTTTAGTTTCACAGTCGATATGCACCAAGGCTTTAGCGCCTGCATTGTGCCGATGCCGAGCGGCGTGATCTGTTCCTGGGATGCTCAGTGACCGCGTGCTAGCCGCTATCCTCCGAACTCGATGATCCGCGACCGATTTGCCCTCGCTACCTCCGGCCTGTCCGCCGCTGGACTGTCGACGCTCGCCGCCCTGGCGATGAACGAACCGGTTCGGCGGCAGATCGACATCACCGTGCTGTGGCTGGCCGCGGCCTTGACGCTGGTCCTTGTCCTGGCATGGGTTTTCATCCCGCGGCTGCCCAAGTGGATCGTCGCCGGCTGGGGGCTGATCCTCATCGCCCTGGGCATCGGCGAGATCATCGCGGCGCCGGTCCCGGCGGGGGCCAGCCAGTACCCCTGGGCGCTGATCGGCCTCGTCGTCTTCGGCATCGTCACGATCATCACGGCGATCATTCACTCGGGGACTGCGGCGCGCGGCTAAGACGACCGCCCGACCATCCGCCAGACCGGGCAACCCCATCACGGCTGGTTGGCACCCTATCTGCCGAACGAGAAATATCCCATGGCGCGGCTCCGTACCTTGGCCGTGATTCGCAGCTGGGTCCGGCGCGAAATCGTGGTAGGCACCCCACTGGACATGGAGGCCGCCCGGGTCGAATACGTGGCTCGTCTGTGGGGCGCTGGTGGCTGACCCCTGGAGGAAGCTGCCGCCGCACCAGTACTCGGTGCTGGTGTCCGGGCCGTAGTCATTTGGCGCCGGACAGCTGGCGATGATCGTTTCAAGGAGCCACCCATCGACCAGGTAAAGGTCGTCGCTAGCTTCGTCGGCGCCACCCACCGGGGCTCGCGTCACCGGCCACACCAGGTCGCTGCCATTCGTCACCACCGGCCCCAGACACTGACCAGTACGTTGCGTCGCCTGCCCACGCTCCGTTAGCCGGGGTTCCTTGCTATCCTCGCGACTCAATTTGCGGAGGAGTGAGCGGTGAGATCAATGCGTTTCCTGGCAATCAGCGGTGTGGTCCTGGTGCTTGCCGCTTGTGCGGGCCCCGCCGCGACACCGACTCCGGCACCCACACCGGCGCCCACGGCGACGGCTGCGCCCACCTTGGCGCCCACCACGCCGCCCACTGCCACCCCGACCCTGGCCCCCACGGCTGCCCCGACTCCCACTGAAGTTGCCGACGCCTGCGCCACCCCAACTTTGAAGAATCCCGGCCGGCTGACGCTCAGCACGGACATCCCGGCGTTTCCGCCGTGGTGGGGCGGCGACGCGTCACAGCAGTACGACAACGAGCCCGCGGGCGGGTCCGCATGGAGTTCGGCCGATTTCTCCGCCGAGCCGTATTCGAAGGAAGGTTTCGAGGGCGCCACCGCCTATGCAATCGCGGCCGCCATGGGCTTCACTCCGGACAAGGTCGACTGGGTGGCCAACCCGGTGTTCGAGCAGGCGTTTGCACCCGGTCCCAAGCCGTTCGACCTCCACATGGCGCAGATCTCGATTCGCCCGGAGCGCGCCCAGGCAGTGACTTTCAGCGATCCATATTTCGACTCGAACCAGTCTTTGCTGGCGCTCACGCCCAACGCGATTACCGGCGCGACGACGCTGGCCGACCTCAAGGCGTTCAAGTTCGGCGCGGCGGCCAACACGACCAGCTATCAGCTGATCACAGACGTGATCCAGCCGACCGCCGACGCCACCGTCTACAACAGCAATGCCGATGCCCTGACGGCGCTCAACAACGGTCTGGTGGACGGCATCATCGTCGACCTCTCGACCGCGTTTTACATGCGCGACGCCGAGCTGGAGGACTTCAGCACTGATGATCCGGAGGGCACGATCGTTGGCCAGTTTGGCCCGCCGGCCACGCCCGACGAGGTTGGTGCCGTGCTCGAGCTGGGCAACCCGCTCGTGTCGTGCGTAAACCAGGCGATCGCCCAGATCAAGGCTGACGGCACACTCCAGGGCATCCTCGACCAGTGGATCAACACCGGCCAGGACGTTCCCTTTTTCGAGTAGTCGCTGACTTCGCGGTAACGCGATGAGCGGGGTCGCACCCGCGACCCCGCCGGAGCTCGCCGGCAACCGCGGTTCACGCCTGCTCGACTTCGGTCGCCGTCCAGGGGGCGGCGCCGTGGTGGCGCTGATTTCGACCATCGCTGTCTTCGGCTTGCTTGGTTACCTCGTCGTCACCTCGCCTGGCTGGGAAGCCGTCCATCGGCAGCTCTTCTCGTCCAAGGTCTTCGACACGACTTTCCCCGGGATCGCCCGGGCGCTCTGGAAGAACGTCCAGCTGTTCCTCATAGCCGAGGTCTTCATCCTCGCCTTCGGTTTGATTCTGGCGGTGATGCGCAGCCTGCCCGGGCCGGCTTTCTTCCCCCTCCGGCTCATGTCGATCGTCTATACCGACGTGTTCCGCGGCTTGCCCAGCATTCTGGTCATCTACGTGGTCGGTTTCGGGGTGCCCGGATTGCGAATCCCCGGCCTTACGAACGACCTGTTTGTGCTGGGCATGGCCGCGCTCGTCCTGACATGGTCGGCGTATGTCGCGGAGGTCTACCGCGCCGGCATCGAGAGCGTCCATCCATCACAGGAAGCCGCAGCGCGCTCGTTGGGCCTGTCGCGTTACCAAGGGTTGCGTTACGTCGTCTTGCCGCAGGCGTTCCGGCGCGTAATCCCGCCATTGCTCAATGACTTCATTGGGCTGCAGAAGGACACGGCGCTCGTTTCGACTATCGGCGTAATCGAGGTCTTTCGCCAGACGCAGAACGTTGCGGGCGCAGGCTTCAACCTGACGCCGTTCCTGGCATGCGGGCTGCTCTTCCTGGTGATGACAATCCCGATGACACGGTTCGTTGATTGGCTCGTCGCGCGCGATCGGCGGCGACAGCTGGCGGGCAACGCGCGATGAGCGACGCGCTCAAGGTCGAGGGTCTGCGCAAGGCATTCGGTCCGCTCGAGGTTCTGCGCGGCATCGACCTCACCGTTGCCGAGCACGAGGTGGTGTGCCTCATCGGTGCGTCGGGCAGTGGCAAGTCGACGCTACTGCGCTGCATCAACCTGCTCGAAGACATCAACGCCGGTCGCATCTGGATCGAGGGCGAGGAGATCACGGCGCGCGGCACAAACGTGAACCGCGTCAGGCGCCACGTGGGGATCGTCTTCCAGGCGTTCAACCTCTTTCCGCACATGACGGTGCTGGGTAACGTCACGCTGGCGCCGAAGAAAGTTCTCCGACTTTCCGCCAAGGAAGCTGAAGACCGGGCGATGGAGCTGCTCACGCGCTTCGGCCTGGCGGACAAACGCCACGAGTATCCCGACCGGCTGTCCGGCGGCCAGCAACAACGTGCCGCAATCGTGCGCGCCCTGGCGATGCGGCCCAACGTGATGTTGCTCGACGAGATCACGGCCGCGCTCGATCCGGCGCTCGTCGCCGAAGTCCTCGATGTGATCCGCGAGCTGGCCGCGGAGGGCATGACGCTCGTCATCGCGACGCACGAGATGGGTTTCGCGCGGGACGTGGCGGATCGAATCTGCTTTCTCGACGCGGGCGTGATCCTCGAGGAGGGGCCGCCGGCGCAGATGCTGTCGGCACCACGCGAGGAGCGGACCCAGCAGTTCCTGCAGCGCATCATCAGCGCCGGGCGCCTCTAGCATCGACGAATGTCGACAACACCGCCGTTCAACGTGAGCTTCCAGGTCACGACCGAAGACCTGGTCGACTACCTGCGCGTCGCGCAACGGACGCTCAACAGCGTCGGCATGGGCGCCGGCATCGTGGGCGCGCTGTACGGCATCTACCTCGGCTACCTGGGCGACGCGGCCCTTGGCGCGGTGCTGGTTGGGTTGGGCGCGTTCCTCTTCCTGGTCTCGGCAACGCGCTACGCGGATCGCCTGCGGGCGAGATCGATCGGCCACCGCGTCATTGGGACTCAGGCGACCTACGCAATCGACGATGGTGGCATCGACTCGAATACCGTCGCTGGCAAGGCGCACGTGACCTGGTCCGCGGCGGACAACTACCTCCAGAGCCCCGCGATCATCGTGTTGCGCCGCGGCAAGATGACCGTCACGTGGCTGCCGACGCGCGCGATGGGCTTACCCGCGGAGCGCGACGCGGTGCTCGCTTTCATCCGATCCCATGTGGGCCCGCAAACCACCTGACTTCGCTCTTTGTTCGCCCCCGGCGAAGTAAAAGCCAATGTGGCGTGTGGATCGGGCCAAACTAGGGCGAATCGGTGCTAGACGGCGCCCAACTTGGCCGTCTGTTCGGCAGGAGACAACAGGCGGCCATGATGCGCCCCGATGTTGGCCGTTATTTCGCCCCCGGCGAATAAACACACAGCGTCGAGTTGGCTAGCCCGCGTTGAATTGCACCTTGTGCCAGCCGCGCGCCCCATCGGGCGGCGGTGGGGTTGCGCCCTCCGGCTGGGTCGCGCCGGTGCCATCGGTTGCGCGGACGGTGACCGTGTGCGGCCCGGCGGCAAGATCGAACGTCGCGCGCCACTGAACCCACGCGTAATTCGACAAGGGCTGCGATAGCTGCGCCGGCTGCCACTCGCCGTTGTCCAGTTGGACCTCGACCTTGCTGATGCCGCGCGTGGGCGCCCAGGCGACGCCCGCGACCTGGTACTGACCGGCCTTCGCGACAGCGCCATGGGCCGGCCGATCGATGCGCGACTGGGTCAGGATGGGCCCGAGCTTCGACCAGCCCAGCGGCACCCAGTAGGCGTCGAACGCCTCGAGCGTCGTGAGCTCGATGTCGCTCAACCACTTGGTGGCACTCACGTAGCCAAAGAGCCCGGGCACGATCAGCCGCGCCGGGAAGCCGTGCTGTGCCGGCAATGGCTCGCCGTTCATCGCGACGACAACCATGGCGTCCTTGCCGGCACCGGCGAGGTGGTCGATGGGGAAGCCGCTTGTCCAACCATCGAACGAGCGGCCGACCACCTGGGTCGCACCTGACTTGATGCCCGCCTCGTTAAGCAGATCAACCAGGGACGTGCCCGTCCACTTGGCATTGCCGACGAGGTGGCCGCCAACCTCGTTCGAGACACAGGCAATGGTCACGTAGCGCTCCACGAGCGGCCGCGCCAACAGCTGGTCGTAGGTCAGCGTGATTTCGCGATCGACCATGCCGTGAACGCGCAGGGTCCACTTTGCGCTGTCGATGCGTGGTGTCGAGAGGCGCGTGTCGATGCGGTAGAAGTCGGCGTTCGGGACAACGGCTGGGGAGAGGCCGGCAACGGCGGGGTCGGTCGAGAAGTCGGAAGTAGCGGCGACCGGTGGGACCGTTGCGCCCGGTTTGGGGATGGCCACCGGTGGCGTTGACGAACTGCCGACTGTCCCGCCCAGCAGCCGACCTACCGCGGCCAGCCCGCTCCCACCCACGATCAGGAACGCCGCCAATGCGACGAAGCCGCGCCGGCTGATATCTGTTCGGGCGTTGGTCGTGGCGGCAAAGCGCCCGATCGCGCCGGTCAGCCAGCTGAGCGTCATGAGCCCGGCGATTAGTGCGACGAAAGCGACGAGCGCCGCAGTAGGCAGCAGGTTCAGCGGGTCGTTCATCAGCAGGACGAACGCGACTGCGCCAAACGCCACGAAGCCCGCCGCGGCAATGCGCGCGTCGCGCTTGGCCGCGAGACCCAGAAGCCCGCCCACGAACAGACCGCCCAGCGTGACCATGATCTCGAGCGCGACCTTGTCGTTCGTGCCGAAGAGCTGCGTCATCAGGTCCTTGCCGCCCGGCGGCTGGAGCGAGATGACGAGCGCGCCGATGGCAGCCACGATCGAAGTGCCACCCAGGGCGCCGCCCACCAGCTCGCCCGCGCCGATCGCCACGGCCGCGGCCGCCACACCGGCGAGGAACCAGCTCAAACGACTCGAGTTCGCAGCACTCATCGCGACAAGTTACGCCGTCGCAGCCGCTCTGGATTAGCCGGGCGCACACTCCCGGCACGTGCCCACGACAGTCAAGTGCGACAGG
>JBDTUR010000084.1:0-8649 GCA_040007635.1 Chloroflexota bacterium
GTGACCATGCCCGCGCCGGGCGCCTCGTCGTCGTACATGCCGTTCGCCGCGAGCGGGCTCAGCTCCAGGAATGGCGCGCCCGGGTCCAGTAGATGATCAATGCGTTCGCGGACGGGCAGCTTGCCGCGCTCGCGGTGCCTCGCAATTGAGCGCTTGTCGCCGGCCGCTCCGCGCTCGCTTACCGCGGCCGTCTTGGCGCGCAGCTCGTCGACGAGCGCCTCCATCGCCGCGCTGTTCTTCCGCGCCTCTTCACTGTTCGCGTCAACCCGCGTCGTCAGCACCGCCACGTGCCGATGATAGGTGCGTGGGCGACCCACACGGATCGCCCACGAACTCAGTAAACGCTACGGAGCGAGTTCGACGCTTCCCCGGATCGCCTGCATCTCACTGTCGTCCGCACGAACGCTTACTTCTTCAATGAACGCCAGACAGCTGGCCGCCCGCGGGTCAGTCTCCTGGAACCAGAAGATCGCCTGCACCGGTGATCCACGCTGGAAGATGATCGCGGTGCGGGTGCCCTCCGGCGCGTAGTCGGTGAGCGTCGAGGCCGTGACGTCGCCGCCGATCACGACCAAGCCGTCCTCGGTCGTCCGAGTGCACTGGAGATCCACGGTGAAGCTGGTGGCGGCATTGGAGACGGTCATGGTTCCGACCACGCCGGAGCCTGTTCCGGCCGCATCGATTTCGACCGTACGTTGGTCCCAAGGGAAGATGAACGTGCCGCGGGCGAGTGGCGTAGGAAGCGGCGCCGGACTCGCTGTCGGCGCCAGGGTCGGGGTAGGAGTGGGCGCCGCTGTCGGCGCCGGTGTCGGCGCCGCGCTGGAGCAGCCAACGAGGATGCTCAAGGCGACGGAGGCAGCAAGGATCGGTCGGTTCATCGGTTCCTCCAGGGCAGCACGAAGCTGCGGTTGCTGTTGATGTATTTGGGCAGTCGGGCCGGGTCAGAGGAGGGCTATTCACACGCGAAGCGCCTGACGCGTCACGGCACCTCCGGAGGGACGGCTGTGCCCACGCGGTAGATAGATCCGCCCTTGCTCGGCGGGGCGACACAACACACTCGCGGCATCCCTCGGTACACATCGTCTGGCCGGTTCCAGAACAGCAGCAGGTCACCGGCAACCCGCACCGAACTATCGATACGTGGGAAAGCTGTTTCTGTGTCGAGCCGGTGCCACGTCTGGGTACCGGGGTTCAGCGCCCAGATCTGTTCGGGCTGGGAGTCGGGTCCGTCGTTCCAGATCTCGAAGACCGCCTCCTCACCGACCCACAGGCCGGACGCGCCGACAACGTCGCCGAAGACGCCGGGGTCACCGGGGAAGGCCGGCAGCTCAGCGAGCAGGCTGCCGGTGGTATCGATCAGCCGGGTCGGCGCACCGGTCTCGGATGGCAGGTTGACGAACGTGCTGACATTTCCGTCAGCGCCGGGAACGCCCACCACTGCCGCAGATGCACCAACGTCGAGCATGGTCCACCTGTCTGCTGCCAGGTCGTAGCGCGCCATCGTGTCGAGGTCGTAGCCGACGTCCGCCACGACGATCGAGTCACCCGCCCACCATGGCCCGGAGCCGAGCCGGACCGAGTTGGGTGAGTTGACGAGGGTCCGCCATGTGTCCGCGACAGGGTTGTAGGCGGCTGCGCCGATGTACTCGCCAGACGTCTCGGAGTCGCCCTTCACTCCAAAGACCACCGCCTCCCGGCCGGTCCAGAGCATGCTCGGGTCCTTGCCGGAGAAGCCGGGGAACGGCAGCAGCCGCCACGTGTCGGTCAGGGGGTTGTACGCCGCACCGTCGTAGAAGAACGAATTCTCGACGCGACCGCCCCACACGATCATTTCGGTGCCCGTCCACGCCACAGCGGATTCAGAACGTGGGCTGAGGGGAGCCGCGGCGAGGACGCGCCATGTGCCGTTCGCCAGGTTGAACGCGGCACCGTCATCAGCCGAGCCGTAGATCCCGTCTCCCCAGACGATCAATTCCGTACCGGTCCAGACCGAGGGCGGAGTTGAGCGCTCATTCAGCGGCCAATCCGGAATCTCGACCATCTCGCCGGGCGCGATCTCAGTAAAGACATCGGGACTGGCCGGAGTGGCTGAGGGTGTTGGCGATGGCGTTACTCCGATGCCGGGGCCGTTGAAGTAGACGCCCAGCGCCAGAACGACGACCAGCACGACGACCGTTGCGCCGGCGAGGGCGGGAAAAAATCTAGGCATGCTCAGTCTCATTGGGAGGCCAAGAGGCCGCCGCTGGTGGACGTCATCGAGCTGTTCAGCAATTGCCGCCACGGTGCGATCGGGCAGGTTGGTGGGGCCCTCCGTGAACCAGGTATCGAGTATTCGATCCACGTTTGAATCCCGGTTCATGCCAGTTCTCCCGTTGCGGCCAAGCGCGAATCGGCCTCGATGGCCGCCCGCATCTGTTGTCTTGCGTAATGGAGTCGCGATCGGACGGTGCCCGGTGAGAGACCGAGGGTTTGCGCGATCTCTGCGCCGGACAATCCGAGGTAGTGGTGCATTGCGAGCACTGCTCGTTGTTCACCGGAAAGTCGGCGGAACGCTCGCTCGAGCTCGTCGCGGAGCGCCACGCTGGCTTGGGTGTCGTCGGTGGAAGGGCCGATTTCGGGGTCCGTAATCAGTCGCAACCCGGGCTGCCAGCGGCGCGTATGCCGGATCTCGGCAAAGCACGCGTTCACGAGCAATCGGTAGAGCCACGCCTCCAGGCGATCGTCATCGCGCAGGCGGCGCAGCTCGCGCCAGGCTGTAAGGAAAGCCTGCTGGACCGCATCTTCTGCTCTGCTCGTGTCACGCAGAATCCGGTACGCGACGGAGTAGAGGCGATCGCCGTAGCTCAAGACAAGTGACGTGAAGGCGTCCTGGTCACCGTGCTTTGCGCGAGCGATCAGATCTCGGTCCATGCTCTCCCTCTGGCCTGTAACCAGTATGAGAATCGGACCATCGCAAATGCTCAATCTTGCTTTGAGCGTCTTTCGCCGCAATGTCACGAACCGTTGCGATCACCTTCGCGGCAGCGCTGCTCGCGCTCGCCTGTGGCCCGGCCGTGCCAACGCCAACGCCGGCAGCCACCGGGACGGGAAGGCCTGCTTCACCTTTAGCCACGCTCTCACCATCGGCCTCGTCAGGGCCCACCCAAAGTCCCGCCCCCACGCAACTGGAGATAGAGGTCGCGCGGCTCACCAGCATTGGTGGTTGCGGCGATGTGTTCATTCAGGCGATCACCGCTGATGGCACTGCCGCCATCACGATCCAGTGGGGCGGTGCCGCTACCGCCGCTTGGGCAGATCGGGAATTCAACGAGACGGCCCAGATACCTGACGGCCAAGCGAAGGTCTTCCTAGTTGTTGGGCACGAGTTGACACGCTTCTACTGCACCGACATCGGGTGGCCAGGTGCCGAAGAAGTCACCAGCACACCGGCAATCACCGGTTCGGTCGAGCTGGTCGTCCGGCCTGATAGGGCTCGCTTCCGACCGGCTGGCAGTGCCGACCTCAGGCTCAGCGACGTGAGCTTCAAGGTGATGATCGGATCCGAAGAGGAGATCTGGCACCTCGACGAGCTCGTGATCGAGAACGTCCCAGTGGGCTGGCTCGCTGGTTAGGCGGCGGGGGCTTCTCCGGGCCTATCGCTGCCGGGGCGTGCCGGGCGGTAACGGAAGTAGGCCCACGTGCCGAAAGAAACGAGGCCGAAACCCACTAGGAAGATGATCCCGATGATCGTCGGCGTGCGTGAGTTGTCTGACAGGTAGCCGTTCGCCGGGTCGATCAGGATCAGCAAGTAGCCCATCACTGACAGTGCGAAGACGACGAACCAGGCGCCGCGCCGCCACTGGTAAAGCGGATGGCCGGGCAGGAAGCGCAACGGCAGCAGGCCCACGGCGAGCGTTTCGATGCCGGCGACGACGAACGTCACCAACACGGTTTGCAGGAAGAGCTCAAACCATGGATCAAACGTGCCCTGGCGGACCAGCGCCAATGCAACCCACGCCACAAAGGACAGGACAAGCAGCCAGATGGCCGCGAGCCAGGTGCCCAGGCCCTGGTCGCGCTTGCTGATCTCGGTAACGAACGCGATGGACACGATCAGCCCGTAGAGGTAGCCCGGCTGGAAGTCGGCCAGCCGCGAAATGACCACGCAGATCACCGCCACGAGCAGGGTCCACCACAGTGCCCGGAGGACACCGCGGTCGTGTGCCCGCGACGTGCGGCCGTGATAGATGCGCAGCGGCAGGTCGAAGGCAAGAGTGATGAACACCAGGCCCACCATCAGACCCAGGAACAACGCCAGCGACGTGGTGTCAAGGCCAAACGTCGGGCTCAGGAAGCCGTAGACGAGGGCCGACAGACCCACGAAGATCCAGACTCCGAACCGACCTGTCAGCAGCCGACCAATTCCGCGTCGCGCCGGCCCAAGCGGACCCTTTGCTAAGCCGTCGAGCATCGAGTTCCAGCGCCGTTTGAGGCGGGCGATCCAGCCCTGGATCTCCTCGTAGTTTTCCTCGACGGTTTTATTGAAGAGCGTGCCCGGGAAGGGCACCAGGAATGCGATAAGTAGCGCGAGCAGGCTGATCCCCGCCAGTGCGCCCGCGCTGAGTCCGCCACCGCTGATCTGATCCGGCGAATGCAGGTGCTGGGGCCAGGAGACGATGACCGCGGCAGTGGCGGTCGGACTCGGGGTGGGAGTAGGCGCCGCAGTTGGAGCCGCAGTTGGCGCTGTAGAAGGTGTGGCAGTCGGCGCCGATGTTGGCGAAGGAGTGGGGGCAACGGTGGGCGATGGAGTTGGCGAGGGTGTTGGGGACGGGGTTGGAGTTGCGGTCGGGCTGGCAGTCGGCGTTGGGCTGACGGTGGGCGTGGGAGTTGGCGTTGGGCTCGCAGTCGGAGTCGCCGTTGGCTTGGGCGTCGGCGAAGGAGTTGGCTTGGGGGTGGGGCTCGGCGTCGGGCTTGGCGTGGCGGCCGTGACTGTGTACGGCTGAGTCGCCGTATCGTTGGGGTTGCACGCGCCGATGCGCAACGAGATGGTGCATGCCGTGACCGTGTAATTGCCGGGGCCCTCAGAAGGTGAGTAGCTGAACGGCCCGAAATTGCCATCCGAGTTTGTGCTCGGGCTGCTCGGGCCGATCAGGTGAACGCCCGGGCCTCCGGGGACAGTGTTGCCCTGAGGGCCGAAGTAGATCCGCACCGGCTGACCCTGAAAGAAGGTCTGGCCAGAGAAATCGAACGGCTCGCCGGTCAAACCCGACGCTTGGTCCAGGATCAGCTTGGGACCGACGATCACGAACTGCTTGTCCACGATGTCGCCCACGGAGCAATCGCCACTCCGATTGTTCACATTGCATATGCGGACGACGTAGGTTCCCGCAGGGAGGTCGGGCACATTGAAGGTTTTCGTCCATGTAGACGGACCAAACGTATCGGGCACGACGACCGTCTCGTCGGGGCCGTTTGGATCCCAGGTGATGCGGATGGCTTCATCGACCGGCTCTGGCACCCAACGTGTGCCGTTGATCGTCAGGACGCTGCCCTGGCGGCCCGATGTCTTGCTGAGTACTGCCGTGCCTTTGAGGACCTTGAAACCATCGCTCGCGCAGACATAGGTAACGCGAGCGGCGAGTGGGCTTGCGCAGACGGTAATGACGTGATTGCCCGGCCGGACTGGGTCGCTGACTTGGTCGTACCAGGGCACCTCGGTGCTGAAGGTGAAGGTGCCGTCGGGGTTGATCGATGACCCGTTATTGGTCATCTCGTACGACGCGTCGGGGACGTTCGGGTTCGGCAGGTCCCAATACGCTTTGGGCCACCCACGATTCCATCCGGTCGTGCCGATGTCCCATAAGTCACCGCTGAGCGAGATCGGTACCGGTGATCCGCTGCCGTTGTCGCGGGCGCCCGAGGCGGGGTTCGCGTTGTTGCTGACGGCCAGGACGATGCCCGCGGCAACAACAAAGACCAGCCCAAAAGCGAGCAATGTGGCGAGAAGGCCACGTCGGTGCGGTGTCATGACGGTGCGATTTCCTGGGACCCCCTCAGGCCCTGCGTTGCCGCGACACCCCCGCGCGGCAAGTGCGCAATGGTGCCACGCATTGGCGCGCGAGGGAAGGGGCGCGGCGCGAGTGAGATAATCAAGCCTCCAGCGGCCCCCACGCCGCACGCATGGAGGTTGCCACGAGCAGCGTGAGCGAAGAGAAGTCGACCTGGACGACCAAGAAGGGTCTCGCCCAGATGCTCAAGGGCGGCGTGATCATGGACGTCGTCACGGCCGAGCACGCCAAGATTGCCCAGGACGCCGGCGCCGTCGCCGTGATGGCGCTCGAGCGCGTCCCGTCTGACATCCGTGCCACAGGCGGCGTGGCGCGCATGAGCGATCCGCTGCTGATCACCCAGATCATGGAGTCCGTCAGCATCCCGGTCATGGCAAAGGCGCGCATCGGCCATTTCGTCGAGGCGCAGGTCCTGGAGGCACTCGGCGTCGACTACATCGACGAGTCCGAGGTGCTCACGCCGGCCGACGAGGAGCACCACATCGACAAGCACCAGTTCAAGGTGCCGTTCGTGTGTGGCTGTCGCGATCTCGGTGAGGCACTGAGGCGGATCAGCGAAGGTGCCGCGATGATCCGTACCAAAGGCGAGGCGGGCACAGGCAACATCGTCGAGGCCGTGCGCCACATCCGCGCCGTCCACAGCGGCATTCGGTCCCTCCAGAACATGCGCCAGGACGAGCTGTTCGTCGCCGCGAAAGAGCTAAGAGCGCCGCTTGACCTCGTCCAGGACGTCGCCAGGAACGGCAAGCTGCCGGTGGTCAACTTTGTCGCCGGCGGTATCTCGACCCCGGCCGACGCGGCGCTGGCGATGCAGCTGGGTGCTGAGGGCGTGTTCGTCGGTAGCGGCATCTTCAAGAGCGAGGACCCGGCGCGTTTCGCCCGGGCGATCGTCCAGGCGACGACCCACTTCGATAACCCGCAGATCATCGCCGAGGTTTCGAAGGGCCTGGGCAGCCCCATGAAGGGCATCGAGATGAAGACGATCGCGGAGACTGAGCGGCTGGCGGTTCGCGGCTGGTAGCAGACATGACCCAAGCTGAGCCGGGCCTGGTGCGCATCGGCGTGCTCGCGCTCCAGGGCGCCTTTGCCGAGCACATCGCGATCCTGCGCGAGATCGGCGTCGAAACTGTGGCAGTGCGCCTTCCACAAGATCTCGACGGCCTCGCCGGGTTGATCCTGCCCGGCGGCGAGAGCACGGCCATCCGCAAGCTGATCGACACCTGGGGCCTGCGCCAGCCCATCCTGGATCTTGCCCAGCGTGGCGCGCCGCTTTTCGGGACGTGCGCCGGCATGATCCTGCTGAGCGACGAGATCAGCGATGGTGACGCGCCTGTGTTCCCGCTGCTCGACATCACCGTCAAGCGCAACGCCTTTGGCCGGCAACTCGACTCGTTCGAGTCGGATGTCAGCGTGCCCATCCTGGGTGACCGGCCGGTTCACGCGATCTTCATCCGGGCGCCCATCGTTGAGCGCGTTGGCGAGGACGTGAATGTGCTCGCGCAGCTCGATGATGGACGCGTGGTGGCAGTGCGCCAGCGCAACGTGATTGCCACCGCGTTCCACCCCGAGTTGGCCGGAGAGACCAGATTCCACCGACTGGTCGCGACCATGGCTGCCGAGTACGCCGAACCTGGCGAAGGCTCTGCGCGCAGACCGCACCCGATCAGGCGAGCGCGCGCGAATTGATGGAGTCGCGCCGAGCCACAACGGGGCGCGGCGGTCGAGTGCGCGCCGCGCGGCTGACGGACCTCGCCGCGCTGAGCGAGCTGTCGCGTCTTTCCCATGGCGAAGGCGCTCAGCCCGGCGGCCGCATGCGCACCCTTGGGCTGCCGGTCAGCAGCAGC
Organism: Chloroflexota bacterium; assembly: GCA_040007635.1. Lineage (GTDB taxonomy): Bacteria > Chloroflexota > Limnocylindria > Limnocylindrales > CSP1-4 > JALYGJ01. Next base: position 7,892 of record JBDTUR010000084.1, read on the forward strand.
CATATCGGGGTCTTCACGCTCTTCCGGCTACCGCTGGGCGCGTTGCTGCCGGGCGACCAGCTGTACGTGTACGAGGACGGCGGTCACGTAACCGGGCTGGCGCGCGTCGAGCATGAGAGCCCGCGCGATGAATTCACCATCGTCGAACTCGACGCGCTCGATGACGGCACTGCCGGCGACATCCGCTTTCGGCTGGTGCAGCACCTGCTGCGCGACGCGGCCAAATGCGGTGGGCTGCGCTTCCACGTCGCATGCGCCGACGAAGACGGCAATGTCGAGCTGTTCATGCAGGCCGGTTTCGCGCGCTACGGCGAAGAGCGGCTGCTCTACCGACCGCCGGACCAGCCGTATTCAGAGCCAATGAACTCAACTGACGCCGCGCAGCGCAGGATCCGCGCCGTGGAGCCGATTGACGCGCTTGAGCTGGACAAGCTGTACCGCGCCGTGACACCGGCGCCGGTGGTGCGGCTCGAGGACTACCGGCTGGTCGACTGGGAGCGCCAGGGCAACCACTGGCGTGTGCCGCGCTCGGCGCTGACACCGCTGCTGCGCTTCGCAGACGTCGACGGGTTCGTCCAGGCCGCGCCCAACGGAACGGCGCTGCTTGCCTTTTGCCAGGTGGGCGTGGCCAAGGCCGACCAACCCGACTACCTCCGAATCATCAGCCGACCCGACCACGACCCCACGGACCTGATCAGCTTTGGCCTGTCGGCGATCAACGAGCAGATCAAGCGGCGCCGGCTGGACCGGGCACGGCT
>JBDTUR010000085.1:0-8439 GCA_040007635.1 Chloroflexota bacterium
TCTTTGATGACGAGGGGCGCATCCGGAACCTGGGCGCGATCGACTACCGCATCCCAACGTCAATGGACCTGCCGCAGGTCATGGTCAGCGACATGATCGAGAACGGCGACGGGCCGGGACCATATGGCGCGAAGGGCATGAGCGAGGGCGGGCTCTTGGCGGTGTCAGCAGCCGTCGCCGCGGCCGTTCGTGACGCGACCGGTGCCGTCATCCGCGACCTGCCGCTCTCCCCGGAACGCGTCTGGACCGCGCTGCAGGAACGGGCTCGATAAGTGGACGCGTTACTCGCCGTTGCAGCGCTCTTCGTGGTCGCTGGCGGCGGGATCGTCGTGCTCGACGCGTTCATCATTCGGCGGCTGCGTCGCAAATGACCGACACGATCAAAGTCGGCGGTCGTGAAATGGAGATCACGCACGGGGACCGCGTCGTCTTCCCCGACGACGGCGTCACCAAGCGGGAGATCGTCGAGCACTACGCCCGCGTCGCGACCGTCATGGTGCCGCACCTCAGAGGCCGGCCGGTCAGCATGCAGCGGGTGCGCGAGACGATCAACACGCAGGTCTTCTACCAAAAGGACGCACCCGACTATTTCCCCGCCTGGATCGCTCGCGTCACGGTGCCCAAAGTTGGCGGGACGGTCACCCATGCGATCGTCAACGACGCCGCGTCGCTGGTCTATCTGGCGAACCAGGGCTGCGTCACGCCGCACGTTTGGCTCTCGCGCGTCCCGGACTTGCAGGTGCCTGACCGGATGATCATCGACTTCGATCCGGGCGAGGGCGGCGTAGCGGACGCGCGCTTTGCGGCGCATGTCGCGCACGAGGTGGTGACGGCGGCCGGCCTCGTGCCGCACCTCATGGCCACGGGCTCGCGCGGCTACCACCTGGTTGTGCCGCTCCGCCCCCAGGCAGATTTCGAGGAGGTTCGCGCGGTCGCGTTCGGGCTGTCCGAGGTCATGGCCCGGCGCGCGCCCGATCGGCTGACCACCGAGTTCTACAAGGAGAAACGGGACGGCCGACTCTTCCTGGACTGCAATCGCAACGCGTGGGCGCAGACCGCGGTCCCGCCTTACTCGATCCGGCCCAAGAGGGGCGCGCACGTCGCGGTGCCGTTGGCCTGGGACGAGTTGGACACGGTTGCGCCGGACACCTTCGACGTCCGGTCGATCGGCGCGCGCCTGGCGGAAGTCGCAAATCCGTGGAAGAACTTTGGGGCGCATATGCGATCGCTGACCGCCGCCAAGAAGTGGCTGGCCAAGCAGGTATGACGCGAATCGTCGATTTCGATTGCCCGCCCGACGAGATCGCCCGAGCCGATCTGCCGCGGCTGCTCGGCGGGAAGGCGGCGAACCTGACGGTCATGGCGGTCGACCTGGGCCTGCCAGTGCCGCCGGCATTCACTTTCACCACCGACGTATGCCGCGAGTTTCTGGCTTCCGGCTGGCCCGATGGCATGAAGGAAGACCTGCACGAGCACATGGCTCGACTGGAGGGGTTGGTCGGCCGGAGGTTCGGTGATCCGTCTGATCCATTGCTCGTGTCGGTTCGGTCGGGAGCGCCCGTCTCTATGCCCGGGATGATGGACACCATCCTGAATGTGGGCTTGACCGACGAAACCGCCGCGGCCTTCGAGCCCAGTATGGGCGGCCGGCTACGCGAACGGTTGACTGAGTCGCTCGCCGCCGTAGGCGTCGCGCCTGTTCCTGATGATCCGTGGCACCAGGTACGCGAGGCGATTGCTGCCGTGTTCCGCTCGTGGAATTCACCGCGCGCCATCGCCTACCGCGAGCGCGAGGGCATCCCCGCGGCCATGGGCACCGCTGCGACTGTCCAGGCGATGGTGTTCGGCAACCGCAACGACCGGAGCGCGACAGGCGTGCTGTTCACGCGCAACCCATCGACTGGCGACAACAGGCTGTACGGCGACGTCCTCTTCAACGCACAGGGCGAGGACGTGGTCGCCGGCACGCACGCGACTGAGGACATCCGCGTCCTGCACAAGCGCCTGCCCGATGTCGCGCGCCAGCTCCACGAATACACGCGCACCCTCGAGCGCCACCTCAGGGACGTAGCCGACATCGAGTTTACGATCGAGGACGGCAAGCTGTGGCTGCTCCAGGTGCGCGTCGGCAAGCGCTCGCCGCAGGCGGCGCTGCGCATCGCGGTCGAGATGGCGAACGATCCCGAGTTTCCGCTGACCCGCGAAGAGGCCGTGCGGCGCGTTCTGCCGCTGATCGCAGATCCGCCACGCGTCACTCAGCCGCTGCGCGATGCCGGCGAGCCGATAACGCGCGGTTTGGGAGCGTCACCCGGTGTCGCGGCCGGCGAGATCGTCACTTCGCCCGAGGCCGCTGTTGTGGCGGCAGAACAGAGGCGCGCCGTGATCCTCGTCCGCGCCGAGACCTCGCCCGATGATGTCCACGGCATGTCCGTCGCGCGCGGCATCCTCACCGCCACCGGCGGTCTCGCTTCGCACGCGGCTGTGGTCGCCCGTGGCTGGGGCATCCCGGCAGTTGTCGGTGCGTCTTTTCAGATGGGGAAGGACTCCATCACCATCGACCACCGAACCCTGAAGAACGGCGAACTGATAACCATTGATGGATCTACCGGTGAAGTTTTCGAAGGCAGCCTGATCGGAGATTCCGAGGTCGTACCAGAAGCTGCCATCTTGCTGGACTGGGCGCAGGAGCTGGGAATACCGATCGAAGGCACCGACTCGGCCGACTCAGCCTTGCCCCCTCAAGCCACCGGAACAGCCACGCCCGCCCATGCGCTCCGCCTTCTGTTGGTGAAGGGCTATGCCACTCCGGAACAGGTGGCCGACTGTCTGCTGGTCCCGGTCGAATTGGCCAGTGGTTTGCTCGAAGGCCTGGAGACGACCGCCGACGCCGAAAAGGCAGTCGGCTCGTACCGACTGACCGAGGCCGGCAAGCAGCATGCCCGCATGGAACTCGACGCTGAGCGCGCTTCGTGGCTCGGCGCGGGCGCGGCGCTCGACGAGTTCGTCGACTTCGATCGCCAGGTCAAAGATGTCGTGACTTCGTGGCAGATGCGTGGCGAGACGGTCAACGACCACGCGGACGCGACCTACGACGCGGCGGTCTTGGACCGCTTGGCCGCGCTCCACCGCGAGATCGGGGAGTGGCTGCCGGCACGCTTCGACCACTACGCCGCGCGGCTGAACCGTGCCGCGGCCGCGGTCACCGCTGGCGACACCAAGTTCGTCGCGTCGCCGCGCGTGGACAGCTACCACTCAGTCTGGTTCGAGCTGCACGAGGAGCTGATTCTTCTCGCGGGCCGCACCCGCGCCGAAGAGGTCGCCGCCGGCCGCGCCTAACACCTCGGAAATCCCGCTGAGCGGGCCATCCGTCCGAGATCAGTCCAAATTGGCCCGGCCCGGACCCGAAACTGCCCCTGAACTTGGTCAAAAGGGCGAAATCTGACGGTTTGGGTGGCGAATTCGAGTGTTTAGGGCGAAATCGCGGACGGTTGTCCCGCTGGGCGGCACAAGGATGGTTCCGGCGGCCGCGCCTACGGGCTAGACCTTCGGCCCGTACGTTGGCGCCTGGTTCTCCAGTTGGCACCGAAGAATGAAGGATCCCCAGGTGCCATCACCCGGTCCATCCGACGTTGAATTGACTGGAAGCCACGAAAGGCGGCGGGGATCCCTCTGCACGTAGGCGACGCGGCGCAGAAGCCCGCGACGAACCGAAATCATCGGTCCTGTCTCAGCCCAAATCTCTTTTACTGCCCAGCTGTAGATCGCCGCGGGCACCCCAAGTTGCTTAGCGAAGTCGTCGGCATAGAAGAAGGGGTCAACACCCAAATAGACCGTACCCGCGATCGAATCCGCGTCCGGATCAATCTTGACGTTCTCGTCGACATAGCCGAGCAGGCCGAAGTCGATGACGCTCACCGCACGCGATCGGTAAACGACGTGGCCGTTGAGCTCGTATCGACGATCCGGCCGAAGAACCGCACGCTTCGTTCGGTCCCGGGATGCGCTCAAGCCCTCCATGCTCCACAGCTGCTCGGCGAAATGGCGCTTCTGCCCTACGGCGAAGTCATCGTAGTTGCCGTCCGGAATTACCCAACCCTCAAGTCCAATCAGCCATTCGCCCGATTGGACTTGTTCGACGGGCGAGTTGCCGGGATTGGGGACTCCCACTCAGCGCGGGGCGAACTGCGGATCGCGTGGATCGTTGGGTCGGGGCATGCCGCCGCCCGACGGGGAGCCGGTGAGCTTGTCCCACAGCGCGCCCGCGTTCCACGTCTGGATGTACTCGAGCATGTACTCCTGGCCGATATCGACCGGCCCGAACGCGTCCGCGAAGCTGACGCGCGCCACCGTCTCGTCGCGCGACCAGCCCTTGGCAACCGCGTCGGCCACGGCCGTCTTCCAGTCGAGCAGATGGGCGCGCTGCACGTCGAGGTATTGCTTCGTAACAACCGGACCGTGCCCCGGGACAAGCCAATCAACGTCCAGCGTTTTGATGCGATCGAGCGCAGTGATCCATTGGTCGACATCAGAGGTCATCAACCACGTCTGGCAGCCTGAAAACAGCGTGTCGCCGGTGAACGCGACGCGTTCTTCTGGCACGTGGACTGTCGTTTGGCCCTGGGTATGGCCGGGCGTGAACAGCAGGTTGAACGTGTGGTTACCCACGTACAGGGTCGTGTCGCCGGTGAACACGATCGAGCCCTTATTGGGATCGCGGTAGTAGTCATCACGGGCGGGGAATAGGGCCTCTCCGGCGGGATCGTCGGCCGGGACAGCTTCGTGGGCGTAGTCGTACGGGTCAATCTCGGGCCCCGGCACCATGAACCGGTTCCAGAGCTCCAAATGATTGACGACGGCCGCGCCCGACCCGCGGTAGTAGTAGTTGCCAAAGATGTGGTCGACGTGGTGCTCGGTGTTGATGAGATATCGGATCGGGCCGTGCGACTCCGTCTCCTTGCGCCACTCCACCGCTTTCGTCGGCAACTGCGGCGTGTCGATCGCGACGACGCCGTCCGAAGTCACGACGAACGACGGGTTGGAGCCGCGCAGCTTGGTGTTGGTGAAGACGTTTGGCGTGACGTTTTCCACGTTGTCCATGGCGCTAGCTCCTATTGCGTGGCCGTCAGGCCGCCATCGATGCCCAGGATCTGGCCGGTCACGAACTGCGCCGCGTCCGAGCAGAGGAAGATCGCGGGGCCAATGATGTCGTCGGTCGTGCCCACCCGGCCCATCGGGATGCGCGCCACGATGCCCGCCTTGAACTTGGGATCGCCCAGCAAGGTTGCCACCTGGGGCGTGTCGACGAAGGTGGGGGAGATGGCGTTGACGTTAATTCGGTGCTTGGCCCATTCGGTCGCCCACTGACGCGTCAGCGAAGCGACGGCGCCCTTGGCCGCGACATACGCCGAGTAGCCGGCGTTGATGCCCAGAAACGCGCGGACACTCACGAGATTGAGCACCTTGCCGCCGCTATCCGCGGCAATCATCTGCTTGACCGCAGCCTGCGTCGTGACCAGGGTCGAGCGCAGGTTCAGCTCGAAGATCCAGTCCCAGTCGTCGCGCGGGTACTCCTCGGCGTTGTGCAGCACCTTCCCTGCGCCACCGCCTACCGCATTGACCACGATGTCCAGCCGACCGAAACGGCCGACTGCCTGCTTTACCGCTGCCTCGACCTCAGCCTCAGACGTCGCGTCCGCAACGACCGCTAGGGCATCCGCCCCAATCAGCTTGGCGGCCGCTTCGGTGTTCTCGGCGGAGTGGCCCATCAGGACGACCTTGGCGCCTGCTGCCGCGAAAGCACTGCCGATGGACGAGCCGATCGCGCCGCCGCCGCCGGCGATCAGTGCGACGCGGTCATCGAGGCGGAATCGGTCAGTTGGGCTCACCAGGCCAGATTAATCGATTATCGAGGATCAGTCGCCCATCGCAGGTACTCGCGTGCGTTGACTCGAACCCTCGCTGACGCTAATATTTGCGTTAGCACTCCGGCCATGAGAGTGCTAACAGCGCGGAACCCAAGGGGAAACCAAGCCGAATGGCGCGTCGCACTGAGCGTCCAGCCGGCCCGCTCGATCCCCGTTCACAGCAGATCCTGCGGGCCATCATCGAGGAATACGTCGTTACCGCCGAACCGGTCGGGAGCCAATGGCTCGTCGACCGCTACGGCCTTGGCGTGTCTTCCGCGACCGTGCGCAACGTCATGGCTGAGCTCGAGGAAGCGGGCTATCTCAGCCACCCCCACACGAGCGCCGGGCGCGTCCCAACGGACGCGGGTTATCGCCTGTACATCGAGTCGATCGCGCCGCAAATGAGCCTTGCGCCGGTCGAGCGGCTGATGATCCGCCACCAGTTCGGCCAGGTCGAGTTCGCGAGCGAGCAGTGGTTCCGCCTGGCCGCCGCGACGATCGCCGGCACCACTCACGCCGCGGGCCTCGCGACCCCGGCCAAGCCGCGCTCGTGCAAGTTGCGCCACATCGACCTGGTGGCAACCTCAACTCATACCGCCAGCCTCGTCGTTGTCTTGGCCGAAGGCGGCGTCAAGCAGGAGCTCGTCGCGCTCGAAGAGGGCTACGACCAGGCGGAGCTCGACGATGTCGCGCGGCTGCTGAACGAGCAGCTGGCGGATAAGTCGGCGCGGCAGGTGGGCAATCGCATCGCCGCACTTGGCACTGATCCGGACGCGCCGCCATTCGCAGTGCGGGTCACGCTGCGGGTCGAAAAGATGATGCGTGAATTCGATGCCTCGACCGTTGAAGATGTTTTCTCTGACGGGTTGCTCAACGTAATGTCAGAGCCTGAGTTCAGCCAGAGCGAGAAGCTCCGCCGCGTGTTCGCCGCGCTTCAGAACCGTGACTACCTGGGTTCGCTCGTCGCCCGACTGGCGACGGCCGGTGATGTCCAGGTCCTCATCGGTGCTGAGAACGAGCGCGCCGAGATGCATGACGTATCGCTCGTCCTGGCGACATACGGCCAACCCGGCCGCGCGCTGGGCGTGGTCGGCGTGCTTGGCCCAACCCGGATGGCCTACCCGCACGCGATTGGGACGGTGCGCTTCGTTTCCGGGCTGATGAACGAGCTCGTGGAGCAGATGTACAGATGAGCGATTTCGACCCGCGCGACCCGCGTGACCCACAGCCTCGCCTTCGGCGGACGCGTGCCGAGGAGCGCATCGCCGAGCTCGACACCTCGCCAACCCGGCTGACCGCGGAGCTTGATCAGCTTCGGGCTGATCTCGAAGCCGCACAGCGGGAAGCGGCGGAGAACAAGGCCGCGTGGCAGCGTTCCGCTGCCGACTTCAGCAACTACCGCCGCCGGACGGAGCAGGAACGCGACGCGATGTTGGGCCTCGCCAACGAGGTGCTGCTTGCCAAGCTGCTGGCGATAGTCGACGACTTCGATCGGGCCATCGCCAACATGCCCGCTGAGCTGCGTGACGTCAGCTGGGTGGGTGGTATCGGCGCCATCGACCGCAAGCTCGATCAGCTGCTCGACTCGGAAGGCCTGACGCCGATCGATGCGCTGGGCAAGCAATTCGATCCACACGAGCACGAGGCGATCGCCCAGGAAGACCGGCCCGGCGTACCGGAAGGCACCGTCGTCGCCGAAATTCAGAAGGGCTACCGAATACGAGATCGGGTGCTCCGACCAGCGATGGTCGCCGTCGCCCGCCATTCCACCGATAACCAAACCGACACCAATTCCGGAGGATTGAACTAGTTATGGGCAGGATCATCGGCATCGACCTGGGCACGACCAACTCGGTCGTGGCAGTCATGGAGGGCGGCGAGCCGACCGTCATCCCCAGCGCTGAGGGCGGTCGCACCGTCCCATCGGTCGTGGCTTTCACGAAGAACGGCGAACGTCTGGTTGGCCAGGTTGCCAAGCGTCAGGCAGTCACAAATCCGGGCAACACGGTCTACTCGATCAAGCGCTTCATGGGCCGCCGTTGGGACGACCCAGAGGTCAAGCGCACGATTGGCCTCGTCCCGTACAAGGTCGAGAAGGACTCCAACAGCGACGGCATCAAGGTCACCCTGAGCGACGGCAAGAGCTACACGCCGCCGGAGATCTCCGCGATGATCCTGCAGAAGCTCAAGACAGACGCTGAGGCATACACCGGCGAGAAGATCACTGAGGCGGTTATCACTGTCCCGGCGTATTTCGACGATACGCAGCGCCAGGCGACCAAGGACGCGGGCCGCATCGCCGGTCTCGACGTCAAGCGCATCATCAATGAGCCCACTGCTTCTGCGCTGGCCTATGGCCTTGACAAGAAGAAGGACGAGCAGATCGCCGTCTACGACCTGGGCGGTGGCACGTTCGACATCTCGATCCTGGAGCTGGGCGACGGCGTGTTCGAGGTCAAGGCGACCAACGGTGACACCCACCTTGGCGGCGACGACTTCGACCAGCGCGTCATCGAGTGGCTGCTGACCGAGT
>JBDTUR010000086.1:0-8395 GCA_040007635.1 Chloroflexota bacterium
TCTTGTGGGCCAGCTCGTAGCCGCCCTGCCAGACGTGGAGCTTGAAGACCTGGCGATACCAGTAGCCGGAGTCTCCGTACCACCAGCGCCATGCGGTCAGGTAGTGCTTGTTTCCGTTGGCATTGAAGTAGTAATGGCGTTCGTCATAGCTGCCGGCCTGAGTATGCCAGCTGCCATAGCCGATCGGATGCCACTGGGCCCACATCTCGACTGTCAGGCCGTTCGCGGGCGTCCAGCCGGCCGCCGCTTCTTTGACCTTGAAGTAGTTGTTATCGCCGCTGCAGTAGTTGGACTTGACCAAGTATGTGTAGCCCGACGCGGCCAAGGTCGTTGTTGGCAGCAGCAGGGCTATACCAAGGACGACCGGCGTCCATAACAGCACCAATCGCTTGCGCATCGCGCGTGACCCTCCCTCATCATGGCCGACGTTTCACGCTGAGAACCTGCTGTGAGACCGCCGGTAAGGGTAATAGTCCTCCTGCCGTCAAGGCCCTAGAGCGGCGCGAAGCGGGCCGTGAAGTGGCGCAATGTGGCCGGGCCGCTGGAGATGCGGTAGCCGCGCAACTCTGAGGCGCGCGCGGCGACGCGCTGGATGACCTCGATCGTGTAGTCGATGTGCGACTGGGTGTAGGTCCGGCGCGGGATGGCCAGCCGGACGAGGTCCTGCGCCGCGGCGGTCTCAGTTCCGTCGGGATGCATGCCGAACATCACGGTGCCGATCTCGCAACCACGGATGCCGCCGGCGCGATAAAGCGCCACTGCGAGCGATTGGCCCGGGTACTGCAGCGGCGGGATGTGCGGCAGCATCTCGCGCGCATCGATGTAGACCGCGTGCCCGCCGATGGGCATGATCACCGGCACGCCGCTGGCATCGAGTGCCTCGCCCAGATACGCCGTGGACTGGATGCGGTAGCGCAGGTAATCCTCCTCGACCACCTCCTCGAGGCCCTGGGCGATCGCCTCCAGGTCGCGCCCCGCAAGCCCGCCGTAAGTGGGGAAGCCCTCGGTCAGGATGAGCACGTTGCGGCAGCGTTCGGCCAGCGAGTCGTCGTTCATCGCCAGCCAGCCGCCGATGTTGGCCAGGCCGTCCTTCTTCGCGCTCATGGTCATGCCGTCGGCGAGCGCCGCCATCTCATGCACGATGTCGGGGATCGACTTGGCGGCGTAGCCGGGTTCGCGTTGCTTGATGAACCACGCGTTCTCGGCAAACCGGCACGCATCGAAGAAGAGCGGCAGACCGTAGCGTGTGCACACCTCGCGCACCGCGCGCAGGTTCGCCAGCGACACCGGTTGGCCGCCCATCGAGTTGTTGGTGATCGTCATGAAGACCATCGGGATGTTCTCGGGGCCGCGCTCCTTGATCAGCCTCTCCAGCGCGGCGACGTCCATGTCGCCTTTGAAGGGCGCGAGCTCGTGCGGGTTGCGCGGCGGGGTCAGGTCAATCGCCTCCGCGCCGGTGTTCTCGACGTTGGCGCGCGTGGTATCGAAGTGGGCGTTATTGGGCACGACTTTGCCCGGCCCGCCCACCACGCTGAACAGGATCTTTTCCGCCGCGCGGCCCTGGTGGGTAGGGATGACATGCTTGAGCGGCCACAGCTCCTGGACGGCGTTGAGGAAACGGAACCACGATGGTGATCCCGCGTAGGACTCGTCGCCGTGCTGGATGGCCGCCCACTGGTCGCGGCTCATGGCGCCTGTGCCCGAGTCGGTGAGCAGGTCGATGATGACGTCATCGGCGTGGAGGTTGAACAGGTTGAAGCCGGCAGCCTCGAGTGCGGCCTCACGCTCGGCGACGGTCGTCATCCGAATGGGTTCCACCGAGTGGATGCGGAACGGTTCGATGATGGTCTTCCAGCGGTCCACGCGGGCAGGATACTTGCCGCGTGAACTCGACACGAACCCGCTTCACCGACCCGCTCGACTACTCCAACCGCGGCAGCCAGCACCTGTGGTTCACGTCGCCCTTCGGCTCGGCCCATGCCACGCGCTGGCACCTGTTCGCCACCCATCCCACGCTCGACGACCGCATCGAGCGGCTGGCCGAGCTGTACCCGGTGCTGGCCCATGAAACGGTCGCACTGCAGCCGGCGAGCACGTCCGCCACCTGAGGCGAGCCAGGCTCGACAGAAGGCGGCCGTGATGGTTCAGGGCCAGGCACTATCGCATCCGTTTCGCGGCCCGGTGTCAGATGAGCGGATGCAGCGAGAAAACGACGCCGATCAGGACCGCACCCGTCGCGCGCTCAGGCGGCAACGCTGGCAGCTCCTGGCGCGTCTCCACCGCACACTGGATCCCGCGTTCGTCGTGCTTTCGGCAATCTGGCTCATCCTGGTCGTCATCGAGCTCGCCACGGGGGCGCTGCCTCGCTCGCTCGAGATCGTGGTGTGGGTCATCTGGGGCCTCTTCGTGGCCGAGTTCCTGACCGGCCTGCTGATCGCGCCCGGGCGCTCGGTCTACCTGCGCAAGCGCTGGCTCACGGCGCTGTCGCTCGTGCTACCCGCCTTCAGGATCATTCGCGTGGCCTCGCTGCTGCGCTTCGTGAGTGCCGCCCGGCTGGCGCGCTCTGTCGGGCTGCTGCGCGTGTTCACTTCCATCAACCGCGGTCTCGCGGCACTCGGCCAGACGGCGCGCCGCCGCGGCGTTGCCTATGTGGTCGCAGCCACGGGGATAGTGCTGCTGGTGGGGTCGGCCGGCATGGCGTTCTTCGAGGGCCCGGCGGCAGCTGCGAACGTAGGTGTGTCAGAACCGTCGCGCGGACTCTCGGCCTACGCCGACTCGGTGTGGTGGGCGGCCTACGCGATGTCGACCGGGGCGCCCAGCGTGCCGACGACCGGCGAGGGCCGGCTGCTGGGCTGGTTGCTGTCGATCTACGGCCTTGCTGTCTTCGGCTACCTGACCGCCATCCTCGCTAGCCACTTCGTCGGCCGGGACGTGCGCGTCTCGCCTGCAGCGGATTAGAGCCGGTCGAGGATGTCCTCCATCTGGGTGATCTCCTCCTGCTGCGCCTCCAAGACCTGGCCGCACAGCTGCATGATCTCGGTGTCGGTGAGGTCCGCTTCCTGGCAGACCAGGATGGCGCGCGAGTGATGTGGGATCATCGACTCGAGGACTGCTGGTCGCCTACGAAAGGCTGCGTCCGCCCGGCGCCGAATAGGACGGCGCCCATGGCCACGAAGAAGACGAGCAGCCCCGTGTTGAGCCTACGAGCATGACCAGGCCCATGACCGCGACCATCAGCAGGTTGCTCAGGTTGAGGTGAAAGTGGTCGAACGCCCTGATCTGGGACATGCTCAGCAGGAACATCAGCGTAGGCTGACCAACAGTGTTAGTCCGAAACGGACGTAGGTTGCGGGACAGGCCAAGGCCGGCCGCCACGCTGCTAGGCCTGGTCGAGCGCCTGGACGATGTCGGCGATCAGGTCGGCGGCGTCCTCGACGCCAACTGACAGGCGGACCAAGGCGGGCGAGACCTCGAGCGGCGAGTTGGCGACGGAGCCGTGGGTCATCACGGCCGGTATCTCCACCAGCGACTCGACGCCGCCGAGTGACTCGGCCAGCGCGAAGATGTGCGTGCCCTCGGCGAAGCGCCGTGCCCGCTCGTCTGGGGAGCGGCCGTCACGCGCGGCAGGGACGAAGCTGAGCATCCCGCTGGTAAGCCGCATCTGACGCGCGACGAGGTCCGCCTGTGGATGCGCGTCACGGCCGCCGCGCAGGCCGGGGTAGTTGACGACGTCCACGTCGTCGCGCGCCGCGAGCGCCTCGGCCACGGCGAGCGCGTTCGAGGAGTGGCGCTCCATGCGCAGAGCCAGCGTGCGCAGGCCGCGTAGCACGAGGAAGCAGTCAAATGGTCCGGGCACCGCGCCGATCGCGTTCTGCAGGAACTTGAGCCGTTCGTACAGATCGGCACGCGAGGTGGCAAGCACGCCGCTGACGGTGTCGGAGTGGCCGCCCAGGTACTTCGTCGCCGAGTGGTACGAGATGTCCGCGCCGAGCTCGATCGGTCGCTGGCCCATGGGCGAGGCGAAAGTGTTGTCGACGACCAGAATGGGCCGCTCGCCGCGCGCGCCGGCGTGGTCGGTAAGACGCGCGGCCACGGCCGCGATGTCGATCACGCGCAGGTGCGGGTTGGTCGGCGTCTCGAGCCACACGAGGCGCGTGCGCGCGTCGAGCAACTCGTCGAGCGCCGGACCCTCGTTGCCGGCCAGTGCCGCGTATGAGGCCTCCACGCCCATGTCGCGCAGCACCCGCTCGAAGTAGCGGAACGTGCCGCCGTAGACGTCGTTGACGCAGATGATCCGCTCACCCGGCTGGGCGAACGCGGCGATGGCCTGGGTCGTGGCCGAGCCGGACGCGAAGGCCAGCCCGTGCGCCGCGCCCTCCAGTGCCGCGATGGCCGTCTCGAGCCGGGCGCGCGTCGGGTTGCCGGTGCGCGCGTACTCCCAGCCGCCGCGCGGCCGGCCGACGCCCTCCTGGGCGAACGTGGCCGTCTGGTAGATGGGCGGCGCGACCGCGCCGGTCAGCTCGTCGGGCGCCATGCCGGCGTGGACGGCGAGCGTGCCCGGTTGCCAGGTCGGATCGGCTGAAGCGTGTGAGTCGGTACCTTCGCCCGCAGCGGGCCGGTCGGGGAGTGGCTGGTCGGTCATCAACGCGAGCATAGCGGCCGTCATCGCCTCGACTAAGATCTGAAGCCTTATGCGGAAGTTGGCCATCGCACTGACCGCCCTGTTTGCCAGCGCCCTGCTGTCTATCGGCTCCGTGCAGCCAACTCTGGCGGCTTCGGGAAGCTTCGAACTGCATGTGCCCGTTCTGTATTACCACCGCATCCGGTGCTACCCGGTGGGCGTCCCTTCCAAGGGCGACTACACCTGCCCGGCCGCGTTCCAGGCTCAGATGACGGCCTTGGTCAGCCACGGGTGGAAGACCATCACCATCGATCGGTTGGCGGATCTGATGCACCAGCACAACTGTCCGCCAAGACGCACTTTGGTCGTCTCGTTCGACGATGGCTCACTGGACAACTACGAGGTCGCGGCGCCCATCCTCGAGTCGCTGGGCATGCGCGGCTCCTTCCTCGTCAATCCCGGGCGCGTCGGTCAGCCCAACCGCATGTCATTCGATCAAATGCGCGATCTCCTGGCGCGCGGCCACGCTATCGGCAATCATCGCCTGACTCACCTGAGTCTGCCCAACCAGCCGCCTGAGACCCTTTACGCGGAGATCGAAGGCGCCCAGCAGCTGCTACAGCAGAACATCGGCTTTCGGCCCCGCACGTTTGCTTATCCGTACGGGCGCTACGGGAAAAAGGGCCCTCAGGTCATGGATCAGGTCCGGGCCAGCGGATTCGAGCTCGCTTTCACCGTCGTACGCGGAGCTCGCGAGTCAAGCAATGCCCCGCTACTAAGCCGCCGGCTCAGGACGTCAACGCAGACGACGGATCGCGGGTGCTCGAGCTCGTGAGCCCATTCAAGAACGCCTGCGCCTAACCGTTAACCCTCGGCCAGCAGCCGATCGACCGCCTTGGAGAACTGCTGGTCGCTCAGGGCGCCGGCTTCGCGCAGCTCGTTCAACCTACTGAGCCCGTCGGCGACCGATTCGCCCGGCTTGCCAGCCCTGTCCGACTTGCCCAACGACGCGCTCCTCGATGGCGCGGCCCGGATCCTCATCGTGGCCTGCGGCGTCGATAGCGACGCGAGCGAGCTTCTGCCACTGCCTGAGGACGCTCTGTGGCTTGAGATGGCGCGCGTTGCCTCAGACAGCAGGATCTGGCCGCCGTCAGCCACGCTCGTCGGGTTGACTCTTGCCCGGCCTCTGCGCAAGAATATGCGCATGGCTGTGCGCGTACCGGTGAACATGACTCTCCCGCGCGAGCTCGTTGAGCGGCTTGACGCGGTGGTTGGGCCGCGCCAACGGAGCGCGTTCGTCGAAGAGGCGATCAATTACCGTCTGCGGCGCGAGGAGATGCGCCGTGCCTGGGAGTCGGCGCGCGGCATGCTCAAGGATGACCCCCGGTTTCCAACGTCGGACGCAGTCGTCGAATGGGTGAGAGCGCTTCGGGCAGAGAAAACCGACCCCGGGCCCGCTGAATGACCGTGGCGCGCTATGTAGTCGACACGACCTTCCTAATTGACTATCTGAGGGATGACCCGGTTGCCATCGAGCGATTTCGCCGCTTCTTCGAGGAAGGCGACAACGTTCTGGTTAACGAGATCGTGGTCTGCGAGGCACGGGTCGGGCTGACGGCGGCGCAGGTCCCGGAGCTCATGTCAATGCTCCTGCCGCTGGAGTTCATCCAGCCGGGGCCGGAGGCTGCATTGAACGCAGGCCGATGGCGTGACGAGTCGCGCCGAGCCGGCCGCGTACTGAGCTTGGGTGACGCCCTCATTGCGGCCGCGGCGGACGCCAGCGACGCGATCGTCCTTACACGGAACGTTCGCGACTTCGCCCAGACTCCAGTGCGCGTCGAGAGCTACTAGGCGCGTAGGTCGCGCCGGGCGAGACCCCACGCGCCCAGGGCAATGCCGCCCAGACCGATCAAGAGCGCAGCAGCGATTCCGCCCCAGTCCCAGACGCCCACCATGGGCTGGCCAAGGTGCTTGGTAAGAGCGAGCTGCTGGACGAAGTCGGGCAGTCCCAGGAGCGGGCCGAGCAGCTGCACGAACCACGTCAGCAGAACAGCGATGACCGTCACGGCCGCGGCGAAGCGGGTGCCGACCAGTCCGCCCACCGCCACGCCAACGCCGATGAGCGCTGCGCCGTAGAAGAAGAGCACGAGCGATCCCACGATTGGCGTGAGCAGATCGCCTCCGGCGCTGGCCCCTCCGAGCGCGATGCCCAATCCAACGAGCAGAACGACGAGCAGCATGTCGACCAGCAATCCGGCCGCGCCGCTCAGCGCCCAACGGACGCGTGACAGGGGAGCGGCGAGGACCATCTCCAGCCGCCCTGACGTTTCCTCGGATGCCCAGCCGGCGACAAGGGTCGCCGCCGCCAGGCCCACCAGGATGATGCCGAGCTCGATGAACAGCAGCTGCAGGAATCCGCCCACGGAGCCGAAGTCGGTCCCGGGCGAGATCATCCTGAGCAGCCGCGCAAATTCGGGCGAGCTCGCGAGTTGTTCGACGAAGCTCTTGGCCGCGCCGGCGAGCGCCAGCCCGAACAGGCCGATGCCCAGCCCCCACGCGACAGACGTTGGCAGGTTGTGGCCGATCGCCCGGGTGAACGGTCCGCGCAACCCAACCAGGACGCGCGGCAACGACGGCGTGGGGATGGTGCTGGTCACGCCGATGTCGCGCCGGGCGAAAGCCTCGATGCCAATGGCGAGCAGCACGACGTCGAACATAGCCAGCAGCGCGACGGACGGCCAGTCGAATTGGCCGGCCAGCGGCAAATGGTTGATGGTCCAGCCCGACCACGTCACCTTGGCCAGCGGCTCGAGCTGCGGCACGGGCGCCGAATAGCCGGTGATGATGAAGCCCGCGATCGTCAGGAAGCCGGCGATTCCTGCCGCGGCGCCGCGGCCCACGAAGGGTCCCAGCGCGAACGCGACGGCGCCGCCGGCAAGCGCCATCAGGACCATCCATATCGCGTACCCAAATGCCGCGGTGGCGCTGATCTCGTCCCCCGGCAGCACGGCGTAAGCGGCACCCGCGATGGCAATCGCGATGAAGGTGACGACAAACGCGACCGTCAGCCCCGTCAGGTGGCCCGAGAGCTTCTCGAGCGCGATCGCTCGGCGCGACTTGGGCACCGAGGTGACGAATTCCAGGCTGCCCCTACGCGCTTCTGCCGCAAGCGTGCCCGACAAGGCGAGGATCGACCACATGGACAACACGAGCGGGAAGAAGCTGCCGTACTTGTACTGAAGGTAGCCGCCCATCGTGGCGACGTTCACGACCGGGCCCCCTAGGCCTTGCAGGATGGGCGGCAGCGATTTGATCAGCGCCTCCATCTCGTGGCGCGACTCGATGGTGTTGAACTGGCCTGCGACGGCCCCGGTTACACCCAGAAAAATGATCGCGAGCAGGGCTGCGGCAGCGATGATCGCGCGCCGCGAATCGCGCAGTGTCTTGCCGAAAACGCTACCCAGTCCGTAAAGCCGGCTGCGCAGCGATGGTGCGCGGGTAACAACGATCGTGGCGGTGGTCATCGCGCGGCCACCTCCGCCGCGGGCTTCGTGTACTCAGCCAGGAACGTCTCCTCGAGCGACGGCTCTCGGCTCACAAAGTCGGCCAGCTCGTACTTGGCCGCCGTCCGCACAACGGCGGCGATGTTGCCCGACACGCGCATGCGCAGCACGTGGTCCTCGCTGACCACTTCGCTTACCCCGGGCAACGCCTCGAATTCGGCCGCCGGCACGGGGCCTGTGAACACCAGTTCAACGGTGTGGTGCGCCAGGT
>JBDTUR010000087.1:0-8381 GCA_040007635.1 Chloroflexota bacterium
GCCGATCGCCAAAGCCGGGGGCCTTGACCGCGAGCACGGAGATGGTGCCCTTGAGCTTGTTGACGACCAGCGTCGCCAGCGCCTCGCCGTCGACATCCTCGGCGACGATGAGCAGCGGGCGGCCGAGCGCGACGGCCTTCTCGAGCGCCGGGATGAGCTCCTGGATGCTGGAGATCTTCTTGTCGGTGATGAGGATGGCGGCGTTCTCGAGAACGGTCTCCATCCGATCGGGATTGGTCACGAAGTAGGCCGAGATGTAGCCCCGGTCGAACTGCATGCCTTCTGTGTATTCCTTCTCGAGGCCCAGCGACTGGCCCTCTTCAACGGTGATGACGCCGTCCTTGCCGACCTTGTCCATCACTTCGGCGATGGTCTCGCCGACTTCAGGATCAGCGGCGCTGATGGCCGCGACCGCGCTGATCTGCTCGCGGTTATCGACGGGGCGCGAGTTCTTCTTGAGCTCCGCGACGATCGCCTCGACGGCCTTGTCGATGCCGCGCTTGACGATCATCGGGTTGGCGCCGGCGGTGACGTTCTTGAGACCTTCCGTGACGAGCGCCTGGCCCAGCACAACGGCGGTCGTGGTGCCGTCGCCGGCGACGTCGTCAGTCTTGGTCGCGACTTCCTTCAGAAGCTGTGCGCCCATGTTCTCGAAGGGGTCCTCGAGCTCGATGTCGCGCGCGATCGTCACACCGTCATTGGTGATCGTGGGCGCACCGAACTTCTTGTCTAGCACGACGTTGCGGCCCTTGGGGCCCAGCGTCACCTTGACAGCGTCGGCGAGGCGGTCGACGCCCCTCTTGAGGCTGCGTCGCGCAGTCTCATCAAAAATCAGTTGCTTAGCCACGTGTAAGTTGATCCTCCCTGGGAACGAGGTCGCTGGTCGTGGCGCGGCTATGCGCCGCGCGACCTGCGATTAGGAATTCACGATTGCCAGGATGTCCTTCTGGCTGACGATGAGCAGTTCTTCGCCTTCGACCTTGAACTCGGTCCCGGCGTACTTCGCGTAGAGCACGACATCGCCTTCCTTGACGTCCATCGGCTCGCGCTTGCCCTCGTCGGTCAGCCGACCGGGGCCGGCAGCGATGATCTTGCCCTCTTGGGGCTTCTCCTTGGCCGTGTCAGGCAGAACGATGCCCGACTTGGTCATCTCCTCGCGCGGAGTGGGCTGAATGACGACCCGGTCGCCCAGCGGCCGGAGCTTCGTCGTGGCAGTCGCCAACGCATTACCCTCCTGGTTTGTTGCGGTGTGGTGGCCATCGCGCGTCCGCCTTGGTTCGTGCCGGCGGGTCACGGCAGCTTGGCCGGTGTGATTAGCACTCTCCGTCTGAGAGTGCTAGAAGGTTAGGCTTCCGCGCTGAGAGTGTCAAGCGCGCGGTATCTCTCGCCGTTCACGGCGGATCCGGCCTAGTCACGTGGTGACTGATGCGTCGGTCGGACCGTCTACGGGACTCCGATTGGCCGCTTGTGGCACTCCACCCGATCCCAATTAGTCGCCGCCTGACTCGAATAGCCGGCGGGCGCGCTTCGCCGCACATCCAGACGCCGAAACCGGACGCATCAGTCATTCAGCGATTGACCCGCGCGTAATAGGCTTGAGGCGAAGGAGAACGCATGACTTTCTCGATCGTGGCGCGCGACCCGGTCACCGGCGATCTGGGCATCGCGGTCGCTTCCAAGTTCCTTGCCGTCGGATCTGTGGTGCCGCACGCCCGGGCTGGCGTGGGTGCGGTGGCGACGCAGGCCATGGCCAACGTGCGTTACGGCGCGGAAGGGCTGGCCATGCTTCATCAGGGAAGTGCCGCCACGGCCGTGCTCGCAGCGCTGACCGATGCGGATGAGGGCCGCGACAACCGCCAGCCGGGCATCGTCGATGCCGTTGGCCGCGCGGCGACATACACGGGGAGCGGCTGCATTACCTGGGCCGGCGGCCGAACAGCGGACGGTGTCTCAGCCCAGGGCAATCTGCTGGCGGGGCCGGCGGTCGTTGACGCGCTGCTCGACACATTCCTGGCGAGCTCCGCGGCCTTTCCTGAGCGGTTGCTTGCCGGCTTGAAGGCCGCGGACGAACAGGGCGGCGATCGGCGCGGGCGCGAGTCAGCGGCGCTCCTCGTGGTGCGCGAGGGCGGCGGTTACGGCGGGGCGACCGACCGCTGGATCGACCTCCGCGTCGACGATCACCCCGACCCCATGCCCGAGTTGGCCCGACTGCTTGACCTCAACCATCTTTACCTCGACACGCCTGCGCCAGCCGACCTGCTACCGATCGATGAGACTCTGGCCACGGAGCTGCGGACGCGACTCACCGTGCTTGGCTATTCGCCCGACAAGCTTGACAAGGCCAACAGCCTGGCCGAGATCGTCGAGCGATCGGGCCTGACGCGGACGGGCGACCCGCGCGAACTGCCCACCAATTGGGACGCCTCATGGATCGGCGCGCTCGACGAGTGGATGTCAATAGAGAACCTCGAGGCGCGCGCCGCGGCACACGGCTGGATCGATCCGCGCGTCGTGGAGTTCATGCGCGCCAAGGGCGAGCCCCGCGGATGACCACGCGCGTGGCTCGGGTGCAGTGTCGCCAATGAGACAAGCGCGGAGTCCGTAGGGTGATCACGGCTGACGGATGGCGCCCCTCACAATGGGCCCAACCGTTGGAGGTGAAGGAAGAATGAGCGCTAACGAACACGCACTCGAGATCAGGCTCGCGGACGGCCGCATCGTCGTAGCCATGCCGCGACCGGAGGATCAGCCGTACCTAAGCCAGATCGGCTCAGATGCGACGATCAAACTCGGCACGTCGGACGCTGACACGAGCGGCCACGGCATCAGCGACCAGATCGAAGTCGATGTGTCCGGTCACGCCATGACCCTGCGCCTGCCGACGCCGGCCGACGCGGAGGCACTGCGCCGCCTGCTGATGGTCACGGCAATGAGCGCGACGATCGTCGCCGCGGGCGCGGTGGCGTCGCTTCAGCCGCACGCCATCCCGTCAGCCCAGACGATCATCGATCGCGGTCCGGCACCGGTACCGGCGCAGGACTTCGCGCAGCGGCGCGAGATCCAGATCGACGAGATGCTGGGTGCGCCGCCGGCCGTCGCGCCGGCGGACAACCTGACGATCGATCGCGGCGTCCACGGCGCACCTCCAGCGGCTGGCTCTGTTTCATCCAGCCAGGTCGCTCCGGCGCCGGCCGTCCGTCCGGGAACACCCAGCTCGCAGTTCGCGGAGCAGCGCGAGCAGGCCGCCGACGACATGCTCGCGGCACCCGGTGGCGCGGCTCCGGTCACGCCCGCGGACGGTCCGACTCACGGTGGTCCGCAGGAATAACCTCAATCGGTGTTCGAAAAGCGCATCGAACGGCCATACCGGGTTCGCTTCGACGAGGCGGGCCCGGACGGCCAGCTCCGTGCGTCCGGGTTCCTGCGCTTCGCCCAAGATCTCGCCTGGATCCACAGCGAATCGGCCGGTTTTGGTCGCGAGTGGTACAGCGGCCGCGGCCTGACCTGGCTGGTTCGCGCGATCGAGCTCGACCTGCTGGGCAACGTCGAATTCGGCAGCACGCTCGAAGTCTCGACCGAGGTCGTCGGCTTTCGGCGCGTCTGGGCGCGGCGCCGGAGCGAGTTCCGGCGGGTCGGTGAGGGTGAGCTGGTCGGCGTGGCCATCACCGATTGGGTGCTACTTAACGCGACTGGTCGGCCGGTGCGCCCGCCACAGGAGATCCTCGACGTCTTTGGAGCCGAGAATGCGCTTGGAGATTTCACGCCGATGAGGATGGGCCGCCCGACTGTGCCTCGGGAGGCAACTCCGCGCGAGTTCCGCCCGCGCCGCAGCGAACTTGACCCCATGGCCCACGTCAATAACGCCGCGTATCTCGATTACATGGACGAGCAGTTCCTGGGCCTGGAGCGGATCCGCCACGGCCTGCCGGTGCCGCGCCGCTATCGAGCCGAGTTCCTGTGGTCAGCGGAAGCCGGCGCGAAGGTCATTGGCCGCGGCTGGGACGAAGGGTCAGCCTGGAACTACGAGCTCACGACGGATGAGCGCGAGCTCTTCAGGGCGCGCCTCGAGACGGATCAGTCGGATTGGGTGGGCGGCTGAAGATCCGGTCGTAGTTCGCGACGAGCTGCGCGCCCAGCTCGTCAGGATCCTGGTTGCGTTGCTGCGCCAGCCAGCGCGCGGTGATCTGGACGTAGCGCGGCTCATTGCGCCGCCGCGGCGCGCCGGGCGGCGACAAATAGGGCGAGTCCGTCTCGACCAGCAGCCGATCAGCCGGAGTCAGCCGAGCCACCTCCGTGCTCACCTCCTCCCCTTTTCTGAACACCAGGCCCGAAAAGGAGATCGCCAGCCCCATCTCGAGCGCGCGCTCGGCGTAGTCAACCGGGCCGGAAAAGGAATGCAGCAGCGCGGGTGGGCTTTTACAGAGGTTAAGCACGCGGATCAGATCGTCATGAGCATCGCGATGTCCCGCTTTCGACCGACAGTGAAGGATTGCCGGCTTTTGGAGTTCCTTTGCCAGCCGAAGATGTCGTTCCAAGTTGGCGAGTTGAGCCTCGCGAGACGAGAAACCCCTGTCGTAATCCAGGCCCGTTTCGCCAATGGCTACGACGGTCGAGTCGGAGGCCAAGGCAAGGATTTCGGGCCAAACGCCTTCGGATCCCTCAGCGACGTGGGGATGGATGCCGACCGCGGCGTCCACGCCAAGGGTCCGCGCCAACTCCACGGACGCAACAGACGAATCGAGGTCGTAGCCCGGCGCCAATACGCGCTCGACGCCAATCGAACGTGCTGAGGCGAGGACGTCCGCAACGTCAGCCGCGAACGCCCCCGCCTGCAAATGACAATGGGAGTCGATCAGTCGCACGCGACCATCATGGCCGGTACGACGCCGTTACATCGCGGGGCGCGGCATGCTCTGGTAGAGCGCGACCTGGTTGCCCTCGGTGTCGTCGATCACCGCGTACCAGCCCATGCTGGGAATCTCCGTCTTGGGCTCGACCACCTTGCCGCCCAGCTTGGCGACGTTGGGCAGCACCGCGTCGATCGAGTCGACGTCGAAGTACACGCGCAGCTGGTTGCCGACGGTCTTGCCGCGCAGCCCCAGCGCGCCGCCCGTGCTCTTGACCTCGCCGAAGCTGAAGAGCGGGTAGTCCGGGAACTCGGGCATGTCGCCGATCTCCCAGCCCAGCAGCTCGCTGTAGAAGCGCCGCGCGCGCGGCAGGTCGTCGGCCGGGATCTCGATGTGGGTCAGTTGTCCGTGTGCCATTTAGAGCACCTCCTTCACCCCTACTACGAAGCGGGTGGCTCGATTTCGACACGCGGGAAGAGGATTTCCTGGGTACCGACCTTCCCGACTTCCCCGGACGCTCCCCATGCAGCCGATTCGGACAGCCGCGGGCCGCCGCTGCCGTTATCCCCGTACGCGTAAGCGAGGCCAAGCTGACTCAAAACGCGTGCCGCGGCCGCGGGCATAAATGGCGCCACCGCCAACCCAACGACGCGGCAGGCCTCCAACAGGTCGCCCAAGGTGTTGCGCAGTCGGTCGGCCGCTTCAGTGTCGCCCGCTTTCGCGGCCTTGTTGAGCGCCCATGGCTGTTCGTTGTCGACGAATCGGTTGGCGTGGCCCACGAAGACCCACAGGGCTTCGAGGGCCTGGTTGAGCAGGTAGGAGTCCATCGCCTTGGAGTAGGCGGCCCAGGCAGTGGCCCAGGCCGAGCCCAGCTCTGAAGTTGGCGCCGCGGCCGGAGACGGTCGCTCCCCTTCGAGGAAGCGCCCGGTCATGGTCAGCGTCCGGTTGAGCAGGTTGCCAAAGTCGTTCGCGAGATCCGCGTTGTAGCGGCGCACGAATGAGTCATAGGACACGTCCGCATCGCGGTCGAACGGCACTTCACGCAGCACGGCGTAGCGCACGCCGTCGATGCTCATAAGCTCTGCCATCGCATCGGGCTCGAGCACGTTGCCCTGCGTCTTGCTCATCTTGGCGCCCTTGTCGAGCATGAATCCGTGCGCGAAAACCTGTTTGGGGAGCGGCAACCCGGCGCTCATCAACATGGCCGGCCAGTACAGGCAATGGAAGCGGGTGATGTTCTTGCCGATGATGTGGACGTCGGCCGGCCACCACTTTGCGAATGAAACCGGGTCGTCGGGGAAGCCGGCGCCGGTGATGTAGTTGGTCAGCGCGTCGAACCAGACGTAGATGCGGTGGTCGGGGTCAGTCGGGAACGGGATGCCCCACTGGCCGCCGGCGCGGCTGATCGAGAAATCGCGCAGCCCATCCTTGAGCCAGCCCAGGACCTCGTTGCGGTAGTGCTCGGGCTCGCAGTACGAGGGGTTGTCGCGGTAGAGCTGCTCCAGGCGCTCCTGGTAAGCCGACAGGCGGAAGAACCAGTTCTCCTCCTCGAGCCACTGGAGCTCGAGCGTTGGGTGGTCCGGGCAGCGCCCGTCGACCAGCTGCTGGTCGGTCTTGAACTCGTTGTCGCCCGGGCAATACCAGCCACTGTAGGTGCCCTTGTAGATGTCGCCGTTCGCCATCGCTCGCGTGACCATCTCCGTGGATGCACGGGCGTGGTCAGGATCCGTTGTCCGGATGAATCGGTCGTAGCTGATCTCGAATTTGTCGAAAGCCTGTTTCCAGGTCGCGGCCCACGGATCGACCAGGTCTCTTGGCGTCACGCCTTCTTCGTTGGCCTTGCGCTCGACGTTGGCGCTGTGCTCATCCATACCGGTCAGGAAGCGCGTCTCGTCCCCCAGCATGCGGTGGTAGCGCACGATCGCGTCCGCGCCGATCGCCTCAAAAAGCGAGTGCAACGCCGGCTTCGCGCTGGGGTAGAAGATCGCGGTCGTGAGGTAGAAGCGCTCGCGCGAGCCGCTGGCAGTCATGGGGCCGCGATCGTAACGGTTCCCGGTTTGTGTCGGCTGTAGGACAGCCTGCGCCGTGACCCCGCGACGTTTAGTCGGTCCAAACGTTGACCCCGTGGTGGTCGCCTGGTTGATGGTTCCGCGCGCCTGGTCGGCCGACTATGCCTTCATCACGAACAAGCAAACACAAGAAGCAAGCCGGAACACCGACAAGGAGACGTGAGATGTATCAGTCAACCAACTCGCTGCAGCTGAACTCCGATTACCTGCAGCACGAACTGCTCCGCGACGCAGAGGCCCGCCGCCTGGCCCGTGGAACTCAGTCAGATGACGAGCCGCGGTTCAGCCTCCACCGAGTCCAGCGCCAGTTCGTTGCGGTGGCCGTGGCCCTCGTGACGGTCCTCGGGGTCATCGCGGTCCTCTAACACCAGACAACTCCTCCTCAAAGGAAGCGCCGGTCCCCTCCCAGGGCCGGCGTTTTCGTGTTCCATTCAGCCCGATTCGCGCAATAGAGAGAACGTGCGCTATCGACAGGCTCGGCTGGGTTGACAGTGCCAGCGGTGGTACCATACGTTCTGATGGACAAAACCACTATCTATCTTCCCGTCGAACTGAAAACGGCAATCAAGCGAGTCGCCAGACAGCGCCGCGTTTCCGAAGCTACGGTCATCAGGGACTCGATCAGAACTGCGATTGGGACCATCCGGCCGCAGCCCAGGGGCGCCCTCTTTGCAAGCGGTGCACCCGTCGCGCGCGAAGCTGACATCCACCTGCGCGGCTTCGGCGAACAGTGATCATCGATACCAGCGCCCTCCTTGCCTATTTCGACACCGACGAACCGGACCATGAAGCGGTCAAGTTGGTCATCGAGGAGGCCACTGAGCCGCTGATCGTCTCGCCCTACGTCGTGGCTGAGGTTGACTATCTCGTGGCCTCGCGGCTGGGAGTTGCGGCCGAGCTGACCGTCTTGAAGGAGCTCTCGGGCGGTGCCTGGGATTTGCCGGCCATGGAGGCCGAGGACATTGGCCGTGCCTGTTCGGTCATCGACCGCTACGCCGATCAGCGGCTGGGAATCGCCGACGCGTCGATCGTCGTCCTGGCGGCGCGCTACCGGACGCGGACGATCGTCACCCTCGACCACCGCCATTTCGACGTCGTGCGGCCTCTTGGTGGCGGCCGCTTCCAGGTCCTGCCGTAGGATCGTCCGCGATCGCCGCCAGGACTGCTTTGACCTCGAAGGGCGTCATGCCAGGGTGCTTCGACAGGATGCGCGCGACGAGGCCGGCGACGTGCGGAGCCGCGAACGAGTTGCCGGTCGCGACCGTGGTGGCGCCGTCTTTCCAGCCGATCGGGACGTCGACGCCCCACGCGCCCCACTCCACCGGCGGCGACGGGTTGTAGAAGAAGGTCTCCGGATCCGGGATCGCGTGCGCCGCCACTGAAAAAACGCTCGAGAAGGTCGACGGGTACGACAGGCCGGGCACGTTGTTGACGGCGCTGACGAGGCAGATCTGGCTGAAGTACG
>JBDTUR010000088.1:0-8356 GCA_040007635.1 Chloroflexota bacterium
TGGGCCAGGTCGCGCGCTCGCACCTGGGGCGCGAGGCGTTCCAGGAGAGCGATCTGGTGGCGACGTTCGGTGGGCTCGCCAAATGGGCAGCTCAGATCAACGATCCAGGCACGGCCGCGGCGCAACTGGGGGAGGGGCTGTCCGTGATGCGCTCCGGCCGACCGGGGCCAGTGCTATTTGCGCTGCCCGAGGACGTGCTGGGGGAGCCGGTGGCGGCGCGGACAAGGGTGAACGTCGCGCCAGCGGTCGCGCCGGCAGTAGACAAAGCGATCGTGGACGAAGTGCTGGCGCTCGTCACCGCTGCAAAGCAGCCGCTAATCCTGGCCGGCGGCGGCGTGACCGCCGCAGGAGCGCGCGCCGACCTGGTGGCACTTTCAGAGCGGCTGGGAG
Source organism: Chloroflexota bacterium (assembly GCA_040007635.1). Taxonomy (GTDB): domain Bacteria; phylum Chloroflexota; class Limnocylindria; order Limnocylindrales; family CSP1-4; genus JALYGJ01. Next base: position 391 of record JBDTUR010000088.1, read on the forward strand.
TGCCCGTGATGGCCACGTGGCGCCGACCCACCGTCTTTCCCAACGATCACCCGCATTACCTGGGTATGACCGGTTACGGCGCCCCTGCGAGCGTCAGGACACGTCTCGAGGAGGCCGACGCGCTGCTCGTGATCGGCTCGCGGCTGAACGAGATCGCGTCGTTTGACTATCAGATCCCGCGGCCGGATCAGCGTTGGGCACATGTCGCCCTCGCGCCGCGCAGCGCCGCCGTGGCCGGTCTGCGGCCCGCCAACCTCGCCGTGACTGCCGATGCCGGCGCGTTCCTGCGAGCAGCCCTGGAGCAATCGCGTGCGTACAAGGCGCCCAGGGAACGTCTTACCGCCTTTGCCGCAGATCGCGCGGCCTACCTCGCCGCGTCGAGCCTGCCCGAAGATCGTGCGTGGGCCGGGCCTGGCGTGAGCCCGATGCACGTGACCAACGTGCTCCAGGGCCTGGCACCAACGGACACGATCTTCACGACGGACGCCGGCAACTTTGGCCTGTGGCTGGCGCGCGGCTTCAGGTTCGGCGCGGACCAGAGTTTTCTTGGTCCGACGTCGGGCGCGATGGGCTACGGCCTGCCGGCGGCAATAGCGGCCAGCCTGGTCGCACCTGATCGGCCGGTCATTGCCCTGGTCGGCGACGGTGGCCTGGCAATGACGATGAACGAGCTAGAGACGGCCGTGCGGACCGGTGCGCGGCCCGTCGTATTGGCATTCGACAACCGGCGCTACGGCACCATCGCCATGCACCAGCGCAAGGAGGGGCTGGCGGAGACCGCGACTGGCCTTGGCCCAATCGACTTTGCCGCCATCGCTCGTGCGCTGGGCGCGCAGGGCGGCCGCGTTACGCGTGACTCCGATTTTGAGCCCGCCCTGCGCGCCGCCCTGGCCGCCAAGACACCGGCTTTGCTCCACCTCGAGATCGATCCATCGTGGGTGACGCCCGACCGTCATGCATAGACAGGCGTTTGACTGACTTCTTCGGCTTGGCTAGACTTCTAGCCTCGTGGCAACTATCAATGCGCCCCTAAGTAATGACCTGCGCCGTGATGTCCTGATGGACGAGGTCCTGGGCGAGCTGACCAATATCCGCATGAAGGACTGGATGGGCGCACTCAAGCGCTGGCAAGAGGGCGCCCTTTCCATGGTGCATCTCAACGTCCTGATGCTGCTCCGCTCGAACGGCGCTCTGCCCATGTCGCACCTGGCTGATCTCCTCGACGTCTCGGTAGCCAGTGCGACCGGCATCATCGATCGGATGGAGAAGCGTGGGGTGGTGGAGCGTAAACATTCGGACGCCGACCGGCGCGTCGTCGAGATCCACCTGACCAAGCGCGGCAACGCCGTGTTCGTGGTCATGGAAGCGGAGCGTCGCAAGCGGCTCAAGAAGCTGGTTGCGCTAATGGGCGACCCCGAACTCAGCGCATTACTCATTGGCCTGCGCGCGCTCCGTGCCGCGCGCGAGAGCCTGGGCCCCATCCAGTGATCCGCCTCATGCGCCGCTACCTGGGCAAATACCGGGCCCAGATAGTGGTCGTGCTCGTGCTGCTGCTGATCCAGGCGCTGACGCAGCTCTATCTGCCCGACTTGAACGCCGAGATCATCAACCAGGGCGTCACCAAGGGCGACACGAACCTGATCCTGAACGTAGGCGCGCTGATGGTCGGCGTGACCCTGGTGCTCGCGGTGACGTCGCTAGTGGCGGTGTACTTCTCGGCCCGCGTCGCTATGGGCTTTGGCCGCGATGTGCGGGCCGCCGTATTTGGCAAGGTGGGCACCTTCAGCCAGGTCGAGATGAACCGCTTTGGCACGGCGTCGCTGATCACGCGCAACACAAACGACGTGCAGCAGGTTCAAATCGTGGTGTTCATGGGCCTGACGATCATCCTGCTCGCGCCCATCACCGGTATTGGCGGCACGATCATGGCCATTCGCCAGGACGTTCCCTTGTCTGGTCTGCTGCTGGTCATCCTGCCAATCATGTTCGCGTTCATTGCGCTGGTCTTCAGTCGGGCGATCCCGCTTTTCCGCTCGATGCAGACCAAGATCGACCGCATCAACCAGGTCATGCGCGAGGCGCTTGCTGGCGTGCGCGTCATCCGCGCCTTCGTTCGTGTTGATCACGAGGAGAAGCGGTTCGACGAAGCGAGCCGTGACCTGTTCGACACCGCGTTGCGGGTGAACAGGCTTTTCGCGGTGACGTTCCCGGTGATGATGGCGATCTTCAACATCAGCTCGGTCGCCGTGATGTGGTTCGGCGCGGACCGCGTGGGCTCAGGCGCGATGCCCATCGGCAACCTGACGGCGTTCCTGACGTACCTCATGCAGATCCTGATGAGCGTCCTGATGGCCGTGTTCATGTTCATCATGGTCCCCCGTGCCGCCGTCTCGGCCGATCGGATCAACGAGGTGCTCGATATCGAGCCATCGATCCTCGACCCCAAAGAGCCCACATCGCTCAAGGTCCCAGCGCAAGGAGTCAAGGTCGAGCTGCGCAACGTCGAATTCCGCTACCCAGGCGCCGAGCAGCCCGTCCTGCGTGACGTGTCATTCACCGCTGAACCGGGTCAGACCACGGCCATCGTGGGCAGCACGGGCAGCGGCAAGTCGACGCTCATCAACCTCCTGCCGCGCTTCTACGACGTGACCGGCGGCGCTGTGCTCGTCGGTGGCACCGACGTGCGCGAGATGCGCCGCGAGGACCTCTGGAAGCTGATCGGCGTGGTCCCGCAGCAGGCCTTCCTGTTCAGCGGCACGATCGCCGGCAACCTGCGTTACGGCGATGCCGACGCCACCGACGAAGAAATCAGGCACGCCCTCGAGATCGCCCAGGCGAGCGACTTCGTGGGCGAGATGCCCGATGGGATCGAGAGCGTCATCGACCAGGGCGGCACCAACGTGAGCGGGGGCCAGCGCCAGCGCCTGGCGATTGCCCGCGCGCTCGTAAAGCGGGCACCGCTCTACGTGTTCGACGACAGTTTCAGCGCGCTCGATTTCCGCACTGACGCGCTGCTGCGCGCTGCCCTCCGGCGCGAACTGACCAGCGCAACCGTGATCATCGTCGCCCAGCGCGTTGGCACGATCCTCAACGCCGACCGCATCGTCGTCCTTGACGAGGGCCGAGTGGTGGGGATGGGCACGCACACCGAGCTCATGGCAAGCTCCCAGACGTATCGCGAGATCGTCTTCAGCCAACTGTCGCCTGAAGAGGCGCAGGCAGCATGAGCGGACCGCGTCAGATGCCCGGCCGACCTGGTGAGGGAGGTCCGCAGCCCGGCCGACACGGTCCGCGCGGTGGTCCAATGGCGATGATGATGGGCGGCCCGCCGCCCGAGAAGTCGAAGAACTTCGGCAAGTCCTTCCGCCGCCTCTTGAACCTGCTGCGGCCTGAGCGGACCCTGATCGCGCTCGTTGTGGCGCTGGGCACGATCAGCGTTGTGCTCCAGGTCGTCGGGCCCAAGATCCTGGGTAACGCGACCAACATCATCTTTGCCGGCGTCATCGGCCAGCAGCTGCCGGCGGGCATGACCCAGTCGCAGGTCGAAGCGTTGCTGCGATCGCGCGGCCAGAACCAGTTCGCGGACATGCTCCACGGGATGACGGTGATCCCGGGCTCGGGCATCGACTTTGCCACCCTGGCGAACATCCTCACGATCCTGATCGGGCTTTTCATCGTCGCCTCGATCTTCGCCTGGGGACAGGCGTACATCATGGCCGGCGTCACCCAGCGGACTGTCTACCGGCTGCGCGGCGATGTTGACGTCAAGCTGGGCCGGCTGCCGCTCAAGTACTTCGACGACCACTCGCGCGGCGACGTGCTCAGCCGAGTCACAAACGACATCGACAACATCGGCCAGACGCTCCAGCAGAGCCTCACGCAGCTGATCACCTCGATCCTGACGGTGATCGGCGTGCTGGTGATGATGGTCACGATCAGCTGGGAATTGGCGCTGATCTCGCTGCTCGCCGTGCCCGCGTCGCTCGTGGTCTCGATCCTGATCATCCGCCGCTCGCAGAAGCAGTTCGTCACCCAGTGGGCGTCGACCGGCGCGCTCAACGGCCAGGTCGAGGAGATGCACAGCGGCCACAACATCGTCACTGTCTTCGGTCGTCAGCGCGAGGTCGCGCAGCGCTTCGAAGTCGAGAACGAGCGCCTCTACCAGGCGTCGTATCGGGCGCAGTTCATCAGCGGCATCATCCAGCCCGCGCTCAACGTGATCGGCAACTTCAACTATGTGGGCATTGCCGTGTTGGGCGGCCTGCGCGTCGCCACCGGCCAGATGTCGTTGGGCGACGTGGTTGCGTTCATCCAGTACTCGCGCCAGTTCAGCCAGCCCATCCTCCAAGCGGCAAGCATCGCCAACGTGCTCCAGTCGGCGGTCGCATCTGCCGAACGAGTGTTCGAGCTGCTCGATGAGCCGGAGATGGAGGCCGACCCGGCCGATGCACGCGCACTGGGCGAGGTCGCTGGCAAGGTCGCTTTCGACGATGTGTCGTTCCGCTACCGCGCGGACACGCCGCTCATCGAGCACCTGTCGCTCACAGCTGAACCGGGCGAGACCGTGGCAATTGTTGGTCCGACCGGTGCGGGCAAGACGACGCTCGTGAACCTGCTGATGCGCTTCTATGAGATCGACTCAGGGTCGATCACGATCGATGGGATCGACACGCGCAGCGTCCGGCGGGAAGACGTGCGACGCGAATTTGGCATGGTCCTCCAGGACACCTGGCTGTTCCACGGGACGATCCGAGACAACATTGCCTATGGCCGCGCAGGTGCGACCGAGGCCCAGATCGTGGCCGCGGCCGAAGAGGCCCACGTCGATCATTTCGTGCGGACGCTCCCCGGAGGCTACGACACGGTCATTGACGACGACGCGACCAACCTTTCGCAGGGCGAGAAGCAGCTGCTCACGATCGCCCGCGCCTTCCTGGCTGATCCGCGCATCCTCATCCTCGATGAGGCCACCTCGTCTGTGGACACGCGCACCGAGGTGCTCATCCAGCGCGCGATGGCCAAGCTCATGGCGGGCCGGACAACGTTCGTGATCGCCCACCGCCTGTCGACCATCCGCGACGCGGACCTGATCGTCGTCATGGATCACGGCAAGATCGTCGAGACCGGCACTGACCGCCAACTACTCGACGCTAAGGGCTTCTACTTCGAGCTCTACCAGAGTCAATTCGTCGAGGCACCCTCGCAGGCTGCCTGACGCCATCGAGCGCTATGGGCCGACTGGCCCTTTCGCACGCCTCCGCCACGTCTGACGATGCCGGTCTCCCGGCGACCCACGCCCGCCGGGCAGAGTCAGGAGCCGAGCTATGGCCGATCTCGCCACCACGTTTACCGGACTGCGCTTCCCGAACCCGTTCATGCTGGCCTCCGCGCCGCCCACGGAGTCGGACGGCAACATCATGCGTGCCTTCGAGGCCGGCTGGGGCGGTGTCGTCACGAAGACGATCGGCCTCCACCAGGTCCATAACGTGCGCGGGCCAAAGACCAAGTTCCTGCGCGTCGACAACGATGGCGCCCGCCTTTCGATGGCCAAGCGCCCCAACTCGACGCTGGTCGGGTCATGGAACTGGGAGCTCATCAGCGAAAAACCACTCGACTGGTGGCTGCCGCGCCTGCGCAACATCAAGCAGGCCTGGCCTGACCGGATCCTCGTTGCCTCGATCATGGCTGGATCCGGGAATGCCCGCGAGATTCACGCGTGGCAAACGCTGGCTGAAGGCGTCCAGGACGCAGGAGTGGATGCGATCGAGCTCAACTTCTCGTGCCCGCACATGGACCGCGTCGACATGGGCGCCAACATCGGCAAGGATCCCGTGCTGTGTTCGACAACGACCCAGGCCGTGAAGGCCGTGACACGAATCCCCGTGTGGGTGAAGCTGACCCCTGCTGGTGCAGACATCGTCGAGGAGGCCGGCGCGACCTTCCGGGGCGGGGCAGAGGCGATCACCTCGTCCAACACCTGGCCGGCACTGCCGTTGATTGATCCGCAGACGCTCGAGTTCGAGGTCAATGTCGATGGCTACGTATCGTCTGGAGGGCTGGGTGGCCCGGCGATCCTGCCGCTGTCATTGGCGAAGATGGCCCAGATGACCCAGGCGTTCCCACTTGGCTCCTTTTCAGGCGTCGGCGGGATAGCCACGTTCGACCATGCGCTGGCCTACTTCATGCTCGGGTGTGGCACCGTCCAGGTGGCAACGGCGGCCATGCTCGACCACGCCATCGGGCCCAACATCATCAGTGGACTCACGACCGGAATGACCGACTTCCTCGACCGCAACTCCGACAAGGGCTGGACCAGGCTCGATGACTTCCGTGGCCTGCGCCGCGGGCGGGTTGTGGCCCAGGCTGAGATCGCCCGGCCTGATTCAGTCGAGACGCTCGACGCGGAGGGCTACTCGCTGCCCGCACAGGGTGAACTGGTCACGCGCTAGCCGCCGGGCCGATGGGGAGCTCCATCGCCAGCGCCCCAAAGGAGCGGCCGGACTCCGCGTCCGGCCCCTCTGGCAGTAACTTGAAGCCCAGGCGCTGGTAGAACCGCAACGCACCCTCGTTGGCGCCAAAGACCCACAGCACAACCCGTTTGCCGCCCCAGCCGGCCGCCCACGCCGCGACTGCGTTCACCAGCAGACGGCCGGCGCCTGAGCGGCGCGCGGCGGGCGCGACCCACATCGAGAAGAGCAGGCAGTCCCCGGGTGGTCGGCGGCGAGCCTGGACAAGCCCCACGTCGCGGGCAGCGGCGCCCTCACCCCTTCGAGCGATGAACCACGCGCGACGATCACCACTCGATGACGCCCGCGCGGCGCTGCGCCACTCGGCTTCAGGTTCAGACGCCGCGTTCTCATAGCGCTGCCCAAACGCTTCAGGCGCGTCCGTCAGGCTGGCCAAGCGCATCTCGCGCAGCAGCGCCCAGTCGGTCGGTGCAATGCGGCGGATGTCGACCGGGCTCATGTCCACGCGCGGCAGCGTCCGAACGGGTGACCGCGAACCCTTAGGGCTGCGGCTGGGTGCAGTTGGGGCAGCGCTTTGCCGCGAGCGGGATCGTTGAGGCGCACTCCGTGCAGAGCTTGGTCGTGGGTGCCGCGGGCTCAATGCCCGCCTGGCGACGCTTCTCGAGCGCGTTCATCGGTTTGACGACGAAGAAGAAGATCGCCGCCGAGATCAGGATGAACGCGATCAAGAGGTTCAGGAAATTCCCGTAAATGATGGCGGAGGAACCAACGGTGATCGACAAGGTCGAAAAGTCGGGCACCCCGAGGAAGCCCAGGAGCGGCGTCAGGACGTCCTTGACGAAGGAGTTGACCACTGCGCCGAACGCGGCGCCGATGATGACCGCTACCGCGAGGTCAACAACGTTGCCGCGGAGCAGGAAATCACGGAATTCCTTGAACACCCTCATGCCTCCTCAGCCCCCCAATTGCCGCGTTACTCGTGCGGCGGACGCACTCTAGCGCTTGCTCCTTTGAGCGATCCGCTGTAGCGCGCCCTCCCAGCCGGCATCAATCGCCACGCCGGGCGCGTCGAGATCGATGAACAACGGTGCGTGATCCGACGGGATGGGCACCCCTTTGCGCGCCTCCCGGTCGATCTCGGCCGCGACGAGGCGCGCGGCAATGGGTGCGGTGAGCAGCAGATGATCGATGCGCATGCCCAGGTTCTTGTGGAAGTTTCCGGCGCGGTAGTCCCACCAGGTGAAGCGCGCGGGCTCCGGTCGGATCGATCGGTAACCGTCGGTGAGACCCCATTCGAGCAGCGCGGCGAAGGCTTGTCGTTCCAGGGAAGAAACATGGGTGCCACCATGAGCGGCCCTTTCATCCCAGACGTCGATGGGCGCGGGAGCGATGTTCATGTCACCGCCGACTACCAACGAGTCGGCTGTCGACGAGCTTTCGCCCAGCCAGCGCAGCAGGCGCGCATACCAGCCCAGCTTGCCGGTGAAGAACGGCGATCC
>JBDTUR010000089.1:0-8177 GCA_040007635.1 Chloroflexota bacterium
TGGGCTCGCCGCAACCAGCGCAGCGGATCGAGTTGTTTTCGTCGAAGACCGTGGGGATGGGGATCCCATAGATCTCGCCGCCGCGGAACCTGCTCGTCATCGCCGAGCGATTGTATGGCCGGTGGCTATTCTCGGGCGCGAGGAGGGTCATACCAATGTTCACCGCCACGAAGGACCTGATGCTGCCCGCGACCGTCACCGGGTCGTGGCCGCGGCCGCGCTGGTATGACCAATCGCTTTGGGGGCGGCCGCTCGACACGGGCCTGCTCGACGTCCGCTTTCGCGAGCAATTCCTCGACGCCCACGCCGCGGTGCTGGCCGATCAGACGCGGGCGGGGCTCGACATCCTCACCAACGGCGATTACCACCTCGACGAGGACTTCGCCGGCCGCTCGTGGCACCACTACCCGCTCCAGCGCTGGCTGGGCCTGGAGCACGAAGAGCTGCAGTACGAGAAGTCGCGCGACTCGCTGCTTGCCTTCCCCCCGGGCACGCTCATGAACGAGATTGAGACGACCTGGCGCTGGCCGCGCGTCGTTGGCAAGGTGGCGGCGAACCCCAGAAACCCGCTCGAGTACGCGAAGCTCTGGCGCATCGCCCAGGCGCGTGCCGGTAAGCCGGTCAAATTCGGGACGTGCTCCTCACAGGTGCTGGCGATCTTCCTCGACTCGCACACGGCCGAGTACCCCAAGGACGACAAGAAGCAGCTCATCTGGGACATGGCCAGCGCGATGAATACCGAGTTGCGCCAGCTCGCCGCTGAAGGCGCCAAGGTCATCCAGATCGAGGAGCCAACGATCCACTTCACCGCCTGCTTCCACCCGGAGCAGAAAGAGCTGCTCGACTTCATGGTGGAGGCGTTCAACCACGAGGTCGAGGGGCTCGACGACGTCGAGCTGTGGATCCACACCTGCTGGGGCAATCCCAACATGCAGAAGGTCTACAGCGGGGAGTCGTACGCCAATTCGATCGATATCTACCTCAACCAGCTGAAGGGCGACGTCTGGACGGTCGAGGCGACCGAGAACAACCTGGCCGAGATCGACCTGTTCAAGCCGTATGCAGACAACCTGTCCAAGAAGGTTGCCGTTGGCGTCGTCAACCATCGCCAGTTGCAGGCGGACATGCCCGAGGTTGTGGCTGGGCGTGTTCGTCGGGCACTGGAGGTAATCCCTGCGGACAAGCTGGTGCTGTCGTCGGACTGTGGCTTTGGCCGGCAGGGCTTCAACCGACTCGTCGCGTTCTACAAGGCGACGGGCATCGCCCAAGGCCGCAACATCGTGTTAAAGGAGCTCGGGCTGGAGCCGCGCTACGTGGCTGCCGCCGACGCAGGCCTTCAGACCGACGTGCTGCCCGACCGCGAGCCGCTGACCCATCTGCCGTCGCCGTGGGGGCCGGGCTGACGATGGGCCACAAGCCCGAGCCGGGCAAGTCATGGGAGTCGCTCATCGATCGCCAGATCCGCGAAGCGATGGAGGAAGGCAAGTTCGACGATCTGCCTCACCACGGCGCGCCGCTGCCCGATGACGCCAACCCACTCGCGGGCGAATGGGGGCTCGCCTTTCACATGCTCAAGAACGCGGGCGTAGCGCCGCCCTGGGTCGAGGCCGGCAAAGAGCTGAACGGCCTGCTGGCAAGGCGCGACGCAATCGTGGATCGTGCCGCGTCGGGACCCGCGCCGTCGTCAGATAGACGTCGCACGGACCGCGCGGCGCTCGAGGAGCTCGCGGTCGAGATCAACATCTGCGTCGCCCGGGTCAACGCCGAGGCACCCAGCAGCGCGGTGCATCGCGCACCGCTGGTGCTGGCCGACGAGCTGGCTCGTTACGACGAAGCGTGCCGCCGAAAGCCTGAGGACTAGAGCCGATCTGTTATTCCCAGCCGATCAGCTGGCCGGTGAAATGATCCAAGACAGCGACCAGGAGTTTGTCGCTCAGTAGGCACGGTGGGAGACTCTTCGGCACCCCCCACGGCCTCGCGTCGACGCCTGGCGGACACGAGGGCACAGCGAACGTGCCATAAAGGTTGACCATCCAGACCAAAGACGCGCTCGACTCGTCCGAGGCAAACGGGTTCCTTGCGACTCCCACCCAACCTACCGTTACTTCAGACGCGGCCGCCGGTGCCAGCCGCTTTGCCGCCTCAATCGCGGCATCCTGGGTGATCGCACCCGGGGCTGGGGTGATTCGCTCGGGTGTCGGCGCGCATGCGCACGCGGCTTCGCACCCTGCGAGCGACAGCACGCCACACAGAAGTGCAACCCCGCCGACCGCCTTGAGTGCGGCCCAGCCTGGCATGTGCCCAGCCTCCGCCGGCAGTGCACCGCAGTCAAGGGCCGGCCGGACTGATTCCGGCAGATCCACGGCTAGAAGACGGTGACAGTGGTGATCGGGCTGTAGCCGCTGGTCCCGCCGCCGAGCTGCCAGCGCATCCGTGATCGCACGTCCCACGTGCCGGCGCTGGGAAAGAAGATCGAGACGATCGGCGCCTGTGTCGAAACGCGCAGCGCCCACGTGCCACTGTTCTGACGCACCCACAGCTCATGGACGCTTACGCCGGGCGCCTGGACCGTTCCCAACGTGAACTTGAAAAAGGTGGTCGTCGTACCCGCCAACTGATCGACCGTGACCGGCACCTCGATCGTGCCCATGTGGCGCGACGGATGGAGCGAGCAGAAATAGAGCCAGGAGCCCGACTGGGTCGGATAGACGGCGGCCGATGTCTTGCCGGCCTTAACGGACACCCCGCCCCAGGACCAGTTGATCGTCGGGGTCGCCGTGTGCTTCTTACCCGACGTGTTCTGCCACCGGACCGAGCTGCCAAGTGCGACCGTCTGAGTGGCCGGGGTGAATGCCCGGTTCGTCATTGTGATGGTGGCGGTCGCAGCTGACGCACTGCCCGCGCTCATCAGCAGGATGAAGACAGACAGCAGGCCAATTCGTCGAATCATGGCGCCGAGTCTCTGCCGAATACCCGCCTTAGCCAACGCGACCTTGGTCCCAGAGCGGCGAGCCGACGCGGCTATCCTGCGCCGAGCGCAGGAGGACAGGGCTGATGGCAGGTTCGGTCGAGGAAATCATCGGCGACTATCGGGCGTTCGCTGCCCAGCAGCGCGATCGGCTGACCGCGCGCGGCATTGACATCAGCTCGTACGCGCTCAGCCACATCGCTTACCGCGTTGCGGAGTGGGACGAATACGTGCGCGTGCGGAGCCAACTCGAACGCCAGGCCGTAGCCAATCGCGAGAACTTCTGGAACGGGCGGCCCATCTCGCTGATCGTCCCGGCGGAGCCAATGGAAGTCCTCGACGGCAAGGTCGTGCCGCTGATCGAACTGATCCCGCCCGTCCACCAGCGTGTCTACAAGATGGGGCTGGAGCACCTCGGTGTGGTGGTGGGCGAAGACAATTTCGACGCTTTCGTCCGGGCCCACAAACCAGTGCTGACCGGGCAGCAATTCCAGGGCCCGAATAGCACGCCCGACCCCGTCTACATCCTCATGGAGGACTTCACCCATGTGAAGTTCTACCGACTCTCACTGCGGGAATCAGTCGAGCGCGATGGGTATCCGTTCGGTGGCTTCCACCACGTCGAGGGCTATGTGCCGCAGCACCTCGTGACTGCGACTGGGCCAAACCCACTGCCGCGGTAGCGTCGGCCTGTGGCCCGGATCCTGGTAACTGGTATCTCCGGAACGGGAAAGTCTTCGGCGCTCGTCGAGCTTGGACGACGCGGCTACCGCGTGGTAGATACGGACGAGCCCGGCTGGCGCGAATACCACCCGTACGCCGACCAAATCGATGAGGTGCACCGCGGTGAGTTTCACTGGGTCGAGTCCAAGGTGGCCGCCTTGCTGGATTCAGGCGATGAACGCACCCTATTCGTGGGCGGAGGTGTAAGGAACCAGTCCAGGTTCTACGACCGCTTCGATGCTGTCGTCCTACTCAGTGCGCCCGTCGAGGTGATGCTCAAACGAGTCGCGGACAGAACGACAAACAAGTACGGCAAGACAGAACTGGAACGAGCAGAGATCCTTGCAGATCTGGCCGAGGTGGAGCCGATCCTCAGGGAGACCTGTACACACGAGCTTGATGCAAGCCGGCCACTAGCTCAGGTCGTGTCGGACCTGATCGCAATCGCGTCGCAGCTCGAATGACCATGCGCGGCGGCCGTGGTGCCCCCAAGGGGATTCGAACCCCTGATCTCCACCTTGAAAGGGTGGCGTCCTAGGCCTCTAGACGATGGGGGCGGGCAGTTCAGTTTACCTATGCGATCGCCAAGGTCCCGCCAGTCGTTAAGTGACTGATGCGTTCGGCGACGCTGAGTCGGATTTCGGTTCGCGACGATACCCGGGGCTCCAGAGGACATGTCAGTCATTGCCTGACTCAAATGCCCGTCGAAGCAAGCGCGCAGGCGAGTTTGCGGGGGTTCCTCCGACGTATCAGTCGCTAAATGACTAGACCGTCTCGTGAATTTCGCGGTCAGGACGCGGCGGCGAGGATCCCCGGCCAGATTGCGCGGGCCAAGCGCTCCTGCGCCAGATAGGACGCACAAGCCGCCGGCAAACGCGGCGAAGATGGCCATGCCGCGGCCCTCGGGACGGTCAATCGGCCGCGCGCCTCACCAGCGTTGAGCAGCACCAGCCCTCGCCAGCAGCGGCCAGTCAACCGTATGCACCCGCCACGCCTGCCTAACCGACTTTGGTCCAAGGCTGACCAGAAACTTCCTTCTGCGAGTCGCCCCTTGACAGGCAGGATTTGACAAACCAGATTTAGTGCTAAATACTTACGCCAGATCAGGCGCCAAGGACGGACGCCTGACACATTCGAAAGGAATTCGCGGGAATGAGACTCCCAATCATCTTCGCCGCCACGCTGACGCTGGTCGTTGCTGCGTGCACCGGTAGCCCGGCCCCCACAGCAGCCCCCACCGCGGCGCCCACCGCTGCCCCCTCCCCGAGCCCCGCTCTCGGTGACATCGTCGCCACCGCCACCGCGGCAGGCTCATTCGACACGCTGCTCGCGGCTGCCACAGCTGCCGACCTCGTGGAGACCCTTCAGGGCGATGGCCCGTTCACCGTCTTCGCGCCGACCGACGAAGCCTTCGCGGCTTTGCCGGCGGGCACCCTCGACAGCCTCCTGGCTGATCCCGAGGCGCTCAAGAAGATCCTGCTGTACCACGTAGTGGCGGGCAAGGTCCTGGCCGCCGACGTCGTCAACCTGACCACTGCCGACTCGGTCGAGGGCTCGCCCATCGCGATCTCCGTCATGGGCGGCAAGGTCTACCTGAACGAGACCACCAAGGTCACGGCGACCGACATCATGGCCTCGAACGGCGTCATCCACGTCATCGACCACGTGCTGATGCCGCCGAGCAACTAATCGCCACTCCTCCTCCTCGCACAATGGCGCCCGTACAAGGGCGCCATTGTGTTGTCTTCAGAGGATCATTTGGTGGCGGAGCGCCGCCCGCGCGACATGACATCATCGACAAATGGAGCGACGCTAATGGCCGCCGAGCCGATCGAACTCACCCTGAGTGAAGCCGCGGAGCGCCTCGGGGTGCACTACATGACCGTCTACCGCCACGTCCGGCTCGGGTTGCTGCCAGCACACAAGGTGGGTGGGACGTGGCGGGTCAACGCAGCCGATCTGACTGCGGCCCCAACCGGTGCTCCAACAGCCCCCACCGCGGGAAGGCGGGCGCCGTGGGCCAGTCGCCTTCGCCAAAGACTGTTGGCCGGTGACGCTGCCGGTAGTTGGCAGTTGGTCGAGTCGGCCATGGCGTCGGGGTTTTCACCGGAGGAGGTCTACGTGGTGATGCTCGCGCCCGCGCTGCATGCCATTGGCGCCGCCTGGGAGCGAGGCGACGTTCGCGTTGACGAGGAGCATCTCGCGAGCGCAGTGGCGATCGCGATCGTTGGGCGGATGGGTGCGCGGCCACGCCGACGTGGCCGCCATCGCGGTGTGGTTGTGGTCGCCACGGCAGTCGGCGACCGTCACGGCATCGGTGTCTCGATGGTGGCCGATACGCTCGCCCGCGCCGGCTACGAAGTCCTCAACTTGGGCACCGACACGCCCCCTGAGTCTCTCGCCGCCGTCATTGCCGGGCGCGATGATGTCCGCGCCGTCCTCGTCAGCGTTGTTAACTCGGCCTGCCTTGGAGGTGCTGCTCAACTCATCGCTGCAGCGCGCCAGCATTCTGCGGAGCTGCCGATCATTGCCGGTGGATTTGCGATTCAAGATCAGGCGGCCGCGCACGATTTAGGCGCGGACGGTTGGACGGCCGATCTACGGCAGATCTCGGCGCTCATCGAGGAACTGTCAGCACGGGTCCGGCCCGCACCGGCCGGCTGAGCCATAGCGGGTCTGAGCGGTCTACCGATTACCCCGCCGGCGGTCGGCTACGCGGCGGCGAGGATGCCCAGCACGATGGCGCCGGCCAGCGCGCCGGCCGCGAACAGGACAAGCAGACCACCTACGAATGCCGTCAGGATGGCCATACCGCCGCGCCCGGATTCGGCAACTCGAATGGCCGTACCGGCGAGGGCGAAGCCCAGGATGCCCAAGCTGATTGCCAGCACAGCCAATGCGCTTACCAACAGTGGCAGTCGCAGCGTCGAGTTCTCGAGAAACAGCGTGTAGCCGACGACCACCGCGGAGGCCACCGCGAGGACGACCAGCACCATGCGCAACGGGGTCATTGGCCCGACTCTACGGGAAGGAGGACGGCACCCGATCGAGCCGCCACCTCCACCTCGAGCCGACCTTCGCCCTGGAAACCCACAACCGGGTAGGGCTCCCACGCCAGCTTGATCGGATGGAGCGCGGCACCAGCGAAGCCATCGGTGGGGACGGTCAGTCGGGCCGGATCAGCGCCGGCATTAAGCAGGACCAGCGCGCCCTCAGAACCAGCGAGCATCCCATATGCGACGGCCTGCGCATCCGCCGCAAGCATTCTGAATTCGCCGTGGCGCAGAGCCGGTCGCTGGTGGCGCAAAGCAATCACTGTTCGACAGTACTCCAGCAACTCGTGGTTCCAAGCTGCATGGTCCCACGGGAAAGCGCGCCGGTTGTCGGGATCGTGCGGGCCCTGCATTCCAACTTCATCGCCGTAGTAGATGCACGGCGCGCCGGGCAGCGTCATGGTCGCCAGCAGGGCGAGTCGTAGGGACGCGGTGTCGCGCCCAGCGAGGGTGAGATAGCGCGCGGTGTCATGGCTGCCCAGCAGGTTCAGCTGTGAGCGGATCGCCTGGGGTCGGTACATCGTCATCAGGTGTTCGAGCGCGCCCGCGAACGTGGGGCCGTCGATTGGATGGACCGATTCGCGGTATTCGTGCTGGGTCTGCACTTCTTTCATGTCGAGATGGCCGGCCGCGGTGAAGGAGAGGAGCGCCTCGGTCAGCGGATAGTTCATGAGCGCGTCGAACGTGTCGCCGCTGACCCATTGCGGCTTCTCGCGCCAGATCTCGGCCACGATGTACGCGTCCGGGTTTATGGCCCGACAGCGCGCTCGGAACTCGCGCCAGAACCCGGCGTCGATCTCCTCCGCGACATCGAGCCGCCAGCCATCTATGCCGAAGCGCAGCCAGTGCTCGGCGGCACCCATGAGGTGCTCGCGCATCAGGGGGTTGTCGGTGTTGAGCTTGGGCAGTGCGGGCAGGTCCCACCAGGCCCTGTAACCCAGCACTTTCAGGGTCACATCGCCCTGGCGGTGGCCTTGCGCCTGCTCTTCGGCCATCCGCTGGGCGTCCTCGCGCGATGGATAAGGTCGCAGCTCGTTGCCCGCCCGGAGCGCGTCCTTGTCAACGTGAAACCAGTCCACGTAAGGCGAATCGATGCCATTCTCGACGATGTGGTGGAACGGCCAGAAGCCGCGGCCAGAGTGGTTGAAGACGCCGTCGAGCACGACGCGCATCCCGCGTGCATGAGCAGCGTCGAGCAGTTCGCGCAACGCTTCATCACCGCCGAGCAGCGGATCGACGTGGTAGTAGTCGTAGGTGTGGTAGCGATGGTTCGACGCGCTGGTAAACACCGGGTTTAGGTACAGCGCGCTGATGCCCAGCTCAGACAGGTAGTCGAGATGCTCGACGATGCCCAGCAGGTCGCCGCCCTTGAAGCCGGTGGTGGTGGGCGGTGCAGCCCAGGGCTCGAGCGGCCCGGGTTTGGGCACGCGCAC
>JBDTUR010000090.1:0-8094 GCA_040007635.1 Chloroflexota bacterium
ATGCTCGACATGGGCTTCATCCACGACATCCGCAAGATCCTCGCGCTGCTCCCGCAGAGCCGCCAGAACCTCCTATTCTCAGCGACCTTCTCAGCGGAGATCCGCCGCCTCGCAGGCGACTTCCTGAAGGACCCCGCGTTCGTCCAGGTGACGCCCAAGAACACCGCCCCGGACCTCGTCAAGCAGGTCGTTATCCCGGTCGACAAGAGCCGCAAGCGCGAGATGCTCAGCCACCTCGTCAAGAGCGGCCGCATCTACCAGGCGCTCGTCTTCACGCGCACCAAGCACGGCGCCGATCGACTTGCCCAGCAGTTGGAGCTCGACGGCATCACGGCTGTGGCGATCCACGGCAACAAGAGCCAGCCCCAGCGCATCCGCGCGCTCAATGACTTCAAGCGCAACAAGGTCGCGATCCTCGTCGCGACCGAGGTGGCGGCGCGCGGCCTGGACATCGAGTCCCTCCCCCACGTCGTCAACTACGAGCTGCCCATGGTCGCCGCCGACTACGTGCACCGCATCGGTCGCACAGGCCGCGCCGGCGAGGAGGGCGACGCCATCAGTCTGGTCTGCATCGACGAGCGCCCGCTCCTGGGGGAGATCGAGCGATTGCTGGGTTATAGGATCGAAACCGAAGTGGTTGAAGGCTTCCGACCAGACCCGACTATCCGCGCACAGGCCATCCAGCTGCGTTCAGCCGAACACCAGGCGCGCCGCTTTGGCGGCCGCCCCACCAACAGTGGCCGCCCGACTCACAACGGCCAGCCCAATCGCGAGCCCAGCCGTGGTCAGCGCACCTTTGCCCGACCGCAGGGAGCACGCCCAGTCGGCCGTCCCGCGCACAACAGTTCGAGTCGGCCCGCCCCGGCCTCAATCGGCCGCCCCATGTCCATGCCCGGAGAGCGCCTCTCCCGCGGTTAGCGAAGGTCGCGCTCGGCCAGCGACGCCACGCCCTCGTAGCGGGGGCGGATGATGCTGACTGCCCAGCGCAGCAGGAGAGAGCCGAACACAGGCTCCATCACCGCCAGTTCGAACTTGCGCCGCTCCACCCGCGCGGCAACGCGCTCCAGGCCCAACTTGCGGGTCAGTTTCAGCGTGGCGCGTTCCCACAGCGCGCGGCGGCGGCGTTGGAATGTGACGCGGCGACCCTCTTGGGCGGCGAACGCCGCGAGTGACGCGCGCGTTCCTGGCGACAGCGCGGCCGGGCCATCGACGTGCAGCGATCCGCTCGCCGCGCGCTTGACTTCGCCGAAGGTGCCGCGCGGCACCCCCGCTTCCTCGAGGATGCGTCGCGCGATGGGCTTGTCGTAGCGTCGGCCCAGTGTCCACGGCCGCATCTCTGGGGAGCGGCTGATCCGTTGCGTGACGCGGTAGTCGTGGCCGCCAAAGCACGCCAGCGGCACGTGGTGGAAACCCACCCGCAGCCGCCACTCGCCCAGCGACGAGCCCGACTGATCGGAGCGCCACAGGAGTGGTCGCGGCGGCCGGTTGAGCCACCACATCCCGTCACCGTAGAAGCCGCTCACCAGCATCTTGCCGGCGAGCTCGCGCTCCATCTCCGAGAAGACGACTTCCTCCCCGGCAAAGCCGCTCGCCAGGAACTCTGCTTCCGGCAGATCGGCGCGCTGCTGGTAAGCCAAGCGCGGGAAGACGCCGACTTCCATGCCCAGCCTAGCGCCGACTTCCGCGCCGCTGTCGGACAGACCCGCCACGCCCGCGACGGGCTTGCCCTCAGCAATCGTGACCGCGCGCCGGCAGCCCAACTCCGCGGCCAGCACGGCCAGCGCAGCCCCGTCATAACCCGACGAGATGGTGACCACCGGCTCGTACCCCGGAGCGTTGCGTAGCGCCGACGCGAGCGCCGCGGAAAGTCGAGCCCGGTAGTCCGCGAAGCTGCTGAAAAGCTCCTCGCGCTGCTTGGGCACGATGGCGAGTCGGCCGTCGAGGTCAATGCTGAGGTTGTCGTGGAAGAGCGTCTCGACGGGCGGGCCCAAGGTCGGGATGACGCTATGCATCACTCCGTCGACCGACTCGTTGAACATGGGCGGATAGGCCAATGCCGGATCGAGCTCGAGGCCGGCTGCGGTGAGCAAGCCGGTCAGCGAGTTCGACGCGAGCACACCACCATCAGCCAGGCGCTGGAGGTAGATGCCCTCGAGCATGTGCCCCGGCGGGACAAGGAAGAGGCGCTCGCCGTCGCGCAGCACCCCGCTGCCGAACGGTGTCGTGGAGCGCAGCGGCCCCAGGTCGCCTGGCTCGCCCACCCAGGTCCCTTCGAAAATGCCGCCATCGGACGTAGCCACGGAGTCACCGAAGAACAGCTCCGCGGCGGGCGGTCGCACTAGGGCCACCCATGCCATGGCGGGCAGGCCATTCAGGCGGTGGTGGCGAAGACTCCAGCCAGGACCGGGCATGGCGCCAGAGTAGTCGGCGTGCCCTGATGGGCTCCCGCGGCTAGACCGCCGCGACTGAAATTCCCACGTGGGGCCAGCGTCGGTCCGTGGTCAATAGCCGGTCGGCCGACAACTCGAGCGCCGTCGCGATCACGAGCGCGTCCGGAAGCCTGAGGCGCGACCCATGTTGCGCACGAAGCTGAGCGGCGGCACGCGCAATCTCGCGCGTGATTGGCTG
This sequence comes from Chloroflexota bacterium, assembly GCA_040007635.1. Taxonomy (GTDB): domain Bacteria; phylum Chloroflexota; class Limnocylindria; order Limnocylindrales; family CSP1-4; genus JALYGJ01. The sequence goes on from JBDTUR010000090.1 coordinate 2,629, forward strand.
CACGGCCGCTGGGATCGAGTCGACGAACGCATCGACAACCGCGACGGACTGACCGTTGTGCCGAAATGGCGCGACCAGCAACTCGGAATACGCCGAAGCGGGTAGGACAAGTATCTCGCCGGAGCCCAGTGCTTCGCGCAACGCGCGCACAGCTGAGCCGTGGTGGGCATCAGCCGCGTCAGGGATCGCGATCACAACGCCAGCGTCGACGACAGTCAGCGCCATTCGTCACGGAGCTCGTCGAGGTAGCCCGACGGGTACACGCCGGTCAGAGCGCCAGCGAATTCGTCGATGGGATCGGCCTCTCGGACCAGAAGGATTTGGCCAGGGGCCTGGACACGCGCGCGCAGTCGATCGCCGGCGGTCAAGCCTGCCTGCGCCAGCGCATCCGTGGGCAGGGTCACCTGGTTCTGGGTGCTGATGCGGGTCACCCCGCGCTGACGTCGACTGACCTTTACTTCTCGCGCCACGACTCAATGATAACCGGCGGCGCTTACCGCCGGCTTATCGGCTAGTAGGTCCGGCGCGTCGTGTCTCGGCGGCCGCCGCGAATCGTTTGCCAGAGCTTGCGGATTGCCCAGAGTCGAAAAAGTAGACCGATCATGGTGTCCTCCTATTGAGCACTGATTCAACCGTACGAGCCGCCCAGAACGCCTGCGTTCGACGAGGCAAAGGCGCCACAAATGCCTCACAGATGCTCCGCGGCAGGCGCGCTGGGAACGCACGGCCCCGGCGCGGCGTCATAACGCCCATGCCATTGACGATTTTGCGTTTGTTGCCGCTTGCCCTAGCCGTTCTGGCCTGTGGCGGACCCGCGACGAGCCCTAGCCCCGCGGCGACGGGCAATCCATCGCCTACGGCTACATCGGCACCCACACCATCAGCCACGCCCAGCAGGCCACTGCTCATGATTGAGTCGCGCGGCGGCAGCTGTGTCGGCGGCCCATGCGGGAACACCCTGGTCGTCGAGCTCGACGGCCGCGTTCACCAGGCCGCCAAGCCGCCCAACGACGTGGGCTTCGTCGAGCCCGACCTGCTGGCCGAGCTGAAGCAGGCCATCGCGGAGGCCGACTTCGAGGCGATCCGGAGCGTTCCCTTCAGCGGCACTTGCCCCACGGCCTATGACGGCTCAGAGATCGTGCTCGACTTCGGCACGGCAGACGGCGTGGAGCATTTCGAGGGCTGCCAGACCGCCATCGACTGGGGCTCGCCGCCGTTTTCGACGATCAAACTCGCCCTTGCACCCTGGTTTGCCAACTGAAAAGCCCGCCCCACTGGGGACCGCCTCTCCCCGTGGGCCGCGTACTTTCGGGCTGACTGCGCCGAACCGATGGCCTGTGTCGGGGTGCATTCGACGCACCTAAGGTCGGCAGGCCTGCGCAGCAAGTGGCAATAAGAGGCAATAGCCCGACTTGATCGAACAAAGCGCCAAGGGCACAGAAGCGTGGATAGGCGTCACTGAATCGGCGATGTATCTGTCTGTCCCGCTGCGGACGATGTACCGCCTCGCCCAGCGCGGGCAGGTGCCGGCAGTCAAGGTCGGCCGCGCTTGGCGCTTCAAGCGCTCAGTCCTGGACGCTCACCTGGGCTCGGCGGGCGGTAACGGCAGCGCCATAGTCAAGGGAACCACATTGGACATGGCGGCCATCATGACGCCAGCCCCGGTCTGGTTGCCAGATGAGGCCGCCGGTCAGATGGCCGACACGGCCCGGCGTCTATCCGACGCCCGGCGCTGGAGCCAACAGCTCGAGCGCATCGACGCGCTCTCGCGCCGTCTCAACCGTTCGCGCGACGTGGCCGCCGTGGCCGATGCTGTCGCGAGCGAGATCGCTTCCGTGATCGACTGGCACGGCCTGCGCTTCTTCGTGGTGGAGCGGGGCGACATGTTGCGCGCGATTGCGCTGCGCAGCACGGTCTCGCATTACGCCAACGAAACGCCTGAGATGCTCCAGATCCGCGTTGGGCAGGGCCTGGCCGGCAGCGTGGCCGCCACCCGAGTGGCAGAGATCGTGGCCGACGTCCGCGCCGACGAACGAGGTTTCAGAATCCCCGGTACTGACGATGTAGATGAGTCCATGATCCTTGTGCCGCTCATCTACGAGGACGAGGTCCTGGGCGTGCTCTCGCTGACTCGACTTGGCCGGGACGCGTTCGACGCGACCGACCTGCGCCTCGCCCAGATCGTGGGTGCCCAAGCCGCAGTGGCGCTGTTCAACGCGCGCCAGCTCGAGGAGCTGGAGCGGCGCGGCGAAGCGCTGGAGCGACGTCTCGCCAGCCAGCGTCAGCTCTTGGCGATCACAGAGCGCGTGCTGCTGACGCGCGATCGCGACGCCATCTTCGACGCCATCGCCGACACGCTGGCCGAGGTGGTGCCGCATGACACCTTGACGATCTACCAGGTCGACCGGACCGCCGACCGCCTGATTCCGATCCTTGCCCGCGACCCATACGCCGAGCAGATTCTGGCCACGCGGCCCGCCCTGGGCGCGGGCATCACGGGCAACGTCATCGAGAAGGGGGAAGCCGAGGTAATCAACGACGCGAGGCACGACCCGCGCGTAGTGCAGGTGCCGGGCACGCCAAGTGACGAAGACGAGTCAATGATCGTGGCCCCTGTCCGCGGCAAGGACGGGGTGGTTGGCGCTCTCAACCTCTACCGCGTCCACCGCCAATTCGATGACGAGGACCTGGAACTGGTCAAGCTCTTCGCCAACCATGTCGCGATCGCCCTTGAGAACGCGGCAATGAACGAGCAGCTGATCAGCGCTGCTCTGACCGATCCGCTGACCGGTCTGCCCAACCGCCGCGTATTCCTTGATCGAGTTGCCCACGCCCTGGCGCGGCGCGAGCAGACGCATGCACGGGTGGCCGTCCTCTTCCTGGACCTGGACCGCTACAAGCTCGTGAATGACGGCCTGGGCCACGCGGCCGGTGACGCCGTTCTGCGCGCTGTGGGCGAGCGCCTGCGCCTCAGCCTGCGCGCAAGCGACACGGTGGCGCGCCTGGGGGGTGACGAGTTCGGCATCCTGATCGAGGAACTCGAAGGTGCCGAGCAAGCCCATGAAACCGCCCAACGTGTGTTCGATGCGCTCTCAGCCGCGCTGACGTTTGATGGCCGGACGGTGTCGGTCAGGACGAGCATCGGACTGGCCCTTGACCGCGGCAGCGAGACGACCAGCGCCGACGAACTGCTGCGCGACGCTGACACGGCGATGTACCGGGCCAAGGCCAGTGGGCGCGGTTGCCTTGCGACGTTCGAGCCGTCAATGCTGGAGCTTCAGATGGCTCGACTTGAACTCGATGTCGAGATGCGCGAGGCGCTGGAGCGCGACGAATTTGAACTGCGATATCAGCCCATCGTCGATCTGGCCGACGGCACCATCGTGGAGGTCGAGGCCCTGGTTCGCTGGTCTCACCCGACGCGCGGCCTGCTGGGACCAGAGGACTTCGTGAAGATGAGCGAGGAGAGTGGGCACATCGTCCCGCTGGGGGCGTGGGTGGTGCATGAGGCATGCCGCAAAGCCCGCACGTGGCTCGACAAGAAGGGCACGGCGCCGTCGTTCCGCATCTCGGTCAACACCTCAGCGCGCGAAGTGGTGGAGACCGGATTCGCAGGTGGCATCCTTGCGGCCCTGGAGGAAAGCGGCCTCCCGGCTAACAATCTGGCCCTCGAGATCACCGAAAGCATGCTTCTCGCTGACCAGACCGCTGCCATCGGAGCGCTGCGCACTCTCCGCGCCGCCGGCGTACGCATCGTCATCGACGACTTCGGCACCGGGTACTCCGCGCTGAGTTACTTGAACCAATTGCCAGTCGACGGCTTAAAGATCGATAAGTCGTTTGTGCTGGGGTTGGGTCGGGAACGCGAGAAGAGTGCGATCGTGCGCGCCACCATTGCATTCGCCCGTGGACTGGGCCTCATCGTGACCGCGGAGGGCATCGAGACGGAGGCGCAATTGCGCCAACTCGTGGGCCTGCATTGCGACCGCGGCCAGGGCTTCCTGTTCGCGCGACCTCTCGACGCGAATGCCGTGGGCAGGCTGCTGTCGTCGACCAAGGTGTACCCAATGCCCGTGGGCATTGCCAAGAAACAGACCGCGACAACCGCCTGATCTCCTGCGAAATCGCCGTGCGGGGCCGCGTATAGTCGGCCCGCTAGGGCAACATCGGCAACTGAGGGAGAGTCGGCAAGGTGGCATCCAGGTCTTGGACCCGCGCGGGCCGCGCAACGATGGCCGCGGCCGCCGTCATGCTGTTCGCGACACAGACCGCCGCCGCGGCCACGCCCCGCGTTCTGGCGACCGTCAGCAACCCGTACTCCGACTGCACCATCGGTGCAGGTCCCTCTGAGTGGGGCACGGTCAACTACCTCAACGGCGAAGTCGAGCCGATGATCGCCGTGAATCCCGCCAATCACAGAAACCTCATCGGCGTCGTGCAGCAGGATCGCTGGAACGACGGTGGCGCCCACGGCCTGGTTGCCATGTGGTCCAAGGACGGCGGCCACAGCTTCCATGCCGTGCCTCTGCCCTTCAGCTCGTGCGCGCCGGGCGGCCTCAACTACGAGCGCGCCAGTGACCCGTGGGTCTCGTTCGGCCCAGACGGCACCGCCTACACGGTGAGCATCTCGTTCGACGAGAACACGACGCGCGGCGCCATTGGTGCCGCGACCTCCACGGACGGCGGCAAGACATGGGGCAACCTGGTCGAGCTGGCCACTCCGGACGGCTACTTCGACGACAAGGAGAGCGTCACCGCGGACCCGACCACACCTGGCACGGCCTACATCGTCTGGGACCGTCTCCCCTACACCGACAACTGGCCCAGCCCGTCGATGATCTCCAAGACGACCGACTTTGGCGCCACCTGGAGCACGCCCGCGGAGATCGCGCCGGCCAATCCCAACACGGCCGACCTGGGCAATGTCATCGTGATCGATCCCAACACCGGCACGCTGTACGACTTCATCGACCGCTTCTTCAAGGTGAGCGGCAAGGCCAAGTACATGGTCAGCAAGTCAACTGATGGTGGAGCCACCTGGTCAGGCGCGGTGGTCATCGCCCAGGACCGGGGCGTCCAGACAACGGACCCGCACCCGGGCGGCCCGGACATCCGCGACGGCTGGGAAGTCATCAGTGCCGCGATCGATCCCAACAGCGGCCGGCTCTACGCGGTCTGGCAGGACGCCCGATTCACCAATGGCCAGCTCAACCAGGTGCTGATCTCGACGTCGGCCAACGGCACCAGGTGGAGCGCGCCCTTCGTGGTCAGCCGGACGATCGGCGAGGCAGCTTTCACCGGATCAGTCGCGGTCAATGCCGCGGGGCAAGTCGCGGTGACCTATTACGACTTCCGCAAGTTCGATCAGAACAAGCCCGGACTACCGACTTCCTACTGGATGCGCATCGCGCCGGCCGGTGGGACCAACTTTGGGCCGGACATCAACGTCGCGGGCGCGCCATTCAA
>JBDTUR010000091.1:0-8076 GCA_040007635.1 Chloroflexota bacterium
GCGGCGGGGGAGAGGCGATCATCACCAGCCCCGAGCACGCGGAGGAGGCCCTCGCTGGTAGAGCTGGCACGCGCATCGTTTCCTAGGGCTGGCGCCTTCGAATGTAACTTCTGGTTCTGAGTCGGTTCTATCGATTCCCGCAGGGCGGCGATCAACGTAACCGACTCGAGACCGAGGTCCACGTCCGGCGTGGGCTGTGGCGCGCGGTTCACAGCGACGGGTGCGACCATCCTTGGTGATGAAGCTTCAATTTCTGGGTGCCGCGACCACGGTCACCGGCTCGCAATTCCTGCTCACCACCAGTCAGGCCAAGGTCCTCGTCGACTGCGGCATGTTCCAGGGCAGCCCCAACGAATCGATCCGCAACCGGATTCCGCTCGCCTACGACCCGGCCGAGCTTGACGCGATCCTGCTGACTCACGCCCATCTCGACCACTGCGGCCTCATTCCGTACGTCGTGGCGCGCGGCTTCAAGGGGCCTATCTACGCGACCGCAGGCACGGCTGAGCTCGCGCGGCTGGTGCTGCTTGACTCGGGCAAGCTGCAGCAGGAGTTCGCCAGGCGCCAGGCGAGGTTCGCGCGCCGCAATCCGGACAAGGCGGCCGCGGAGGAGAAGCAACAGGAAGCCAGACTGGAGGCGGCAATCGAGCTGTCAGGGGAGGACTCGGCCGCCGGTGATCAACCGGACGACCGGGCCAAGATGGTGCCCAACGACCAGCTAATGAAAACCGACCACTGGCCGGCGCTCAATCACGCCGCGGTAACCAAGGGCGAGGCGTGGATGGCGCCCAACCCGGAGGTGGCGCTGCGCTACCAGCCGCCGGCGATCGAAGTTGAGCTCGACGAGCCGCTCTACGATGCGCACGAGGCGGAAGACGCACTGACGCACTTCAAGTCGGTCCGCTACGAGGCGGAGGTCGACGTCGCCCCGGGGATCCAGGCCATCTTCCTCGATGCCGGCCACATCCTGGGCTCGGCCATCATCCGCCTCCATGTCACCGACTCTCCCGGTGGTGCCGAACGACAGCTGGTCTTCTCAGGCGACCTTGGGCGCCACGACACACCGATCATCCGTGACCCCACCCACGTGAGCGATGCCGACTATGTGCTCATGGAATCGACCTACGGCGGACGCGAGCACGAGCCGGGCGAAGAGGCCGTGCGCATCCTGGCTGAGACGGTGCGCCTTGTCGCCGACCACGACGGTGTTCTGCTTGTGCCGTCCTTCGCGATCGGCCGGACGCAGGAAGTCGTCTGGCAGCTCGATCGCCTGATCGCGGAAGGCAAGATCCCGCAGCTGCCGCTCTACCTGGACTCGCCCATGGCGTCCAAGGCGAGCGACGTCTATCGCCATCACCCCGAGTACTTCGACGAGCAGACGCGGTCATTGCTCGAGCAGCAGGACTCGCCGCTCGACTACCCCGGCCAGATCATCACTAACAACATCAAGGACTCGGAAGCGATCAGTCGGGCCAAGCGGCCATACATGATCGTGGCCTCCAACGGCATGCTCACTGGCGGGCGGGTAGTCGGCCACCTGCGCGATCTGATCGGTGATCCGACCGCCGTGCTGCTGTTCGTGGGCTACCAGGGCAAGGGCACGCTGGGCGACCACCTTCAACAGGGCGCGGCGCAGGTGCGCATCGATGGCCAGCTGCAAGACGTGAAGTGCCAGGTGCGCTCCATCAGCGGCTTCTCAGCGCACGCCGACGAATCGGAGCTGCTCGACTGGATCGGTAATTTCGCGACGGGTAAGTCGCCAGGCGACGCGGGCTTCCCCAAGCGCGTCTTCATCGTCCACGGCGATCCCGCGGCGCAGGCGGCGCTGGCGCCCAAGGTGGCGGCGCTTGGGTTCGACGTCGACATCCCCAAGTGGCACGACGAGGTGACCCTCGACTGACGCCGCTCGCCGGAATGACAATTGATGGGCCACACACGTCAACTGTCCGTCCCTACGCCGCTGACCGCGACTTGACCGGCCTCATCGCCACGATTTAGCCGACATCAAGGCTCAAACGGCGCCGCAGCACCCGGATGTGAGGCAAAGACCTGTCGTTCCCGCGTGCTGGCGGACGTTTGACGTGCCACACCGATCAACTGCACCGGCCGTAAGATCCACGGTGGCGTGTCCCCGTAGCTCAGTGGACTAGAGCGGCTGCCTTCTAAGCAGCGGGTCGCAGGTTCGAATCCTGCCGGGGACGCTCTTGCACCACTACTTCTTCGAGAAGCGCCAATGCCACCCATGCCGGTGTGCGGCGCGACGTCACTTCCCAAAGCGCATCGTCGAGCCCGCTACCGAAGAGGACTTCTGATGCCCTGTGACCTATGCGAAGGGGCGTTTCACTTGACCGCTACATCGTCGGGCCCCTTCGTGCTACGTGCCTGCGGAGCGGACGCGGCAGACGTCCCGCGCGTCAGCCAATCCCGCGACGGCGACCGCCGCCCATCAGCATGTTGGCGACGAACACCACGATGATCGCGCCGATGACGGACACGACGATGGTCTCGACGTTGATGCCCGTGGGATCCTTGAGGTTGAGGAATGCTCCGGCGAGGTAGCCGCCGACGACCGCCCCGACGATGCCGAGGATGATGGTCATCAGGATCCCCTCGCGGTTCCCCAGGATGAGCGTGGCGATGTAGCCGGCGATGGCGCCGACGACGATCCAGGCAATGATCCCCATTGGATGATCTCCTTTTGCGGTGGTGCGTGGGCTGCGGTGCCCGGGTGCACGTATACGTTATTACACTGTGCGGCCCCTTCGACGTCGCGTCATGACCGCTCGTCATGACGGGTCGCGGCCAAGGCATGGTCGCCAGGCCGCCGTCCGTCGGCGCGCCCAGCGAACGCCTGGGTGGCGGGGATGCCACAAGTCCTGCCGGGGACGCTGGCTCAGTCCTCGTCGCCGTCCTCGAAATCGGGCCACGCTGCGATGTCCACGCCGTGGTTTGCGGGAGAGGCGAGCGTCCACCAATGGGGCACGTGCGAATCGTCGGCAAGCCGTCCGCCCGCTGCTAGTGCCGCCGCGACCCGAGCCTCGGCCTGATCTGCCGGCACGCTGACGTCGATGTGGGTGCGGCCGCCGCCCGGTCTGGGTGGCTTGAGCTGTTGGAACGACACGAATGGATTCCGCCGGTGGCGATCCACCACGTCCTCATTTGGCCCGATGCTCCTGTAGCCGAGTGCGGCAGCCCAGAACCAAAGCTACGTCGCTGCCGGCATCCTGTGCCACCGCGATGCCGACTGCTTGAACCTGGGAGGGGTCTGGCTCCAGGCCGAGCGTCCGGGCGACCTCCGCGAACGATCCGACGCGGAAATAGGCGTACGCGCCCCAGAAAAGGACGCGCCAGTCCTCCACGCCGTTGGCCGCGTGGAAGGCCCGCGCGGTCGTTCTCTTATCAGGCACGTTCTCCCCTCGGTCGCGTTGCGCTCCGATGAGCATTGGCCGTGCGCGCGGCGCGTACTATCCGCGGCGATGGAGCAAGCGGCACCGGCGATCACGGCGCGGGGGCTGACGAAGCGCTTTGGCGACATCACCGCCGTCGATGCGCTCGACTTGGAGTTGCCGGCCGGTCGCATCTATGGCCTATTGGGCCCAAATGGCTCCGGCAAGACCACCCTCATCCGGTTGCTCGTTGGCTTGGCCAAACCCACCAGCGGCGAAGCGCGCGTGCTGGGCGTCAAGATGCCCGATCGCGAGAACCTCGCCCGCATCGGCTACATGACCCAGGCCGATGGCATCTACATCGAGCTGTCCGTCTGGGAGAACCTGCGCTTCTTCGCCGCCCTCTCTGGCACGGGCGACAGGAAGGCGATGGACGACGTGCTGAGCCTGGTCCATCTGTCGGAGCGCAAGACAGCGCCCGCCCTCAATCTCTCGGGTGGCATGCGCCGCCGCCTTTCGCTGGCGTGCGCGCTGGTTCATCGGCCGTCCGTGCTGTTCCTTGACGAACCCACCGTCGGGATCGACCCGGCGCTACGAGTCGAGTTCTGGAAGTACTTCCGCGAGCTGGCCGCGGCCGGCACCACGATCGTCGTCAGCAGCCACGTCATGGACGAGGCTGATCGGTGCGACGAGTTGTTGCTGATGTTCCACGGCAAGGTCCTGGCGCGCGGCAGTGGCGCTGAGATTCGGCAACAGGCCGGTGTCGACGACATGGAAGGCGCTTTCCTGAAGCTGGGTGGCGGCGAGTCCGAAGTCGCGGCGACGGCGGCATGAACCTGCGCCGGACGCTGGCCATCAGCCGCCGCATCGCCGACCTGTTCCGGCGCGACCACCGGACGCTCGCGCTGATGTTCATGGCGCCCATCGTCATCATGGCCCTGCTCGGCTGGGTCATCCGCGACCAGGCACCCACTGATACGCGGGTTGCCATCGTCAACACCGCAGGTGCGCCGGGCGAGGTGATCGGTAGCCACATCGGCGACACCTTGACGGCGGCTGGATTGACTTACCGCGCTGATGTCACGACCCAGGATGCGGCGCGCCAGGCCCTGATCGATAACCAGCTCGATGTGGCTCTCGTTCTGTCACTGAATGGCCAGGTGCCGGGCATCAAGTTCCTGACGCTTGGCGTCAATCCCACGCAGGACAGCGGGCACGTTCAGGCCGTACAGCAGGCGGTCCGCACCGCGCTGGGTGACTCAGGGTCGTCGATCGCGCAGGAATCGGTCTATGGCACAGGAGACGGCGACTTCTTCAACGCTTTCTCGCCCGCCCTCGTTGGCTACCTGGTGTATTTCCTGGTGTTCATCCTGACGGGCATCAGCTTCCTGCGCGAGCGCATCGGCGGGACCCTTGAGCGCCTCTTGGCGACGCCGGTGAGGCGTTCCGAGATTGTCGTGGGCTACAGCCTGGGCTTCGCGATCTTTGCCACGCTGCAAGTGGCGCTCGTGCTCGCCTACACGCTCGGCAGCGTCCACGTGGCCCCGATCGGGCCGCTGCCGGAGATCAACATCGGCCTTGGAGTGCCCATCGCGGGGTCGCCCGCTCTCGCCTTCGTCATCACCCTGTTGCTCGCGATCTCCGCCGTCAACCTGGGCATCTTCCTGTCGACTTTCGCTCGGACGGAGTTCCAGATCCTGCAATTCATACCGCTGGTGATCATTCCCCAGGGCCTCTTGTCGGGCATCTTCTGGCCAGTCTCGTCACTGCCAGACATCCTCCAGCCGATCGCCGCGCTGATGCCCATGACCTACGGCATCGATGGACTGCGCGAGGTGCTCATCAGGGGCTCGGGCCTGGGCGATGCGGCCGTCCAGCTCGACATTGCGGTGCTTGCCGGGCTATCGCTGTTCCTGGCGGTCGCGGCGGTCCTGACCATCCGGCGCGAAGTCGCCTGAGCTATAGCACTGCGCGGTTGGCCAGCTCGATCGTCTTGTCGACGATCCGGCGCAGCACCGGCGGGACATCCTTTGGCGCGATTTCGCTGAAGAGGCGCCACGCGTTCAGGACCTTTTCGTCGTGGTCCTTGATACCGGCCACGCCCTCGAAGTCCGGGTCGAGCAGGAACACCGGCGCCTTACCGATTGCCCGCTTGATCAGCCGATTCTCGCGCTCGCCTGGATGCCCACGATCGGAATCGAAGACGACCAAGTGGGGGATGCCCAGCTCCGCGAGTAATCGGGCGACCAAAGGCAGATTGCCCTTGCCACCGACTTCGACGACGGAGATGCCCAGGGCGTCAGGGTGGTGACCCAGGCGACGGAAGATCAGCGGCAGGGCGATGGCCTCCGTCTGGCCCTCGACCAGGACGACGGCTGAGGCGAAGAACATCTCAGTTCGCTCATGGTCGAACTCGGCCTCCAGGCGCACACGCTGCTCGTCAGTGAGAGTCTCGCGCGCCGCACGGCGCACGTTCATCCGCCCGGCATGGACGTCGAGCCGAACAATCTCCTGGTAGTTGGCCGCGTCGAGCATGGCCGGGGAGCGGGACGAATAGATGACCTGGTTGCGCTCGGCGTAGCGATGCAGCAGGTTGTAGAAGTGGCGCTGCTGGTGAACCGTGAGCATCAGCTCCGGCTCTTCGATCAGGAGCACCTCGCCCTCCACGCCGGACAGCCGCCGCTCAGCGATCGCGGCGACCATCGCTTCAGCCGACGCGGCGTCGCTCTCGTACGGGTGCCGCGCGTCTGTGGCCGACGGCAGGCGGTCGCGGGTCGCGAGGAAGAGGACCGGCGGCAGCGGATCCGCGGGGAAGGCCGTTGGGCCGCGCTCGATGGTTCGCGGCTCCCCGCCATCGAGGCCGAGCAGCTCCGCGCGCACCGTTGGCGTGGGCGATTCGCCCACTCCGCTCGGGGTACCAGAGAGCAGCCACGACGCCGCGCGTAACAGGCTCGACTTCCCGCTCCCGCGCGGGCCGATCAACGCCGTCACAGGCTGGAGGGCCAAGTCGAGATCGGGCAAGCCCTGCACACCGTGCGTCGAGATTGACGCGAGCCGCAGCGCTGTCATCCGCGCGAGAGTAGCCCTAACCACCTTGCACCCACGTTGACTGCCCGCAACACCCTCCGTACCGCTCAGGTAGTTCCCAAGTACGGCTTGGCGTTGCCCCTCCCGGACAGGAGCATTCGACCCATCACCGCACACGAGGGCAACAAATGGCTTCAATGGGTGTCCACGAGCTAGGGCCGATGCTGACGGCAAGTGAAGTAGCGAACCTGCTCCACCTGCACGTCAACACCGTCAAGCGCTTGGGCGACCGCGGCGAACTGCCTTTCTTTCGCGTCTGCAAGCGGGGCGACCGCCGCTTCCGTCTCGATGACGTGATGCAGTTCCTGGCACGCAACCGCTAGATCCCCGCGCGCCAACCAAATAACGCGTAACGCAGAGCCGCCGGCACACCTCGGCGGTTCTTCGTTTTCTCGCGCGGTCCGGTTAGTAGCATTGGCCCGCTGATGTACACCAAAGCCACCGATCCGACCGACGGACCACTCACCCTCGAAGAGCTCCAGCTGGCGACGCGCAACCGCGGCATGCCGCTCGAAGCGATGCGCTACGACATCACCCCCGTTGGCATGCACTACCTGCTGATCCATTTCGACGTGCCATTCGTCGATGCCGGCTCGTGGCGCCTGCGCATTGGCGGCGCGGTGACGCGGCCACACGAGCTGTCGCTCGACGACATCCGCGGCATGCCCGCACAGACGCTGGCGGTGACCATGGAATGTGCCGGCAATGGCCGCGCACGCCTGCAACCCCGGCCGCTGAGCACCCCGTGGCTCTACGAGGCGATCGGCAATGCCGAATGGACGGGCACCTCCCTGTGGCCGGTGCTCGAGCGCGCCGGGCTGAGCGGCGATGCGGTTGAGATCCTGTTCACCGGCGCGGACCGCGGGCTGCAGAAGGACGATGAGCACAACTACCAGCGGTCGCTCACGGTGGCTGAGGTGCAGCGACCGGAAGTGATGCTCGTCTACGCGATGAACGGTCGGCCGCTCGAGCCGCAGAACGGCTTCCCGCTGCGGCTTCTGGTGCCGGGCTGGTACGGCATGACGAGCGTCAAGTGGCTGCAGAACATCGAGGCGATCACCCAGCCGTTCGCGGGCTACCAGCAGCACAACACGTATCGCTACAAGCAGGACGCAGATGAGCTGGGTGAGCCGGTCCAGCGCATGCGGCCGCGCGCGCTAATGGTGCCGCCCGGCGTACCCGACTACGTCAGTCGCCACCGCGTGGTCGAAAACGGCAGGGTTGGGATCATCGGCCGCGCCTGGTCCGGTGCCGGTGGAGTCACCAAGGTGGAGTTCGGCGTCGACGGCTCATGGTCGGAGGCCACCCTGGGCGAGTCGGTTGGTCCGTTCGCCTGGCGCTCGTGGTCCTTCGCGTGGTCGGCGCAGCCGGGCGAGCACACCCTCTCGTGCCGCGCGACGGATTCGACTGGTGCCGTGCAGCCCGTCAATCAGCCGTGGAACTACCAGGGAATGGGCAACAACTCGGTTCAGACCGTGGCCGTTACCGTTCGCTAGATGCCGATCGACTTCGCCCTGACGCACGAGAACAAGCTCGTCCAGTCCTCAGTGCGCGATTTCGCCGCGAACGAGATCGAGCCGCACATCCGCGAGTGGGACGCGCG
>JBDTUR010000092.1:0-8041 GCA_040007635.1 Chloroflexota bacterium
CCCCGCCGCGCAACGGAGATCGCGATCCAGTTCAAGCTGCCGCCGCTGATGCTCTTTGGCGAGAGCTCCACGCCGCCGGAACCCAATCTGCTCGCGATGCGGATACAGCCCGATGAGGGCATCATGTTGCGCTTCGCCGCCAAGGTGCCCGAGCTGGGCCTGGATGTGCGCAGCGTGAACATGGACTTCACCTATGGCACGTCGTTCGCGCGTGACGCGCCGGAGGCATACGAGACGCTGCTCCTTGACGCCATGCTGGGCGACGCGTCGCTCTTCACCCGCGCCGACGAGGTGGAGGCCGCGTGGGGCATCGTCACGCCGCTGCACGAGGTCTGGGACGAGTGGGACAAGACCGGGGGTCCCGATAGCGACATCTGCTTCTATGAGGCCGGGTCGTGGGGGCCGGAGGCCGCCGATCAGCTGATGGAGCACGACGGCCGACGCTGGCGCCGACTATGACCGCGGAGACCGAGCCGGTCCAGAGGACCGACCTTCAGCTAGACCCCACCAGCCGCTGGACGGTCCGCGCACACAGCATCAGTGAGTGCGTCGAGAAGCTGTCCGAGGTGTGGACGTCGGCCGCGGTGGCGACCGAACAGCCCAACGTGTCGCAGGACGCCCTGGAGCGGGCGCTGGGCGACCCGCGCCTGGCCAGTCGCATGGTCGAGCACTCTGCCTCGTCGGTGCGGGTGCGGATGCGGACGAGCGTGCTGACGCTCGTCGTTATCGCGCCACGGCCGGAGACGGCGGAGCGTGCGCTTGCCGCGATCAACCATCTCAACCAGCGCCACCCGTCGCGCGCGATCGTTGTCTCGCCCGGCGACTTTGATGGCCCCGCCACGACCGACGCGCACATCTATGCCGAGTGCCGCTTGTCAGGCCACTCGATGGCCGAGATCTGCACCGAGCAGATCATCGTCAAGACCGGCGGCGAGCTGGCGCAGCACCTGTCCCGTGTCGTGGCGCCGCTGCTCATTCACGACCTGCCGGTAGTGCTGTGGTGGCCCGACGATCCGCCGTTCGGCTCAAAGCAATTCGACGAGGTCGTATCCACTGCGGACAGGCTGCTCGTCGATTCGGGCACGTTCCACGAGGACAGTGGAGCTGCGCGCTTGACGGGCCTGGCGACCGTGATTGCCGGTGGCGTGGCCGTGACCGACATCGGCTGGCTGCGGCTGTCGCTCTGGCGCGAGTTGCTCGCCGGCCTGTTCGACCATCCGCTGCTGACGCGCGAGCTGGACCACATCAAGAGCGTCCGCGTCGATGTCGCCCGGCCAACTGACACGCTGCGCGTTTCGCGCGCGGCCTTCTACCTGGGTTGGCTCGCCTCGCGGCTGGGCTGGGAGATTGCGCGGCCGCTGGCCCGCCGCAGTGCGGACACCGATGAGCTGCACGGCGCGTTCCGCCATGGCCGGCGCGAGATCGCGGTTGAGATCCACCCGGTGCGCGCAACGCTCGATGGCGCCAAGCGTGCGGCTGGCTCGCTGGTCCGCGTCGACATCGAGGCCACGCGACCAAAGGCGCTTGTCCGCGCCCGCGTCACGCGCCAGGCGGATCATCTGCTTGCAACGGCCGACTGGAACGGTGCGCCGGTCACGCGGCGGGCGGGACAGCTCGAACCCTTCGACGAGATGCCGTTCATCGCTGAGGCACTCGAGCGGCCGGGGCTCGACCGGACCTTCGAGCAGGCGCTCATTCGCGCCGTGAGGTTGCTGGGCGGTGGCTGAAATCGTGGTGCTCCCGGATGCTGCTGAGGTTGCCCGCGAGGCGGCGCGCCGGGTAATCGCCGCGCTGGACGCCGCGGTTAAGGAGCGCCACGTGGCGCACATCGCGCTGACCGGTGGTTCGTCGGCCGGGCCGCTGTACCGCGAACTTGCCGATCCCACGCACCGCGCTGCCATGGATTGGTCGCGCGTCCACTTGTGGTGGGGCGACGAGCGCTTCGTGCCGGCAGACCATCCCGACTCCAACGCCGGGCTGGCCTATGCCCAGCTCCTGGGAGGCGGCGAAGAAAGCGAGACAGCCCTACCGATAAACCCGCAGAACGTTCATCCCGTTCCGGTGGATGAGGCACTGAGCGACGACGACCCGGTCGAGCTCGCCGCCCAGCGCTACGCCGAGGAATTGACGCGGCACATGCCCCTGGCGCGCGGCGGTGTGCCCCGTTTCGACGTGCTGCTCACCGGCCTGGGCCCGGACGGGCACGTGCTTTCGATCTTCCCAGGGTCGCCGGCGCTCGCGGACGACGCCCCGATCGTCCTCGCCATCCCGGCGCCCACCCATGTCGAGCCGCACATCGCGCGCGTGACGCTCAGCGCCAAGTCCATTGCCGAGGCTGGCCTGGTGCTCGTGATGTCTGCCGGAGCGGGTAAGTCGGAGATCGTCGCCAGCGTGCTGGGCAACGAGCGGGATGTAAACAGGTGGCCGGCTCAGTCGGCCCTGTCAGCCAACGCCGTGTGGCTGCTCGACAGGGGAGCCGCGGCGCTGCTCAAGCAACCGCCGCGCTGACCTGAGCTTGGCCGCCGCGACCGGCGCGGGCACGCCGCGAGAGGTCCTGGCCGTCGCGCTGAAGTTGGGCCTGACATCGTTTGGCGGCCCGATCGCCCACCTGGGGTACTTCCGGCGCGAGTACGTGGAGCGTCGGCGCTGGCTGGACGAGCGCAGCTTCGCGGACCTGGTGGCCCTGTGCCAGCTGCTGCCCGGGCCGGCGAGCAGCCAGCTCGGCATCGCCATCGGCACCCGCCGCGCCGGTCTGATCGGTGGAATCGCGGCATGGCTGGGCTTCACCGCGCCGTCAGCAATCGCGATGATCGGGTTCGCCGTGCTGGCGAGCTCCAGCGACATCGCATCGGCGGGCTGGGTGCACGGCCTGAAACTGGCCGCAGTGGCCATCGTGGCCCAGGCGGTGCTGCTCATGGCCGGCACCCTCGCGCCGGACTGGCCGCGCCGTCTCGTGACTATTGCGGCGACAGTCGTGGCCCTGCTGTGGAGCACCCCGCTGACCCAGGTGGCGGTGATCATCGGCGGCGGCGTCATTGGCTACGTCCTGCTGAGGGCGCCGCTGCCCACCGACGACGTCGCGGAACCGGCAACCGTCTCACGCCGGACAGGCGCGGTCCTGCTCATCACCTTCGCTGCGCTGCTCGTTGGCCTGCCGCTCGTCGCGGCCGCCACCGGCTCGCTGCCCGTCGCGCAACTCGAAGGCTTCTATCGCTCCGGCGCGCTCGTTTTTGGCGGCGGCCACGTGGTGCTGCCCTTGCTCCAATCGGCCACCGTCGATCCCGGCTGGATCGGCCAGGGCCAATTCCTCGCGGGCTACGGCGCGGCGCAGGCCGTGCCCGGGCCGCTGTTCACGTTTGCCGCGTACCTGGGCACGGTTTCGATCGTGGCGCCCGCGGGTTGGCTGGGCGGCCTGCTCTGCCTGGGGGCGATCTTTCTGCCGAGCTTCCTGCTGATCTGGGGCGTCATGCCCTTCTGGGCGCGATTGCGCGCGTCGGAATCGTTCCGTCGTGCCTTGGCCGGAACGGGTGCGGCGGTCGTCGGCCTGCTCGCGGCAGCGCTGTACAACCCGGTCTGGACAGGCAGCGTCAACAGCATCATTGACGTGGCCGTCGCCGCGGCCGCACTGGGACTGCTATTTGCCCGCTTGCCGCCGATTGTCGTCGTCGCGTTATGCGCGCTGGCCGGGCAGGCGCTCACAATGTGGCGCATCTAGCGCAGCAACGCCACGCTCAGCGTGGCCAGCACGACTCCCACTACCTGGGAGCGACGAAGCCGTTCGTGCAGCAGCAGCACAGCCAAAACGGTCGTAAACACCGGGTAGAGCGACGAAAGGACGACGGCGACGCTGAATGCGCCGGCGTGCTGGGCGAGCACGAAGAACACGTTGCCCCCCAGGTCGCCCACACCGGCAACAACGAAGGTCGTGATGAGCGCAAGACGGCTGAAGGGCCAGTGCCGCAAGTGAGCTGCGCCCAGGACGTGGGCGACGCGCTCGCGTAAAGGTGCCGGTCGGGCGCGCAGCATCAAATAGCCAAAGCCCGCCGCAATCATCAACACGCCCGTGGTGCGCACGATCGCGAGAGGCCACCACAGTCCACCGCCCGCAGACGCATGCCCGATGAAGACGAAGAAGCCGGCAAAGCCCAGGCCGGACAGAACCACCAGCGGTAGGTCGGCAAAGTCGATGCGCAGGCGGCGGCGCTCGTCGGCGGTCTTTTCGCCCGCGGGCAGCGAGATGAGCACCACCGCGGCCAGCGCCAGGCCGATCCCGCCCAGTCGGGCGAGCGATACCAGCTCTCCGTTATAGATCGCGAGCAATACCGGGACGCCGGCGCCAATAAGCGCGGCCAGGGGCGCGACCACGCCCATCGTGCCGCGGCCAAGCGCGTAGTAGAAGCACACGAGCCCCGATACGCCAAAGGCACCGGCAACCGCGCCAAAGATCACAGTCTCAGCGGTGGGCGCTGCCTCGCCGGCCACCGCCACCAATAGAAGGGCGCCCATCCAGCCAATCACCTGGGCCGTGAATACGGCGCTGAAAGTGCTGGTGTAACGGCTGATCAGGCCGCCGCAGAAATCGCCCGCGCCCCACGTGACCGCGGAAAGCAGCCCAAGGACCAAGCCTCCGCCGATCAGCGGTCCTCCACGGGCCAGAGCGGCGCGGGCTCGACGGCATCGGCGCCGTCACCGGTGCCGTTGGATTGGCCCTTGGCGGACGGACGCGGTTCAGTTGGAGGGAGCTCGCCGCCCGACCAGACAGACATCGACTCGGCCGATGGTATGGGCGCGACCGGGTCCGGCTCATCACGTTCGGCCGGCGCAGGCAGAACGACGACGTTGTCAGCCAGTTCGTCATACCGGTCCGAGGTCGTCAGCAGGATGACCTGCAGGTCGTTTGACATGTCCTTCAGGAGTCCCAGCGCGCGTGTCGCGCGTTCGTCGTCGAAGGTCACGAACGGGTCGTCGAGAACGATTGGCGGGGCCGCCGGTCCGGTCACCTGGCGCACGATGCCCAGGCGCGCGCACAGATAGAGCGCGTCGAGCGTGCCCTGCGAAAGGCGCCGGACGTCGATCCAGCTGTCTGTTTCGGGTGAGTGGACGCTGAAGGTGAGCGTGGCCTCGTCGACGCGCAACCGGCGATAGCGGCCGCCGCTGATGCGCTCAATGTCGCGCGCCATGTGGCCCTCGAGGAACCGCGCGGCCTTTTTCATGGTGCCAAGCTCCGCGGCATTCACTGCCGCGAGCACGTCCTCGTAGATGCGCACCCGCCGTTCGGCCGCGGCCAGGTTCTCGTCGGCCGTGCTGAGCGACTCGGCGTCGGCCGTAACCTTCTCCGCGTCGGTCTCGTTGGCGTTGACCCGCGCCTCGGCCTGTGCCACCGCGCCGATCGCCGCCTCGCGCTCTGAGCTGACCCGCGTGATCGCCAGCTGAAAGCTGGAGAGGAACCGTTCTGGCTCTTTACCCATCTCGCCCATGCCAGCCAGGGCGTGGCGCGCCTCTTCAACCTCCGTGGCCGCCTTGTCGCGCAACTCGACGACATCCTCGTCGGTTGGGTCGCCGCCCATCAGGCCGCGGTATTCGGCGCGACACGAACCGATCTTGGCGACGTGGTCCGTCTCCGCGGCAAGGGTCGTCTCAGCCACGGCGAGGTCAGATACGCCCAGCGGCGACATCTGTTGGGCGCGATCCTGCTCGGCCTGGCGCACGCGCTCGCCAAGGTCTGTGCGGCCGGCGAGGCGGCGCGCAATCTCCACGTCGCGCAACTCGTTCTGCAGCCTGACGTTGGTCTGTCGCGTCCGCTGCCGGGCGCCCAGGAGAAAGGCGATCACGGCGATGACAACGAGTACGCCGGCAAGGCCCAGCCCACTCGTGCCCATGCTCATCGCGAAACCCAGAAATCCGAAGACTGCCGCGCCCAGAAGCGCGACCACTGCGACCACGAGCCATGGGCGCCAACGCGGGTCCGGGATCGAGGCGTCGTACCCCGACAGGTCCGCCTCGGCCGCCAACTCCGCGCGCATCTCCGACAGGCTGAACTCAATCGTGCGCAGATGTTCAAGCGTGGTGCGCAACTCCGGCAGCGCGACCCGCGATGGGTGCGACGCCTCGAGTCGGCCGATGTCCTCGCGCAGCTCCGCCGCACGCTTATACAGCGCATAGCGCTTGGTCGACTCGGTGAGTCGGTTATTCAATTCAACTGCTCGTTCAGCCTTGGCCGCGCCCTCACGCTGCTCGGCAACCCGCGCATCGAGTTGCGTCCGCGCGGTCCTCGCATCGGCCAGCGCGCGTCGATCGGCCTCGAGTTGTGCCAACGCCGTTTCGCCGCGCTGCACCTGGTCGCGCAGCCGCTCGACGTCAGCGCGCATCACCTTCAGGTAGCCCGGGTTCTTGGCGCCCTCAGTCCGGTACCGGCGGATCGCCTCTTCGAGCTTGCGGCGCGCGGCGTGGATACCACTATCAGCGCCACTCATCGACTGCTGGAGCCGATCGCGAAGGGTGTTCTCGTCCTGCGCGAGCCCGGTCAGCTCCTGGTGATGGACGCTGGCACTGGCCCGGAAGAACTTCTCCGACGGGATGCCCGTCAGCGCCACGACCTGCTGGTCGACGGTCGCCGGATCGTTGAATGACTCGCCACCCAGGGTGAGCGTGACCGTGCCCTTGGCGCCGGCGAAATTCTTGTGGATCGTGCCCGCGCGGCCCCCGTCGGTGAAGTCGAGATCGATCGTGGGCTGGCTCTGCGGGTCCTGCCACGGCCGCGTGTCATCGAGTTCAACGCCGCTGAACGTGGGCCGGCGGAAGAGCGCCATCTCGATCGCCCGCTGCACGGTCGACTTGCCCGCCTCGTTGGCGCCGCGGATGACGTTCAGCCCAGGCTCAAACGCCACGTCGAGTGACCGGTGGCGGCGGAAGTTGGCGAGGCGCAGGCGAGTGATGATCATGGGTCTAAGCCAGCGTGATCCGGGATGGGTCATCGAGCAAGGCGACGCCCAGCCGCAGCGCCTCGCGCAACTCGGCGGCGCGCTCACTGTCGCCGCGCGTCTCGTGATCGTCGATGCGCGCTCGGAAGTCGCGCGTCAGGGCACCCAGGATCGTGTCGGGCGGCGCCGCGGCGTCCTCGGGCAGCGCAACAACGGACGCGTCGCGCACGCGCAGCCGGAGGAACGACCCCTCGAGTTGCCGCGCCAGCTCATCGATGTTGAGGTCGAGCTCAGTCGAGCGAACGCCGACGATGCGCGCGTCCAACACGAGGTCCGGATCGGCCAGCTCGCGCAGCTGAGCGGCGAGCGCCGCCTGGGACGCGACCATCGCTCCGTCGAGCTCCACCTTCTTGAAGCGCGTCCTGCCAACGGGTCGCGGCTCGATCGTGACGACGCGCTGGCCGTCACGCTCGTCCAGGTTGACGAGCAGCACCTGGCCCGCGCCGTCCTGGTCAAGCGCGACCGGCTCGGGCGCGCCCGAGTAGGCAAATACGACGTTGCCGGCGCGTCCCTTGCGGAAGGAGTGGACGTGGCCCAGCGCGAGATAGTCCAGGCCGCTCCGGGCGATCTCGTCAGTAGTGACGATCACTTCATCCTCCTCGAAGCGCCCCGGCTGGGCGATCGAGCCATGGATCATGCCGACCAGGTAGGTCTCCGCCCGCAGCCCGCGCGCCTTTTCGGCGGCGGTCCGCAGCGCAACCAGTGGGCTTTCCGCCGCGCGCTTGGCGGGGAAGACCCGACTCAGCACCGACACTCCCAATGGACCGAAGTCGACCTGCTGATGGACATCGGTCATGACGGTCACGAGGTCGCTGCCGGGCGGAGCCCCAGCCAGTTGAGCGAGGTCAAAGGCGCGATAGATGGAGCCTGGCTCGTAGCAATCGTGAGTACCGGGAATGACGACCACAGGGACGTGGCGCTCGACGAGCTTCGAAAGCTCGGCCGCGGCGCGTTCGACCGACCGGCGCGGCTGGCTGTTCGAGTCGAACAGATCGCCGCAGATCAGCACCAGGTCGACCTTTTCGGTCAGGGCGAGGTCGATCGCTCGCGCGAACGCCGTG
>JBDTUR010000093.1:0-8020 GCA_040007635.1 Chloroflexota bacterium
TCGGTCCAGGAGTCTGGATCTGGGAGGACCGCCTCACCGAGCGGCGCTGACGGACACGGCCGCCAAGACTGACTCGCTCCGGACGCGGGTCCGGCACAGCCGCAACGGCGTCGTCAATCGATGCGACGTCGCGGCAAGCCCTTTGGGCCAAGTTCGCTTGATGCGTAGCCGAGACTTTCGGCGGTCGGCATAAGCCGCCGCTGTTTACCCGGGCCGAGGTAAAGTGCCGAGCAGTGAGCGTTGATGTTTTCCTCAGCCACAGCTCCCAAGATGCGGCCGCGGCTCGGGTGCTGCGCACGGCGCTTGACAAGGTCGGGCTCACGACGTGGATGGCTCCCGACGACGTAGTAAGTGCGCGACCATGGGCGGAACAGATCGCCGACGCAGTCGAGCGTGCCCGACTGTTGATCGTTCTCATCTCGCGGGCCGCCAATGAGTCGGACCATGTGGCGCGTGAGGTCGCGATTGCCGTCGGCCGTGGTCTGCCTCTCCTGCCTGTCCGGCTGGAAAAGCTGCCGCCCGCGGGATCGCTCCATTACCTGTTGCAGCTGGTACAGCGCATCGACGCATACCCCGACGGCATGGAAGGCCACGCTGACACGATCGCGGCGCGTGCGGTGACACTTCTGAGTACTGCTCAGAAGCTGCCCGTCGTCGTCGCCGCCGTAGTCCCCCGTGCAATGCGGCGGACGGTGACGGTACTGTTCGCGGACGTGGTCGGCAGCACCCAGATCGGCGAGCAGCTCGACCCTGAGGCCATGCGTGCGCTCATGGGCCGCTACTTCAGCGCCATCAAGCAAATCGTCGAGCGCCACGGCGGGACGGTCGAGAAGTTCATCGGCGACGCGATCATGGCAGTCTTCGGCATCCCTACGCTGCACGAGGATGACGCGCTTCGGGCGGTCAGGTCGGCGGCCGAGATGCGCGACGCTGTCGGAGCGCTCAACGAAGAGCTCCGCGTCGCGCGCGGGCTGGAAATCGTCTTCCGCATCGGCGTCAACACGGGTGAGGTGGTGGCCGGCGACGCGTCAACAGGTCAAACGCTGGTGACGGGTGATCACGTCAACACCGCGGCGCGTCTTGAGCAGGCGGCCGGCCCGGGCGAGATCCTCATCGGCCAGAGCACCCACGGCCTGGTCCGCGATGCCGTGGCTGTGGAGGTCGTCGAGCCGCTGATGGCCAAGGGTAAGGCGGCCCCGGTCGCCGCTTATCGGCTCGTTTCGGTCCTGCCCGGCACCCAGGGCCACGCGCGCCGGCTCGACGCGCCCCTCGTCGGCCGCGAGCGTGAGCTCGACCGAGTGCGCGACGCGTACGAGGTTGCCGTTCGTGACAGAACGCCGCAGCTTTTCACGCTCCTCGGCACCGCCGGCGTGGGCAAGAGCCGCCTGTTGGCCGAGTTCCTGGCATCGGTAGAGAGCGAGGCGACCGTCTTGAAGGGTCGCTGCCTGTCCTACGGCGAAGGAATCACCTACTGGCCATTGCGCGAGATCGTCCATGCTGCGGCGGGCATCGACGAGCGCGACTCCGCAGCAGGTGCAGCGAGCAAGCTCGAGGCGTTAGCGTCCGGCGAGCGCGATGCCGAGGTTTTCGCCTCGCGCATCGCGAGTGCCATCGGCCTGTCGACTCAGGCCGCGCCGCAGGAAGAGATCTTCTGGGCCACGCGCAAACTGCTCGAGCACCTTGCCCGCCAACGTCCTCTGGTCGTATTGGTGGAGGACATCCACTGGGCAGAGCCGGCGCTGCTCGACCTGCTCGAGCATATCGCCGACCTTGCCCGTGACGCACCGCTCCTGCTGCTCTGCCCGGCCCGCCCTGAACTACTCGACAAGCGGCCGGGCTGGGGTGGCGGCAAGCTCAACGCCACGACCATCCTGCTCGAGCCCCTCGCGAGCGAGGCGACCGAGCGACTCATCGAAGCGCTGCCCGGCGGCCAAGCGCTCCCGGCGTCGTTGCGCGGGCGCATCCTGGGCGCCGCCGAGGGCAACCCGCTCTATCTCGAGGAGATGGTGCGCATGCTGATCGACGACGGGCTCGTCGTCGAACGCGCGGGGCAATGGCAGGCGCAGGGCGACCTAGAGCAGGTCACCGTGCCACCGACCGTGCGGGCCCTGCTCGCCGCGCGCCTCGAGCAGCTATCACCGTCCGAGCGATCCATCGCCGAGCGCGCGTCGGTCGTTGGGCGCGTCTTCGAGCAGGCCGCCGTAACCGAGCTGGCGCCCGAATCGCTGCGCCCTGAGATCGCCCGCGGGCTGGTCGCGCTGGTGCGCAAGGAGCTCATCCGGCCCGAGCGCTCCGAACTCGCCGCTGGTGATGCGTTCAAGTTCCGCCATCTGCTCATCCGCGATGCGGCTTACGATGGCTTGCCCAAGTCCGAGCGGGCCGAGCTTCATGAGAAGTTTGCCGACTGGCTGGAGCGGTTGGCCGGCGAGAGGTTGACCGAATACGAGGAGATCGTGGGTCATCACCTCGAGCAGGCCCACCGGTACCGCATCGAACTGGGCGCCAGCCGTGAGCCCCTGGCGCGACTGGCCGAACGAGCTGGCGAACATCTCGCCCATAGCGGTGAACGTGCACTTGATCGTGGGGACATGTACTCCTCAGCCGACCTTCTCCGTCGGGCGACAGCCCTGCTTCCCCGCGGTGAGCTGTGGGCCAACGCGACCATGTCGCTCGCCGACGCAGAGAATCAGGTGGGCGACTTTGAGCCCGCTCTCGCGCGTCTAGACGCGTTGATCGGCGACGCTCGCTTACGTAGCGACGAGATTCTGGAATGGCGTGCCCGGGTCATGCGAGCGTATGTTGCGCTGTTCTCTAGCGGACCGAGCGACGAGCAACACGACCTAGAAGTGGCGATCAATTTCTTTGAAGAACGCGGCGACACCGATGGTCTTGCGGCCGCGTGGAACCTGTCCGCCTCTGTCGCTGGCTTAGCCGGCGACTCGCGGGCCGGGGCCAATGCGGCAGCCAAGGCGTCCGAGTACGCGCGCGTCGCGGGGAATAGGAACCTTGAAGTGCGCGCCTTGACCACGCTGGCGATTGGACTTGTGTTCGACGCCACTTCGTCCTTGGAAGGTCTCGCCGTAGCCGAACAGCTCCTCGAGCGAGTCAAGGGGAACCTCCGTGCGGAATCTCGGGTCCGTTGCGTACTGGCCAGCCTCCTTGCAATGCGAGGTGACTTCATCCGGGCGCGCGCGCTAATCGCGGAAGCGCAGCACATGTTCGAGGAACTTGGGCTAGCAGCCGATGAAGGGAGCGCCCGAGGGCTCTCGGCTGAGTTCATAGAGGTGCCGGCCGGCCGTCCGGAAGTCGCCGAGGCTCAGCTGCGCGAGGCTTACGCCATCTTCGAGGCGATCGGTGCCCGGGCTTTGCTATCGACCCTCGTTGGGCTCTTCGCCGAGGTGCTCGCTCTGGGTGGGAAGGACGATGAGGCGGACCACCAGTCGCTCACCGCATCAGAGATAGCGACCACCGACGATTACGACGCGCAGATCCGATGGCGACGGGCGCATTCGTTGGTGCTAATCCACCGCGGGAATCTCATCGACGCGGAAGCGCGAGCGCGCGCGGCGGTAGACATCGCCGCGGGGACCGATGACATCAACATGCAGGGAAACTGCTTCGCGAGGTTGACGGATGTGTTCGAAGCGGCCGGTCGATTCGAGGACGCGAAGGTCGCTCTCGGGCAGGCGCTCGCCCTCTACGAGCAAAAGGGCAACCTCGTCGCTGCTGAGAAAGCACGCGCATCGCTGGTGGACATCTCGGCGAGAAGTTGAGCAGCCGCGGCACCTCTTAATGCCCACGAAGCATGAAGTCGCCTTCAGTTAGATTCCTCGTGTTCGCGTGTTAGTGTGGGGCAACCATAAGCGGGAGGAATTATTGGTGCACTTGCGAAAATCGATCACAGGAGTGCTGGCTGCCTGGGCTCTGACAGCCGTACTGGTCACTCCAGCCTCCGCAGCAGAAGGCTCATATGGGTATCACTACGCGCAGGCAGTGTGTTGGAGTACATCGACGGGTGTTCACCAGCTTTCGGTACCGGCGCCTCCAATGTTCGCCTCTCCAGTCCAGCCTCGCCTCGACGTGATCGGCAACACGCATCTGCAACTGGTTGCTTACAAGATCAACCTGTTTTATTCCACGGATGCCGTCAATTGGAGTTTCGACGTTACCTCGCCCTGGCGCGCTGGCTGGGTCGGCGATGGTCTAAACAGTACCTCCGCACCCTCCGACTGGTGGGACTACGACCGGCAGGCGTGGGTCACAGACTCGTTCACGTGGAACATGAATCTGACCGGCTACTATCGCGCGGCGATCGAGTTCTATTGGTTCGCGGACGATATGTCGGCGTCGGGATACGACTACCTGTGGGCCGACCACTTCGACTACTCGGCCCCGAGTATGGCGGCGCAGATCTACTGTGCGGTCTAGCGATGCGACCTCACCTGAGGCTCAAGATTGGCGCGTCGCTAGTAATCGCCGTTACCACCGTTGCGTCGATCTCGGGTTGTAGCCCGGTGCCTCCGGCATTGACTCCAGCGGCCGTGCCCGCAACGCCGCGGCCCGTGGTTACGCCGGACCAGGCCCATCCCACGCCAGCTGCGAACCCGTCACTTCAGGTACCTAACACCGCACCGCCGCCTGAGAATTCGGGACTTCCCATGGGCACGCCTCCGACCGTACCGTTCGACCCGCCAGGGTTGCCGCCGCCCAGCTAGAGGCGGGTTGACGTTCTGCGGCCGACACGCGGCAATCGAATCCGGCGTGCCAGGCGCTGGCGAAGTCTGTACTAGGAGACTTTTGTTACGAGAGCGTCGGCATGGCGAGTGACTGAGCGACTTAAGTGGCAGCGGATCTGGTGACGACATCCTTTCCGTTGTCTAACGTCGGACGGGATATGAAGAGCCGATCCACCGGGCGTGGACCGGCGTCGGCTCATCGCGGCGCCATATGATCGACGCAGTGAAATAGGCCCGAATCGGAAGCCGCGTCCGAAGGCACCGACGAGCCGCCCGGAGGTCGCCGTGGACCGTCGACCTCGATCGACGGAAGAATGCCCCGCACATGCAGTTACCACAACGCCAATAGAGGGCCCATCGCTGATTGGATATCAGAACGCGGGCGCTCAATATGGATCCAATGTCCCGGACCGCACGGGGAATGTCAGGACCGTCCTAGTCACGGCGTCCCTTTTGTTGCTCCTGCTGTACCGCGTCGTCGCGCCGCGCCCTCTTGAAGACGATGGCCAGGACGCCTAAGCTGACGAGAAGGGCCGGCAACATGGCAGCGACCTGAACAAGGTGAGGATCATCGCGAAGCAGGCGAACCGCGGCAATGTGGGAAAGGTTGAACAGCGTGTGTAGCGCGGCCACAAGGACCAGGCCACCCACGACGACCCGCTTCTGCAGGCGCCGCAGAGTGTGTTGCGCGACCAAATAGCCAATCGTGGCAGTCCACGCGACGTGACCTAAGGTGTTGAGGACAGCGCGTTCGCCTGCCGTGATGCCGGCTGCTTGGAACGTCCCGATCGTGCCGAGGCCACCGCTGAGCGTGCCGCGAAATGTCCCGAGGACATAGTCGAAATTTTCGGCCGCGGCAAAGCCGAGACTGACGGCAGTGAAGTAGATGATGCCGTCCATCGGCTCGTCGAGCAGAGACCTGCGCAGACCCAGCCACGCGACGCCCGCCTTAAGGAGCTCTTCACTGAACGCGGCCGCCGCCGTGTACGCAGCGACGCTGACCGCAGGCGAGGCGGCGAGCTCAAAGGTCAGGAATCTCGACCCAAGGAGGAATTCCTGCCACGTCGTGTTGGCTACGGCTGCCGGCACAGTTGCGCCCACGCCGAGTAGAAACATCACGACGACCGCGCGCTTGGGCTCCGGACTTCGATCTCTTGTATAGAAGAAAATGAGCCAGGCGACAATCGGCAGATAGGCGAGCACAGCCGACGCGATAGTGGCGGCGGCGTCCACGGGCACCATACAAACGCCCGGCGGCTAGAGCTACTCGCTGGGCCTGTTGTACACGTTGCAAGTGGCCATCGAATAGTTGTTGAACCCTAGTGCCCACGCAGCCGAGCGCTCGCTCGGGAGCCCGTGGTGCTGTTGGTTCGTATTCTGGTAGTCGCCGCCCCATTCCGCCGCCTCGACTGCCTCTTCTAGGTCACCGGCGTCCAATTGGTTCTGCGAGTACGCCCAGCGTGCCCAAATGCCCGACAAACAATCGGCCTGCAACTCGTGGTTCTTGACGGTGTCACCCCGCGGGAATATCCCTAGCTCATTCTGGATGTTGTGGGCGATCTCGTGGCCGACGATGTACGCGACACCAAAGTCTGCCGGCTGGAATCCCGGAGTCGGTCCCCCTCCAAACTGGGCACCCGTCCAAAGGTCGTAGGCAGCCTGAGTTGATACATAGACGCCGTCGGAGGCCGGGCAGTACATCAGCGTGGTGTCGTTCGTCGGTCCACAAGGCGTCGCGATCGAATTGCCGGTAGTGGGAAACGTGTAGGTGAAATAGGGTTCTTGCCTCCCCCATGTTCTGAACGCGAACGACCAGAACTCGTCGTTGGCGATGACAACGCGAGCCAGAAATTCGTCCATGCTGGCGACGCCGTCGTCAAAAACAGAAGAAACGAGTGGAATAGGCTCGTTCGGCAGCTCAGGCATAGGCGCCAGGCTTTCGAGCAAAGCGTCAGGATCAGTAGCTGGTGAGACTTGCGGGGGCGCCAAGGACGCTGGCGGTGCAGCGGTGCACGCCGCCAATGTGAGCATCAGCATGGCTAAAGGCGGACGCCACTTCATTACGTGCATCGCAGTCCCTCCTCCGCGCGGCAGCGCCGCAACTACCGAAACGGTAACTCAGCCGTTGCTGGGGTTCAATGGCTTTGTAGGGCAAGTCGATATCGCCGAGACCACAACGGATCCAACTGAACGATCTCGATCATGCCGGCAGCTACCCGCACTCTGCTCAGCGTGTGCCGTTAGCGCCGCTCGGTGAGGCGGTCCTCCCAGATCCAGACGCCTGGACCGACGTCGACGGTGGTGCTGCAGCGGTAGCGCAGCAGCGTCTCGCGCTGTTCCTCGGTCAGGTCTTCTTCGTCCGGCGGCCGACCATCGCCATCGATGTTGTAAAGAAGCTCATCGGCGAGGACGTAGTCCCGTCGGAACTCGGTTCGCCATTGTGAGTTGTGCCCCCAGCCGTGCGACAGGTCGCGCGCCATCCTGTTCCGCCGCCACCACGCCCAATACAGGCATGATCGGCTGGCCACCCCGGGTGCCAGGTGCCGAGCGCCGGCACGCACCGTCACTCCGGCGCGGAGCAGGAGCATCGATCCGATCAGCGCGCCCGGCCACTCCTCGCGCACGAGCACGGGTGGCTCTTCCGGATCCTCCGCCTCCTCGACGTCGACAATTTCATGAAAGAATGGGTGGAAGGCGGGCTCGGTAATTCGTGAGGCGCCGAGCGCATCCAGGAAGCCCGGTAATGCGTCTGGCGTTGGTACGTGCCCGTACCACCAGGGTCCGGGGGGAATACGCATCCATGAGAGCAGCGCAGGGTCATCGTTGATGGCCTGCATCGGGCTGGCCAGCACGTCCAGGACACGACTGAGCGCGTACAGTCCCCACAGTACGTGCGGCGAGCCGCGCAGCGACACGCGGGCGCTGTCCGGATGACCGATCTGGTGGAGTATGGCCACCGCAGCCCTTTCGCCCTCGATCGCGGGCAGGATGACATCGTCGAGCCACTGGTCGCCTTCGTACGCCTCGAGCGCGCGGAACAGACGCTGCCATGCCCCGCGATCGTCCCAGCTAACGCCGCGCTCCATGGCCGGCAGTCTAGGACGCATCGGTCCGGCCGTTGTGTGACTCCCAGCGTTTGGCAACCAAGCCGATCGATCGGGATCGAGGTGGTAAAGGCTCTCGGCCGCGCCAGGAGTGATCCTCCCCGCGCACAAGACGCGACCGAGGACGATTCAAATCCCAATACTCCACTACGCAACCTGGCCGGGCATCTAGCTGACGCT
>JBDTUR010000094.1:0-7953 GCA_040007635.1 Chloroflexota bacterium
GACCCATAACTTGGCGAAAGTTTACCGGTTGAGTCGGGTTTGCGGGTTACGCGATCGCACCTACGTGGGTCCTACGTGGGGGCTACGTGGGGCCGACTCGGCGCGTACCTGGCGCGCCTCCTTAGCCGCTTCCATAGGTGTCGGCGACGCCCTTGGCCAGCGGGCGGGGGCTGAAGCCCAGCTCCCTGGCTGCTTTGGCGCTGGTCGCCCAGTACGTCACGCTGTCGCTGGCGGCGAGAACCTCGGTCAGGCCGGGTGCTGCGCCGGCGGGGTTGATGCCGCGGCGCTGTAGGAATGCCAGCAGTCGAAGGAAGGTGGTGGGCAGGGCAAGTCGGGGTAGTCGGTGGTCTCCGGCTCTGGCGGCCGTGGCGAGCGCTTCGCGCGTCCGTACGGGAGGTCCCGACAGAACATACGACTCGCCGATGCGGCCGCGGATGAGCGCCGCGACGATGCCGGCGGCGAGATCGTCGACGTGGACGAAGCCGATGCCCAGGTTTGTCAGGGCGAGATACGGCAGCCGGCCGGCGTAGGCACCCGCGAGCTGCTGGCCGAGACTCGAGCGGTCGTGCGGCCCGTAGATCTGGCTGGGCATGACGATGACGATTGGCGCGCCCCGCGCGATCCGTTCTTGCGCCGCGAGGTGGGCGCGGTACTTGCTCTCGTCGTAGAACGATAGGAAGCGGCCGTTCTTCGTCGTTGGGTGGCGCTGATATGTCTCGTCGACGGTCTGGCCGTGAGTGTCGCCAAAGACGTTCACTGTCGACACATACACGGTGCGCCGCACCTTGGCATCGATCGCGGCGTCGAGGACGCGCTCCGTGGTGCCCAGGTTGGCGTCGAGCATCCCAGGGCGCTCGTCTTGCGCGATGCCCACGCGGTACTCACCGGCCGCGTGGATGACGCCGTCAGCGCCGGCCATCGTCGCGGCCATGGCGGCGGTGTCCTTCAGGTCGCTCCCCACCAGAGTGACGTGCGGCGCTTGGAGGTAGCTCGCCGTCGCGGGGTCGCGCACGAGGGCGATGACGTCCACTCCGCCCGTTGCGAGTCGCGCGACGATGGCGCGGCCGATGAAGCCGGCACCACCGGTGACTACAACGCGCACGGCGCGCGACCTACCAGATCGACAGGTTCGAGTCGACCGACTCCAGCCAGCGCTTCACGTCGTTGATGAACTTGCCCGCCTGCGCGCCGTCCGTGGCGCGGTGGTCAAAGCCCAGGCACATGTACATCATGGGCTTGATCGCGATCGCGTCTTTGCCGTCTGGCGTCGCGATGACGACGGGCCGCTTCACGATCGATTCCATCGTCAGGATGCCGACCTGCGGCGCGTTGATGATGGGCTGGGTGATCAGCGAGCCGGTCCAGCCGGTGTTGTCGAGCGTGAACGTTCCGCCGCTGATGTCGTCAAGGCTGAGCTTGCCGGCGCGCGACTTGTCGGCGAGATCGCGGATCTGGCGGTTGAGGCCATGGACGCTGAGGCGGTCGGCGTCTTTGATGACCGGCACGACCAGGCCGTCAGCGACGGCCACGGCGATCCCCAGGTTCACTGCTGCGCGGCGCCAGTGGCCCTCGTCGGTGTAGTGGGCGTTGAAGTCGGCGTGCGCCTTGAGCGCCTCAACCGTCGCCTTGGCGACGATCGCGTCGTAGGTCAGGCCGATGCCCTCGCGTGACTGGTAAGCGGCCTTGTTTGCGTCGCGCAGCGCGACAACACCGCTCATGTCGACCTCGACCACGGTGTACGCCGCGGGGATGGCGAGGGCCTTGGTCATCTGGGTGGCGATGGCCTTGCGCATGGGGTTAACGGGTTTGAGCGAGTCGCTCTGGGCGACGGGCGAAGGAGCGGGCGGGGCCGACTGGGCCGACTGGGCCGACTGGGCCGACTGGGCCGGAGCTGCCGACGCTGCCGGGGCTGCCGGGGCTGCCGACTGGGCCGCCGGTGCCGGTGCCGCGGCCATTGCCGCTGCACCACCTGACTCGACGAACTTCATCACGTCTTCGCGCGTGACCCGACCACCATGGCCGCTGCCGGCGACCATCGAGAGGTCAACGCTGTGCTCGCGCGCAATGCGCCGAACCGCGGGGGTCGTGGGGCCGCTATACGTGCCGACGGCCGCGGAGGTGCCATTGCCGTTAGCGCTTGGAGCGGGTGCCGGTGCGGCCACCGCTGTTTGAGTGTGCGTGGGCGATTCGTCGGAGCCACCTGGGCCTGTGCCGGCGCCATAAGGGCCGGTGGCTGGCGCTGGTGCCGATGCAGGTTCTGCTGCTGGTGCCGGAGCTGCTGCAGGTGCGGGCGCGGCAGCCTTGGGTTCGGTCGGTGCCGGCGGGGCGGCTGCCTCTTCAGTGGCTGCGCCCTCGATGACCGCGATGTCCGTGTTGTTGGGCACCGTCTCGCCTTCCTGGACGAGGATCTCGGTCAGCGTGCCCGCGTAGGGCGACGGGACTTCGGCGTTGACCTTGTCGGTGATGACCTCGACGATCGGCTCGTACTTGTCGACGTGATCGCCGGGCTTCTTCAGCCACTTGCCGATCGTGCCCTCGGCAACGCTCTCGCCGAGTTGAGGCATCTGGACTTTGGGCATCTGGTGGACGCTCCTCGCAGCCGGTGTTCTGCAGCCGGTGTTCTCGCGGATCATCGTAACCCGTAAGCGGCGGATAAGTGTCCGTCGCGCGGGCGATAAGTGTCCGTCGCACGGGCGATAAGTGGCGCTGCTCACCATTGGGGCGTGGATGACCAGCGCATCGGCCGGGTGATCCGCGCTCTGCGGCGGCGTCGCGGATGGCGCCAGATCGACCTTGCGCGTGCGGCTGGCTGCTCGCAACGAACCGTTTCCCGCGCCGAAGCCGGCCATCTGCCAGCACTCAGAGTCCTCCGGCAGATCCTTGCCGCGCTCGACGCATCGCTGGTCGTGGATATTCGGTGGCGCGCAGGCGCGCTCGATCGGCTATTGGATGAAGACCATTCGGCTGTCGTCGGGGCGTTGGCCGAGCTGCTCGGTCGATTGGGTTGGGAGGTCCGGGTAGAGGTCACGTACTCGGTTTTTGGCGAGCGGGGGTCTTACGACATCATGGCGTGGGACCCGACGACGCTCACCTTGTTGGTCATCGAAGTAAAGACTGATCTGGCGTCGGCAGAAGCGACGTTGCGCAAACTGGATGAGAAGACGCGACTGGCTCCGAAGATTGCCCGCGAGACCTTTGGGTGGAACGCGCGGAGCACGGTTCGGTTGCTGGTCATGCCTGATCTCAGCACGCTTCGAAGACGAATCGATCGGCGTGCCAGCGTGTTCGACCGAGCGCTGCCCGACCGAGGACATGCCGTCCGTCGCTGGCTGCGAGCGCCCAGCGGTCCCATAGCGGGGCTGTGGTTTCTGCTGAGCTACGCGATGGCGATTAGAGGCCGCCGGGCGGGATGGCTGGGGGCCGAACTCGGATAAGAGTCAGGGAATGGCTAGGTGACGGGAGGTCAGCGCGCGGGGGACGGCGCCTGGGGTGGCGCTGGGGCGAGGACGGCTAGAGCCGCTTCTCCATCTGGACGCTTGTCTCGATGTAGCCGAGCCGCTTGTACAGGCGCCACGCACCGTCGTTGTGGCCGAAGACGTGCAGCCCGATCGAGCCGAACCCGTTGGCTCGGCACCAATCTTCGAGCGCCAGCAGCGCGGCCGTTCCGTAACCCTCCCCTCGATAGGCGGGATTCATCTCGATGTCGTAGATGAACGCCCGGCCTTGGCGATCGCGCGCCACCCACAGGATGCCGACCTCGTTGCCCGACTCGGCCACGATGGACCACAGCCACTGGCCGGGCGTGTCGGGGCCGTGGGGCAGGAGCTCGCTGAACTGGGCTTCCGAGAGGGACTGTGCCTGGTCCGGCTCCCAGTGTCCGGACTTGACGTTTTCGTCGGCATAGCTGGCGACGGCGCCGGCGCGCCACGCGAGGTAGCGCTCGGAGGTCATGGGAATGAGCGAGACGATGGCCATCGCGGCGGGCGCGGGCGGGGGTTAGTAGGCCGCGAGGCGGCGGGCGGCTTCCGCGATGCGCTCAGGGTTGGGCATGAACCAGTCCTCGAGGACGTGGTTGTAGGGCACGCCGGGGACGTCCGGGCCGGTGACGCGAACGATGGGTCCGTCGAGCGACTCGAAGGCCTCCTCGGCCAGGATGGCGGCGATCTCCGCGCCGTAGCCGCCGAACCGGTTGTCCTCGTAGACCACGACGGCCTTGCCCGTCTTGCGCACGGACGTCAGCAGCGTCTCGCCGTCGAGCGGCCGGAGAGTGCGGACGTCGACAACTTCAGCGGACACGCCGTCGGACGCGAGCAGCTCAGCAGCTTCAAGGGCGTACTGCGCCATCAGCCCGTACGCGATCAACGTGACGTCCGTCCCCTCGCGCGTCACCTTCGCCTGGCCGATGGGGATCATGTAGTCGCCGTCGGGCACGTCGCCGCGCACGGAGCGGTACATCTTCTTGTGTTCGAAGAAGAGCACCGGGTCGTTGTCGCGGATCGAGGTGCGCAACAGCCCGCGCAGGTCGTATGGCGTAGACGGGATGACGATCTTCAAGCCCGGGATGTGGGCGAAGAACGCCTCGACGCTCTGCGAGTGATACAGCGCGCCATGAACGCCGCCGCCGTAGGGCGCCCGCAACGTGATGGGGCATGTGAAAGCGCCGTTCGATCGGAAGCGCATCCGGGCCGCCTCCGACAGGATCTGGTTGAACGCGGGGAAGATGAAGTCCGCGAACTGGATCTCCGGGACGGGTCGGAGACCGGCAACGGCAGCGCCAATCGAGACGCCAACGATCATCGATTCGCTCAACGGCGTGTCCAGCACGCGGTCGCCGCCGAACTCGTCGTACAACCCGTCCGTCGCAAGGAAGACGCCGCCCTTCTTGCCGACATCCTCACCCAGCACGACGATCGAATCGTCGCGCCGCATTTCTTGCGCCAGAGTGGTGCGTACGCTCTCGATGAAGGTCATGACGGCCATCAGTCGCCACCATCCTTGAGAGCGCCCCACGGGCCGCCATCGCCGATGAACCGCACGCCGGTCCACAGCGGATCGTCCATGCGCGCGGGCGGCAGGTCGCCGTAGACGTGGCGCTGGGCAGTGGCGGGATCCGGATCGGACTGTGCCTCAGCCCAATCGGTCGCGTCCTCAACCACCTTGCGCGCCTCGGCGACCATGTTCGCCTCGGTCCCGTCGTCGAGCAGCCCGGCGGCGCGGAGCTGGTCGCGGAAGACCGGCAGCGGGTCGCGCCCCTTCTCGGTCTCGAGTTCCTCAGCGCTGCGGTATTTCGTCTGCTGGTCGTCCGAGGAGTGGCCGGTGAGTCGGGTGACCTTGGCCTCGATAAGGGTTGCACCGTCGCCGCGCCGCGCCCGCTCAATTGCCTCGCGGCCGGCGCGATAGCAGCCCAGCACGTCGGTGCCATCAATGATCACGCCGGGCATGTTGTAGCCCGCGCCGCGAATGGCGATGTCCGCGACCGCGCTCTGGAGCGCCATGGGCACGGAGATGGCGTAGCCGTTGTTCTCCACGACGTAGATGACCGGCAGGTTATGGACGCCGGCGAAGTTGAGACCCTCGTGGAAGTCGCCCTGGTTGGACGAGCCCTCGCCGATGTAGGTGATCGTCACGACGTCGCTCTTGCGCAGCTTGGCCGCCCACGCGATGCCGGTGGCGTGCAACAGCTGAGTGGCGACAGGCGAAGAGACAGACAGGATATTGCGCTCGAGGATGCCGTAGTGACCCGGCATCTGCCGGCCGCCGCTGGAGGGATCAACGCCGCGCGCGAACTGGGCGAGCATGATCTCGCGCGCGCTCATGCCGAACGTGATGAGGCTCGCTACGGACCGGTAATACGGGACCATCCAGTCGTGGCCCTTCTTCAGGGCATAGGCCAACGCGACCTGCGCGCCTTCGTGACCCTGGCCGCTGATGACGAACGGGATCTTGCCGGCGCGATTGAGGATCCACATCCGCTCGTCGACCGCGCGCGCTTCCGCCATGAGGCGGTACATCTCGAGCAGGTCGTCCTTGGTGAGTCCCAGGTCGGCGCCAAGCACCTTGGGATCAGTTGGGGAATCGGCCGGGGTATCGGCCTTCGCGGCGGGTGCCGGCTTCGTGGTTGCCATCAGCCGCGGAGTTTAGAAGTTGATCGACTTGCCGTCGACGGCGAGGGCCGCCTCGCCCAGCGCCTCCGACAGGGTGGGGTGCGGGTGGACCGAGTTACCGACTTCCCAGGCGGTGGCCTCCAGCAACATCGCCACCGAAGCCTCAGCGATGAGGTCCGTCACACTGGCGCCGATCATGTGAACGCCCAGCAGCGCGTCCGTCTTTGCGTCCGCGACGACCTTGACAAAGCCCTCGTGCTCGCCGCGGATGAGCGCCTTGCCGACTGCCTGGAAAGGCATCTTGCCGATTTTGACGGTCATGCCGGCAGCTTCCGCCTCTTCCTGCGTGCGGCCGATGGACGCGATCTGCGGCCGTGAGTAGGTCGCGCGCGGCATCGTGAGGTAGTCGACTTTCTCAGCCTCTGCGCCCGCGATCGCATGGACTGCCGCTATGCCCTCGTGCGCGGCGACGTGCGCCAGCAGCAGACCGCCTATCAGGTCGCCGATCGCGTAGAGGTGCGGCTCAGCGGTGCGCATGCGCGCGTCGACCAGCACGAAGCCTTTCTCGAGCTTGGCTCGCGTTGATTCCAATCCCACGTTGTCGCTATTTGGGGCGCGGCCGGTGGCGACGAGCATCTGCTCGGCGCGGACCTCCTTGGGCTCCTCCCCTTCCTTGCCGACGTGGACGCTCACGCCCTGCTCGTCTTTCTTGACCGCCGCTGTGTCGAAACGGGCGCTGGTGATGACGTTGATGCCGCGCCGGCGGAAGCTGCGCTCCAACTCCTTGGAGATCTCAGCATCCTCGAGCGGCGTGAGTCGCGGCAGGTACTCGAGCAGCGTGACCTCGACGCCCGCGTCCTTGTAGAAGGACGCGAACTCGACGCCGACCGCGCCACCGCCCACGACGATGATGCTCTTGGGCAGCGTGCTCCCGGTGGTCGCCTCGTCGGACGTGATGATCTGCTTGCCGTCCGGCTCGAGCCCGGGGAGCGACTTGACTCTTGAGCCGGTCGCGAGGATCACGTCGGTCGCGTCGAGCGGCCGCTCACCGTCCGGCTTGCCGTCCGCGTCGAGCGTCTTGACGTTGACCCGCTTGCCGCCG
This sequence comes from Chloroflexota bacterium, assembly GCA_040007635.1. GTDB lineage: Bacteria > Chloroflexota > Limnocylindria > Limnocylindrales > CSP1-4 > JALYGJ01. The sequence continues at coordinate 7,207 of JBDTUR010000094.1, forward strand.
TTGAGCGTTCCGCGGCCGCGGATCACCTCGACCTTGTTCTTCTTCGCCAGGGCGTCCAAGCCCTTGGCCAGCCGATCGACAACGGACTGGCGGCGCTTGGCCGCGATCGCGTAGTCGAAGCTGACGTTGTCCGCCTTGACGCCGAAGTCGGCCGCGCCGTTCTGGATCTTCTCGTACAGCTCGGCCGCCTCGAGCATCGCCTTGGTCGGGATGCAGCCCCAGTGCAGGCACGTGCCGCCCAGCTTGGGCTGCTGTTCGATAAGGGCCACCTTGAGCCCCAACTGACCGGCGCGGAACGCCGCCGAATAGCCGCCTGTGCCGCCGCCCAGGATGATCAGATCGAACGAGTTGGAGGAGCCGACAGCCACGGCTAAGCCGCCAGAGGAACGGTGGGAAGCATCGCTTCGATCTTAGCAGCGCTCAGTACACTGCCGAGCCAGTGAGCCTGCTCGACGTTCTCTTCATAGCCATCGGCTACCTGGCCGGGTCGCTGCCGATGGGCGTCCTGGTCGCGCGCCTCACTGGCGCGCGCGACCCGCGCACGGTGGGCAGCGGCCGCACCGGCGGCACGAACGCGTTGCGCGCCATGGGTGCGTGGCGCGCGGCGCTGGTGGCGACGCTCGACGTGTTGAAGGGCTTCGTGCCGGTGCTGGTCGCGGCGCTGGCGGGCTGCTCCGCGCTGGGTGTCGCGTTGACGGGCGTCGCCTGCGTGATCGGCGCCTCGCGCTCGATCTTCCTGCGCTTCCA
>JBDTUR010000095.1:0-7569 GCA_040007635.1 Chloroflexota bacterium
TCGTCGAGCAGCAGCAGCCGGGGCGCCTGGGCGACGGCCATCGCGAGCACGCACAACTGGCGCTCCCCAAGGGACAGCTCGCGCACGTCGCGACCACGCAGCTGATCGATGCCGACGCGTTCGATCGCGGCGTTGATCGCGTGACGGTCAACCTCGCGTGGACCCAGCAGCGGGTGCTCGTGCGGCACGCGACCCAGCGCGACCAGGTCCTCGACGCGCAACGCGAAGGCCACGCGCGTCTGACCGGGCACTACGGCGATGCGCCGGGCCAGTGTCTGGCGGTCGAATTCGTCGCGCGGCACGTCGTCGATCAGGACCTGGCCAGTGGTGTGCACGCCGGTGCCGCCGTCCGCGCCGCTGACTGCGCGGAGCAGCGACGACTTGCCCGCCCCGTTGGGACCGAGCAGCGCCACCAGCTCACCCGCGCCGACGCCGGTACTGACGTCGGCGAGCGCGCACCGAGAGCCGTAGTTGATCGTCAGGCCGCGCAACTCGAGCGTTGAGCCGCTCACAGCTCGTACCCCCCGCGGTAGCGGCGCAGAACGAACAGGAAGAACGGCGCGCCGATGACGCCGGTGATGACGCCCACCGGCAGGTCTCCGGGCAACCGCGCAATCAGGTCCGCCAGCGCGAGGAACGCCGCGCCCCAGATCGCCGACAGCGGCAGGAGCGAGCGCGCATTCGATCCGGCGACAAGCCGCACGACGTGCGGCACGACCAGCCCAACGAAGCCAATCAACCCGGCCATCGCCACGGACGCGGCGGTGACGAGCGACGCTGCCGCGAGCAGGATCAGGCGTTCACGGCGCACGTCGAGCCCCAGGTGCGCGGCGGTTTCCTCGCCCAGAAGCAAGCCATTGAGGGCGCGCGCGCGGCTCAGCAGAACAGCCGAGCCAAGAACGATCATCGGCAGGCCTACTGCGATCTGCGGCCACGACGCGAGCGAGAACGAGCCCAGCAGGTAGAAGAAGATCTGGCGCAGGTTCTGGCCGGACAGGTACATCGTGATCGCCAGGCCCGCCGCGAGCAGCGAGCCGATCGCGTAGCCGGTCAGCAGCACTGAGCTCAGCGACGACAACCCGCCCAGGCGCGAGACGCGATACACAACCGTGACCGCGCCCAGCGCGCCGGCAAACGCCAGCAGGTGGATCAGCCCAAAGCCCAGCAGCGCGAACTGGATGGGCACGAGGATGCCGATCGCCGCACCCAGCGCGGCGCCACTGGCCGTGCCCAGCACATAGGGATCGGCCAGCGGGTTGCGCAGCAAGCCCTGGAGCGCGACACCCGCCAGCGACAGAGCGGCGCCCACACTGAGCGCCATCAGGACACGCGGCAGGCGCAGTTCAACGACGATCGTCTCGGCCGACGCCGGCCAGCTGACCGTCGCGGGGATGCCGATCAGCCGGTGGCCCAGGATGGCGATTGTGTCCGACGGTGCCACGGCAACGCTGCCGAATAGCACGCCGGCACCAGCAACCACTACCACCGCGACCACGCCCGCGATGCCCAGCCAGATGGGTCGATGGCCCAGTCGATCAAGCCATGCCGGCCGACGGGCGATGGCGCCCCGAGTGGCGACGACGGTACTCACAGCGTTGGGCAGTAATCGGTGCCGGCCGTCGGCGGCGCGATGGCCGCATCGGGATGGATCGCCAGGGCCAGCGCCGCGAGCCCTTCGCCCAGGCGCGGTCCCGGTCGGGTGACCACGATGTCGTCCACCGGACGGACCTGGCCGTCGCTCACCGCGGTCATGCCCGCCCAGCCCGGGCGACCCACAATCTGGTTGGGACAGATCCCGTACGCGGCGTCGCCCAGCACGATCACCTGCGGATCAACCGTCACCAACCGCTCGAGTGGGATGGAATAGACGGCCGGGTCGGTGGTCGTGATCGGATCGCCGCCGGCCAGATTGACCATGTCCGCAACAAAGGACTGCGGCGCCGGACCGTAGATGTCCGGTTGGTAACCAATTTCGTAAAAGGTGCGCGGCCGGGCCAAGCCGGTCACTGCGGCCTTGACTTCGTCGATCCGGGCCTGGATGGCACCGACTATCCGATCGGCTGCCTGCTCCCTACCCACTGCCTTGCCGACCAATCGAATGTCGGACAGGACCCCATCAACATCCGCGGCGTAGACGACGATCACCAGGATGCCCAGCTGGCGCAGGCGCGACACGTCGGCGCGGTGGGTGAACTCATTGCCGCCGGCTATGACGAGGTCTGGCGCAATGGCGACGACATCCTCGATGTGAACGCCCTCGAATGTCGCGACCACGGGCAACGCAGTGGCTTGCGCTGGGTAATCGTCCTGGTCCGTCCGGCCGCGCAACCGCTCGCCGACACCAAGCGCATACAGCAACTCGGTCGTTGCAGGCGTGAGCGACACGATCGTCTGTGGCACCGCTGCGAGAAGTGTGGTCGTGCCTTCGTCGTCGACCAGGGTCGGCCCTGACGGCGAAGGGCTGGGCGTGGGGGCCGTGCCCATCGAAACGCTGCATGCCGCCAGCACGAGCAACGCGACGGAAATGACCAGGAGTGCGCTTCTGTTCTTCATCTTGTGCCTCAAATCCGTCGCGCGTCGTAGGCCCAGTGGAGCAGCGCTTGGCGCTGCCGCGGCCGGCAGTCAAGGGCGCCCACAGGGCAGTGCTTCTGGAGTTGCGTCACGTGGCGTGCAAGCGCCCGCCAACGGCCGATCTGGCGCGCGTCGTCGCGATGACGCCGACCCATGAAGTAGCGGCAATACCACTGGAACCAACCGCGTGGATCGTCCGGGTGGATCCAGCCCTTGGCGCGCCATACCTTGAGTGGTTGCGAGGCGTTGACGCCGAAGTAGTTGAGACCCGGATCGTGTCGTTCGTGGTTCAGCTTGGCCTGCGCGAACCAGTCGACTGGAAATTCGGCAGCGCAGTCGGTCATGTAGCGCCCGCCGAAAACTCCCAGCGCAAGCAACTCAGGTGGCGTCAGCTGCGGCTCGAAGGTCGGATCGAAATTGCGCCCGGCAGGCTCGCTGAGCGAGTAGCTGTAGCCGCGCTGCATGAGGTCGTCCACGACCACGCGCCTGGGCCGGGTGGAGGCCTTGGTGGCGGGTGGGCTGTCCTGGCGCATGGGTGCGTTCCCTTTCTCGCGAAGGAACTTGGCACGACCATGGGCCCGGCGACCGGACTTCCGACGCATTGAGAGCGTCGGTCACCGTAGCGGGACTGTGCCGGATTCACACCGGCTTCGCGGTTCCCACGGTCAGGCTATTCGAGTTGGCCGACCGAGTGTATCTGTGGTGGCCAGGTTCGTGTGGACGACCTGCAAAGTCCCCGATAAGTGCCGTTGCCGATGATCGTGCCCGCACTGCCCAGCGACGCAGGTGTCCCGCCCGGACATGTCCGCCCCGGAACGCCCCGCCGCAGGAGGTAGCGCTTTGCATCAAGGAATCACTGTGTTCATGGCCGCTCTCGGCATACTCGGCGCGTCGGCCGGCCCGGCCCTCGCCAAGCTTCCCGGCAGCGGGATTGGGCAACCCCACGACGACACCGACGTGGGGCCGCGAACGGCCGCGCAGAGCGCGTTCGAGGTCGCGAAACTCGGCCTTGTGGCACAGGTTGAGGCGCTCAGCACACCCCGCAGCGGGGCCATGATCTCCGCGATCGGAACCGCCCACGTGGCGGCCTGCGAAACCTCGTGCGACTACGGCACAGGCGACGGCGGCGGAACCGGGGGCGCGACCGACACGGGCGCGGGCAGCGGGTCGACCGGCGGCACGACCGGCTTCACCACGCCGGGCGACCACATGGTGCTTGCCGTCCGGGCGCGCCATCAATCCACTGTGTTCTGGTGCGGCCCGGCGTCGGGCCAGGTAGTCATCAACTACAGCCGCGGCTACGTGTACGACAGCCTGAACGGTGACAGCAGCGCGACCAACTGGAAGACGCAGGCCACCATCGCTGGGTGGATGAAGACGACGGAGTCGCAGGGGACGCTCGGCAGCAATCTGGCCGCCGCCCTGAACCGGCCCGACGCTGTCCAAAAGCCCATCCCGGAATGGACGTACCTCTACGGCCATAACGCGGACGCTGAGGACCTGCATTCCAAGATCGTCACGGACGTGTCGCAGTTCGCGATGCCCGCGGTTATTGCGGTGATGCCGCACAAGACCGGCGCCGCGTACTGGCTGCCCAGTTGGCCGCGCGACGCGGGCAACGCCAAGCACTGGATCGTGATCTACGGTTACGACGGCCTGTGGGACGGCACCCAAGGGCCGCAGCTCTATTACACGGAGTCGGCGGGCAACGGCAGCAAGAACCCGGGCCAGTACATTGTCGATAGCTACGCGATGTGGAAGGTGAATCAGTACAACGCCAGCACGATGGTCTGGTGAGCCGACTCTTCGCGATCATTCTCCTGGTTTTGGCTGGGTGCGGCACAACCGCACCCAGCCCTGGCCCCTCGGCGACCCGCAACCCCGTTCCTTCGGCGGCCGCTTCGCCAACACTTCGCGCGACCCACTCGGCGTCACCCACTCCAACGAATGCGCCGCCCTCATCTACGCCGCCCTCATCGCCTAAGGCAGGCCTAACCGATCTTGCGGTCGACACGAACCGCATCGATCCGGAATTCACGCGGAACATAGAAGCCTTCGTGAGTCTGGGCGACCAGATCCTGTGGAGCGGCGGCGAGGGCCCCAATACCAACAACTTGTATCGCTTCGTGCCCGGGTCGGCGGCGCCACAGCTGCTGTACCTGAACCCGGACGCGGATTCCGTCTTGACCAGCGTTCGCGGCAGCTCGGCAGGCTACGTCTTCACCGACGAGCGCTGGGTTGGCGGTGACCCAAAGGGGTGGCGGCTCTGGTTTCTCGACCAGCCTGGCGGTGACCCGGTGTTGCTTGACCAGAGCACGGACGACCGACTCATCGCGCCGACGATCGCGATGGACGATCACTGGATCGCTTGGGAGGTCGTCCACGGAACGCTCAACGACCACCTCAACGAACTGTTCGCGGCGCCCGTTGACGATCCCCTTCACCCGCTCAAGCTGATCTCGTTTGCGGGCCGCAACGCCTATATGCAGTTCCCCAATTTATGGGGCGACGAGCTCTGGTACGGCATCGCCGACAACGACTGGATTGCTGACACCGAGCGGCCGCGAACAGAGATGATCGACTTGACATCACCCGCCGCTGCACCGGCCGCGTTCGGTGCTGACCAGCGCGCCTTCATGCCCGCGCCCGGCCGCGACATAGTCGCCTGGAAGAGCGGCGGCAGTGATGATCTTGCGGCGCTCAATGCGGGCACGCTGACTCTCTACTGGCGGGCCACCGGCCAGATCGAGGCACTACCCATTCCTGGGCCGGAACGCCTCGCAGATCGAATCAGCTACCCGTCCGTCGGCAACCGCTTCGTCGCATGGTGGGACGACATCCGTCAGCGGCTGTACGTCTACGACCTCGTTGAGCACCAATTCCGGCGACTGGCCGAGTACGACTTGGCGTCGGACGAGCTCGTGGCCAGGCCGTCCTTGTCAGGCGATCTGCTCGCCTACCTGCACTACCTGCCCAGCGGTGAGCGTTACCTCGAGTGGTGTGTGTTGCCAGCGTGATGCAGTTGCAGGCGCATGGAGCGGTTCTATCGACACATATCATTGTTCGGATGCGTCGACATGGCATGAGATCCGTTCGGATCGGCCTTGGCGGCCCGATCCTGCTCTTTGCTGGTTGTGCGCTGGTGGGACAGGCTAGTCCGACTCCGATGGCTCCGACCGAGTCACCGACAACATCAGCAACCACTTTCACGGGGGCCACCCCAACATCTCCGCCGACGGCGAAGTCGACCGTCCTGGCAACGCCGAGCGACGCGGCCACCGTATCTCCGTCGCCAGGCCGGTGCGAGCCAGGCGACGAGAACTGCACCGACGTGCCGCCTGATGGAATGCTGATCGCCGCAGACGTCTCGGTCGCAGGTTGGCTGGGCACGTATTGCTACGGAAACTCATGTAGGGACGCGCCGATGGTCGTGCCGAAGGAGCATCTCCCGGACGTCACCGCAAAACCCGACGCCCAGCTGGCCTTCAGTCTTGCTGGCGGCACCAAATTCGCGGGCTGGACAGCAAGCTATTCCAAGGGATCAAACGGCCCCACAACCGAACTCGGCCGCGGTGGTGATCTATACGACTCGGGAACAGGAGATCAGCTAACCAGCGTCAGCTTTGCGGTCCCGCCGCCCGGCGATTGGGCGCTGCATTTCGACTTGTTCTTCGCGGACGGAGACGCCTTCTACTCCTGGCACTTGACCGTGGAGTAGCCGGTCGCCGGGTCAGGCGGAAGCTGCAGCGGGCTCCGCAGCGGCAAAGAAGCTGGTCTGCGCGGCTTCACTCAGCATCTGGCCCAGGATCTTCTGCATGGCCAGAACGTGGGCGCACGAACTCAGGGCTTCGAAGCTGTGGCAGTTGCAATGCCAGCGGTCGTCATCGAGGGTCACGCGATGAGAGTCGTTGTCGCCTCGGAAAGTGAGCGACAGCTGCTCGATCGTGATCCGGTCATTCTCGCGTGCATAGCGATTGGCCTTCTCGATCTTGCCGATCACGCTGGAATGCATGAGCAACCTCCCACCCGGGACGTTGGGCCGTCCCGTCCTGCTATGGCGCTCAGTTCACGGCCTCCGCTCCAGCCGTCGAGCTGAGCGATTAGGACCCCAGACTAGCACCGCCGGAAACAGGGCGAAATCGGCCAAACGGCCCGATTTGGCACCGCCAACGAGCATATGCTGCGAGCCTAATCTCGTGGGTAACGATTTCGAGAAACGTCGGAACTCTGACGATGCGGCTGGACCGTTAATGGACCGGACGATGGTTTGTGTGGCCATCGCGCTGGCACTCTTGGCAAGCGCGTGCACCTCCATTACGCCACCAACTTCGGGCAATCCGGCCACGCCGACGGCTGCCGTAACGGGACCGACCGTACGGGACCTGGCTCAGCCCGCCATTCTGTTCGTGCAGGCGCACCCGAATGACTTCGGCGGAGCTTACGTTGACGCCGCGGGCAGCGCCCTACACGTGCTCTATGTCGGAGAAGCCGATAAGGCCGGCGATGCACTCCGTCCAGTTCTGCCGCCAGATCTTCCCGTGGTTTGGCAGAGTGTCCGGCACACCGCTTCAGAACTTAGTCGCATCCAGTCCGAAATCATCGAGTTGTGGCGACAGATCGGCCAAGGTCGGATTGTTGCTGTATCTGTTGACGTCGTGCGCAATTTGACAGTCGTTGGCACGCTCCAATTGGAACCCGCTCTAATCACCCAACTGCACGGCCGCTATGGCGATGCCGTCGTTGTTGAGATCCAGCCACCGGACGCGCCGGCTTAAAGAGCTCGGTGATCGAACTCCTAGGTTCCTAAGTCGTCGCCATCGGCCGCGTCGAACTCGGCCAGCGTCTCCTTGACGACGGTCAGCGCGGGAGTGGCAGAGGGATCGACGCCATAGAGCATGGCGAGGTAGAAGCTCACGTAGTCGCCCAAGGCGATGGCCGCGCACGCCTGGGCGAAGCGCCCCGATTGATCGAACGTCACCTTCTGGTGCGACGAACCAA
>JBDTUR010000096.1:0-7527 GCA_040007635.1 Chloroflexota bacterium
CGCGTGCTCTACCAACTGAGCTATCTCGGCGCGTCCAGACCTATCCATGGCCGCCGGCAGCGACCACGTATATTGAACCATAACGACCGCTCCGATCGCGTCGCCGTATCAGTTGAGCCCGGCGAGCTGCTGGATCGACTGCTGGTCGACCGGCGACTGGCCGGTGAGCGCCCGTAGTCGGTTGACTCGGTCGACTATGGGTGGATGGGTCGCCATCAGGCCCGATGCGCGGGCCTCCCACTTCTTGATCGGGTTCACGAAATACATGTGCTGGGTGGCGCGGTTGGCAACCTCGAGCACTTCACGATCGGCGCTGATCTTGACCAGCGCGCGCTCGAGTCCGTACGGGTTGCGCGTCAGCTCGACGCTCGACGCATCCGCGAGGTACTCGCGCTGGCGGCTGACGGCGAGTTGCACGAGGCGGCCGATGATCGGCGCGATGATCGACAGGACCAGGCCCAGCACGATCGCGATCAGCACCAGCGCCCCGCCGCCGCCGCCGCTGTCGCGTCCGCGACGACCGCCGCCCAAGCCGCCCCAGAACGTGAAGCGCAGGAAGAAGTCTGCCAAGAGTGCGATGGACCCGACCAACACGGCAACCAGCAGCTCGAACCGGATGTCCAGGTTGCGGATGTGGGACATCTCATGCCCGATGACCCCCTGCAGCTCCTCCCGATCCAGCTTCTCGAGTAGCCCGCTCGTGACGGCCAGGCTGGCGTGCTTGGGATCACGCCCTGTGGCGAAGGCGTTGGGCGCCGTGTCGTTGATGGCGTAGACGCGCGGCATGGGCACGTTCGCGGCAATGGACATCTCGCGCACCACGTTCATGAGCTGCGGCGCCGATTGCTCGGTGAGCTCGCGCGCGCCGGCGGTGGCGAGGACGATACCGTCGCCGCCGAAGTAGGAGACGCTCGTCAGGAGCATCGCGATGACCACCGCGATTCCGGTGGCGAACAGGCCGCCCTGCCAGTAGCCGCTCATGGCGAAGCCGATAACGAAGCCGAAGAAGCCCAGGAACGCGGTGAGCAGCAAGACGAGCACGATCGACTGGCGCCGATTCGTGCCGATCTGCTGGTAGAAGCTCTGCGTAGGAGCGGTCATGTCAATTGGGCCCGCCGGTCAGCCGGCGGGCCATGTCAGCGCCTGTGTGCTTCAGCCGGCCGGCGGGGCGGCGGGTGGCGCCGGCGGGGCGGCGGGTGGCGCCGGCGGGGCGGCAGGTGGCGCCGGCGGCGCCAGGTTGCTGAGGTCGACCTGGGGCACCTGTGAAGCTTCGGGCTCGGCGTCGAAGAACTCGCGCTTGCCGAAGCCAAACGGCCCGGCGATCAGGACATTGGGGAACGTCGCGATCGAGGTGTTGTAATCGAGCACGGTTGCGTTGTAGTGCTGCCGCGCGAACCCGATCTGGTTCTCCGTTGTCGTCAGCTGCTCCTGCAGCTGCAACACGTTCTGGTTGGCCTTGAGCTCGGGGTAGTTCTCCACCACCGCGAACAGGGATCGCAGGGTGCCAGTGAGGGCATTCTCTGCGGCCGCCTGGGCGGCGGGGCCTTGGGCGCCAGCCGTAACGGCGTTGGCGCGCGCCTGGGTCACGTTCTGCAGGACTGACTGCTCGAACCCCATGTAGCCCTTGACGGCATTCACGAGGTTGGGGATCAGGTCCCAGCGGCGCTTCAGCTGGACTTCGATCTGGGCGAAGGCTTCATCGATCCGCAGTCGGCGCTGAACGAGGCCGTTGTAGATCAGGATGCCGCCGACGACGACAACAATGATCAGGATCAGAACAACAAGAAGGACTGTGTCCATCGGGTCTCCCACGTAGGGCCGCGTGACGGGGCGGCTCGGCTGGTGCAAGTTTACTTGACGCCGCCAGAATCACGGCCGACTGGTGGGCGGTGAGGGATTCGAACCCCCGACATCCTCGGTGTAAACGAGGCGCTCTGACCAGCTGAGCTAACCGCCCGAAGAGCGATCGTAGCAGCGCGGGTCGGCGGGAGGGAGTGGTGCCCAGGCCGGGACTTGAACCCGGATGACTTGCGTCATACGCCCCTCAAACGTACGCGTATACCAATTCCGCCACCTGGGCAGTGGTACCGAGGGAGGGACTTGAACCCACACGACCTTGCGGCCACTAGGTCCTGAACCTAGCGCGTCTGCCTATTCCGCCACCTCGGCGCGCAACCTGCAACGACTCAGCGTCGTTCAGGCGAAGCGAGAGTCTAGCAGTCAGGCCGCGACCGTCGTGCCGCCCAGCTTGAAGGCGATGATCGAGAAGATGACGAACAGGACTGCCAGGACAACCGTGAACTGGAAGAGCCGCTTCTCGATGCCGCGGCGGCTGCGATAGACGGACGAGTCGCCACCAAAGGTCGCGCCCAGTCCGGCACCGCGTGTCTGAAGCAGGATCGATGCCATCAAGGCAAAGGCGACCACGACCTGGCCGAGCAAAAGTACGTTTTCCACGCGCCAGAGGATAACGCGCCGCGGCCCGAGCCGCCAAGTAATGCGTTGGGCTAGGCGCGGAGCAGCGAGTGGCCGGTCATCCCCTCGAGGGGCGCAAGGCCGGCCAGTTCAAGCAGCGTTGGCGCGACGTCTGCCAACACCCCATCGTCGAGCGACCGCCCTTGGGCTGCGCGGCCAACAAGGACAAGTGGCACTGGATTGAGCGAATGGGCGGTCATGGGCGCGCCTGTGGCGTCGCGCTCTTCGTCGGCATTGCCATGGTCGGCGGTGATCGCCAGCAATCCGCTTGGCGGCATCGCCGCCACGACGCGGCTTAGGCAGCCGTCGACAAACTCGACGGCGCGGATCGTCGCGTCCCACATGCCGGTGTGGCCCACCATGTCCGGGTTGGCGAAATTGGCCACGATGAAGTCGTACTCGCCGCCGGTTATGGCGCCAACCAGCGCATCGGTGACCCCAGCCGCGCTCATCTCCGGCTGGAGGTCGTAGGTCGCGACCTTGGGGCTGGGCACGAGCAACCGGTCCTCCCCCGGGAACGGTGCCTCGATGCCGCCGTTGAAGAAGTACGTGACGTGGGCGTATTTCTCCGTCTCGGCGACGTGGAACTGGCGCCAGCCGAGCGATGCGAAGTACGACGCGAGGCTCGACTCAGTCTGTGGCGTGAAGGCGACCGCGACGGGCAGGCCGGCCTCGTATTGGGTCATGGTCACCACGTGCAGGTCGCTCGGTCGCGCGCCGCGGTCGAAACATGCGTTGTCGAACTCCTCGCCGTCAACGAGCGCGTGGATCAGCTGGCGCGCACGATCGGCGCGGAAGTTGAAATGAATGACGACGTCGCCGTCGCGCACCCGACCGTCGACACCGGCGATCACGGTGGGCTGGATGAACTCGTCGTTCTCGTTGCGGGCGTAGCCATCCAGCACCGCTTCGAGCGGCGACGCGGCGGCGATCCCCTGGCCGTGGACGATGGCGTCGTAACCGCGTTGGGTGCGCTCCCAGCGCTTGTCGCGATCCATCGCCCAGTAACGGCCACCGATCGTGGCGATGCGCGCACCCGGGTGCGCGTCGCGCAGGCGTCCTTCGAAATCGGGCACGAAGCCGCCAGCCGAGAGCGGTGGCGTGTCGCGCCCGTCGAGCAGCCCGTGGACGATGACCTCGCGCACGCCATGGTGGTTGGCGATACGCGCCAGCGCGACCGCGTGGCGGTCGACCGAGTGAACGCCACCCGGGCCCAGCAGGCCGATCAGGTGCAGTCGGTGGCCCCCCGCAGCTTTGCCCATTGCATCGAGCAGCATCGCGTTCTGGTCAAAGGCGCCGCTGGCAATGGCCGCGTCGATACGCGGCAGGTCTTGCAGCACCGGCCGGCCCGCGCCCAGGTTCAGGTGGCCCACCTCGCTATTGCCCATTTGCCCGGCCGGGAGACCCACCGCTTCGCCCGACGCCGCCAGTTGGGCATGCGGCCAACGCTCGAGCAAGCCGCGCCAGACCGGCATTTGGGCGTGGACGATCGCGTCGTCCGCCGGCCGGTGGCCGATGCCGAATCCGTCCAGCACGACCAGGACGATGGGCCGCGGTCGCGGCCGGGAAGAACTCACGCTGCGCTGGTGCGGGCCGCGGCCGTCATTCCGGCGCGCGCCACGATGCCGGCCATCTCGTCGACCTTGAGGCTCGCGCCGCCGACCAGGGCGCCGTCGATGTCAGGCTCGGCCAGAAACTCTGCGATGGACGCGCTGGTGACGCTGCCGCCGTAGAGAACTGGCACCGATGCGCCCTCGTCGGGCACTCCCGCGGCCTCGGCCAAAACGCGCCGGATGAGCGCCGCCATCGCCGCCGCGTCGCTGCCCCGCGCCGTTCGCCCGGTACCGATCGCCCAAACGGGCTCGTACGCGATGACCAGGTCCGCCGGCAGACCGGCGCCCAGGCGGCGCAGCTCACCGATTGACCGCTCCAGCTGGCCGCGCACCGTCTCTTCCGCCAGACCGGCCTCGCGCTCGGCCAGCTGCTCGCCCACACACAGGATGGGGCGCAGGGCATTCTCGGCACAGCGCAGCAACTTGCGCCCGATGAGCTCGTCGCTCTCACCCTGGTCGCGCCGCCGCTCCGAGTGGCCCACGATGCACCACGTGGCGAGGCCGACCAGCATCTGGCCCGACACCTCGCCCGTATACGCCCCTGCGGGCTCCCAGTGGACGTTCTGCGCACCCACTTCGACAGGCGTTGCGGCGAGGGCGTCGCGCACGGCCGCGAGGGCGACGTACGGCGGAAACACGACGCGCGTCACGCCGGCCACATCGGTCGCGATCGCGATGTCCGCCGCGAGCCGGCCGGCGTCAGCCGGATTTGTGTTCATCTTCCAATTACCGGCAACGATCACCGGCCGCGACAGGGTCATTCGGCTCCTTCGTGCAATGCGGCACTTTCGATCAGTCCGAAAGCGCGCTGGATCTGGCCGCGCGATAGATCGAGGTCGGCGGCCAGTTGGCTGAACGTGGCTTCAGGGGCGCGCCGCCGCGCGACGGCGATGCGCCGCACATGACGGGGCAGGCGGCGCAGAGCACCGCGCTGGTCAAGCGAGTCGATGTCGGCCAGCTGGCGGCGCGCGGCGGCGACCGCGCGGCGCAGGTTGGCGTTTTCCGCGTTGACGACGCGGTTCAGCTGGCCAGCGACCGACCGGCCGATCTGGCGTGATTCGATCTGGAGCGGCACGGCCGACGCACCCAGCCGGCGCACCAGTGCAACGACGCCTTCCGTGCTCTTCCAGGTCAACACCGCGCGGCCGCGGCGGAGCCGTGCGCCCGCCGCCAAGCCACTCGCAGCGAGCCATTCCGTGAGCGGCGCCTGCGTGCCCGGCGCGACGCTCATCTCCAGGTGAGTGCCGGTGGGCGTGACGCTGATCGAGCCGTTCGCCAGCAGCGCGCCGCGCAACCATGCGACGCGATCGTGTTCAGCGGCAGTGGTCCAAACGAAAGGCGCCGCCTCCGCGGCGTCATCGAGTCGGACGGCGAGGCGGCCCAGCAGCGGTGTCCGCGCGCGGCCCGTCGCCGCGACCCCCAGTCCGGCACGCTCAGCGGCACGACAGCAACGCCGGGCAGGCTCGATCGCGGCGAGCTCGCCGCGCAGCGCCGTGGCGAGGTCGCTCAACGGACTGCTGTGGCAGTGCGCGCCCGCCGACGACGTCTGATCGCGCGCTCGTCGTACAGCGTGAGCAGGACATTGGCCAGCTTGCGCGGATCATGGCGGTGCGCGTTGTCATCATCAACCACGTCGCGCGCGATGAGTTGCGGCCCGGCCTTGCTCGAGAGCGCCACGTCGATGCGCACGGGCGCGGCCGGGTAGTTGTGCGGTTGGCGCGCCCGGAGGTTGTCGTTGAGCAGGACCGCATCGATGACGTCCGCCATGCCGTGGCTCGCCAGCGCGTCGAGATGATCGGTCAGAGTGAATTCCTCCGTCTCGCCCACCTGGGTTGCCACGTTGCAGACGAAGAGGCGCGGCGCCGTCGCGTGGCTGAGTGCGTCATGAATGCCCGGCACGAGCAGCGGCGGCAGCAGGCTGGTGTAGAGGCTGCCGGGCCCAATGACGATGAGGTCGGCGGCGGCTATCGCGGCCATCGCCTCAGCCGACGGCTGGACCGACTCAGGGGTGATCCATACGCGCCGGATGCCGCGCGCCCGGCCGATGCGCGACTGGCCTTCGATGACCGAGCCGTCCATCAATGCGGCGTGCAACGTGATCGGCTGACCGGCGACCGGCACGACGCTGCCGCGCACCGCAAGGACCCGGTTTGACTGGCGCACACCCTCCTCGAAATCGCCGTAGGTGGCGGTAAGAGCCGCGATGAGCAGGTTGCCGAAGGCGTGGCCGCGGTAGGACGGATCGACCTCCTCCCCCAACGGGAAGCGGTACGACAGCAACTTCGCCATCGCGGGCTCGCTGTCAGCCAATGCTGCAATGCACTGGCGGATGTCACCCATGGGCGGTATGCCCAGCTCGGTCCGCAACTGCCCTGATGAACCGCCGTCGTCGGCGACCGTGACCACGGCGGTGATGTTGCTGGTCAGTTCCTTGAGGCCGCGTAAGAGGGCCGACAGTCCGGTCCCGCCACCAATCGCCACCACCCTAGGACCGCGGGCACGCAACCGACGCTGATAGAGAAGCTCGGCCAGCGGCTCCTGCGACACGCGATAGGGTTCGACCAGCGCCCGCACCAGGCGCCAGCCGCCGTACACGAAGAGCGTCAGGCCCAACACCAGGGGCAACGGCCAGCGCCACTCGACAGGCAGCGCCTGCAGGGTGAGCGTCGCGATAATGTCGTGCAGTGGGCCGGTGGCTGGTCGGTCGGCCAGGACCAGACGCAGTAGGGCCGCACCGGCCAGAGCGATTAGCAACAACCCGACGAAGGTGACGGCGACCCAGCGCTTGACGCCTACCCCTGGCCGCAGCCACTGGCGGATGAGTTGCCCACGTTCGCGTCGGCGCAACGCCGCGGCAACGTTCTCTCTGTCGCGACTGGATTCGTGTGACGGGCGATTGCCGTTCACGAACGCTCGAGCTCGCGGTGCCAGATGCTGACCGGGCCGCTGCTTGTTGCGCGCCAGTGCGCCGCGACCTCCTCGGCGATGGCGATCGACCGGTGCTGGCCGCCGGTGCAGCCGAAGGCCACGGTGACCCTGCTCCGACCCTCCCCCTCGTAGCCCGGCAGAACGAGCTCCAGGAACTGCTGGACGAAGTCGAGGAAGCGCGGCGTCAGCGGCTGATTGAGGACAAAAGCGCGGACCTCCGGGTCGAGGCCGTTGAGTGGCCGCAGCTTGTCGCTGTAGAACGGGTTGTCCATGAAGCGCACGTCGAACACCACATCGGCTTCGAGCGGGATGCCGTGCTTGTAGGCGAACGACACGAGCTGCAGCGTGATGCCTTCGCGGTCGCTGGGCGTACTGAGGGTGCTGGTAAGCCGCTCCCTCAACTGGCGCCCCGACAGGTCGGACGTGTCAACGATCACGTCGGCCTCGGCGCGCACCTCGGCGAGCAGCTCGCGCTCACGCGCGATGGACGCCGCGACGCCGCGCTCTTCCG
>JBDTUR010000097.1:0-7518 GCA_040007635.1 Chloroflexota bacterium
TGCTGAAGCGGATTGCAGGTACAGGGCACCGCTAGTTCCCCGCCTAGCACGGCGCCACGAATGATACCTGTGGGCTGGGGCGCCGCGATCCGAGCTCAATCCCCCGCTCACCGGGTCAATCGTCCGGCGAAGGAGATCCTTGGCCGGCGCCAGGGCGGTCCTGCCATTGTTCGCCCCGGTGAGTGGCGCAATTGGCGCCCAAACGGCTGGTCGCGCAGGCCCGGCGGACGGTTGAGCCGCTCAGCGGGGCATAGTGGCTTCGCCCAGACAGGTTGGGTGCATCCAGTGCACCCTGCGTCCGGCGAAAGGCTCGAATGATCTAGCGGTAGGTGTTCCAGCGGTCATTCGGTGCAGTCAGTGCACCAGGTGAAGGCTGAAGGACATGTTGATGACTTCGCCGGCGACTCGGCGGACGGTAGGTCCATTCAGTGCACCAACAGCCACGCGGCCACTGGCGGCAATGGAGGTGGCGGAGAGGGAGGGATTCGAACCCTCGATGGGTTTCCCCATACGGCATTTCCAGTGCCGCGCACTAGGCCAACTATGCGACCTCTCCGCGGGCGTGCGTGAGTCAACTCTTGGGGTTGTGGCGGAGAGGGTGGGATTCGAACCCACGGTGCTTGCGCACACCGCTTTTCGAGAGCGGCACCTTCAACCACTCGGACACCTCTCCGGGCGAGAGGATAGCAATTGAGCCAGTTTGAGCCGCTCGTTTAGTGGCCGCGGGCCGAGGTGAGTCGCAGCTCAGCGGCCTCGCGCGCCATGATGCCCGACACGACCGACAGCTGACCCTTCGCGACCGAGCCGGACGCGCCCGATTTGGCGTCAGGCGTGGCAAACACAAGGCCATCGACGTCAGACTCGATCAGTGCCCCAACACACATGGCGCACGGCTCGACGGCCGCGAAAACGATCAAGCCCGACAGCTTTGCGCGACCCAGGCGACGTGCGGCTTCGCGTACGACGTTGATCACCGCGTGCGCTGTGGGGTCGCCGGTCGTCGCAACCGTGCTCCGGCCGCGCGCGACCATCGCCTCGTCGAGCACGGCCACGGCGCCGTCGGGCGCTTCGCCGGCAGCCGCGGCTGCGCGCGCCTCAGCCAGAGCCGCGCCCATATAAAGCTCGTAGTTCACGTTCCGATCGTAGCGCAGCGGCCCGCCTTGAACCGACGCGCTACGATCGCCACGGCCAATCCGTGCCGGCCAACTCAAGGGGGCCTCAATGCGCAAGCTCATCCTCGCCGCGATCGTGACGCTTAGCGGACTGAGTGTCGCGGTGCCCGCCGCGCTTGCTGCCGGCAGCATCATCCACGTCACCACCACCGCCGATGGCGAGTTCCCGGGCGACGGCAAGTGCTCGCTCGCGGCGGCAATCATGGCGTCCAACACGGGCGCGTCGGCAGGCTACTGCGAATCCGGGTCAACCGATGCCGATCAGATCATCTTCGCCCTTGGCAGCGCGACGCCCCTCATCACGCTGGCCACGGAGCTGCCGGCGATCACGGCTCCCGTGACCATCAGTGGCCCGGGGAATCGCGTTGAGATCTCTGGTTCGAACACCCTGACGACAGGGCTCGACATCCAGGCGACGGCCACGATCCGCAACCTGATCATCGATGGCTTCGTTACGGGCATTCTCATCAGCGGAACCGATGGCACATCGCTCTACGCCAACATCATCGGTCCCAACTCCGACACCGGCGTCCAGGTGGACAGCGGGAATTCCCATCTCCAAGTGGGATCGAATGTCGATAACACGCCCGGCGATGCCTGCAATGACGACTGCAATCTGATCAGCGGCAACAGCAGGGTTGGCATTGAGGCCTACGGTGGCGGGACCATCGAGGGCAACTTCATCGGTACGGGTAAGGCCGGCAAACAGGCCAACCCCAATGGCATCGGGCTGATCGTGGGTGGCGGAACCTGGACGATTGGCGGGCATTCCGTCCCGTCACGCAACCTGATCAGTGGCAATACGGGCGATGGTCTGCAGTTGACTGACTGCACGTGCACGGTCCAGGGAAACTACATCGGCACTTCGATCGTTGGCATCAATGCGCTGGGCAACGGCGGCGACGGCATCGATGTGGAAAGTCCGTACACGACCATGATTGGCGGGCCCGTGTTCGGGACGCCCAACGTCATCGCGGCCAACGGCGGCAATGGCGTGAACGTTGATACCACCGCGCGCCATGACGGGGCCGTCTTGAGCATCCTTGGCAACAAGATTGGTGTCGGCAGCAGCGAGCAGGCATTGCCAAACGCCGGCGATGGTGTCTATCTGGGCGCGTTTGCGCCGCGCACGATCGTGGGCGACCCTGGCCCGCATTCGGGCAACAAGATCGCGCGCAATCTTGGGGCCGGAGTACGCGTGACCGGCGCCGACGACACCGGTATCGAAATCCGCGGTAACTCCATCGCCAACAATGACGGCAAGGGCATCGTGCTCGAGTCGGGCGCAAATGCTTCGATCGCGCCGCCCGTCATTACGGGCAGCTCACCGCTGAAGGGCACCGCCTGCGCGCACTGCACGGTCGACGTGTACTCGGACAAGGCGGACGAGGGCAAGGCCTACCAGGGTTCCACAGCAGCCGACGGGTCAGGTAACTGGACTTACACCGAGATCGTCTATGGCCCCAACGCCACGGCGACCAATACCGACGCGAACCACAACACCTCCGAGTTCTCGGCGCCGTTCGTGATCAGCAGCGGTGGTGGTGGCGGTGGTGGTGGGGCCGACCAGCCGGACGGACGAATCAATAAGTTCGGCGGCGCGTACCTGGGCAACAACATCTACAACACCGACGGAACCCACCAGAGCAAGAGCGGCACCGCCAGGGTGGGGTACATCGTCGAGTTCCACCTGTCGCTGCAGAATGACGGCGACGAAGTCGACAAATATCAGCTGAGCATCGACGCCGGCTCGACGGCGATGTACCGGATCAAGTTCTACCGCGGCTCAAGCGACATCACGGCGCAGGTCTTGGCGGGGACCTACCAGACGCCCGCGATTGGCCCGGGGAGCAAACTGATCATCACCGTCGACGTAATCGTCAAGAAGGGCGCCACCGTTGGTTCAAGCGTTCGCCGGCTGGTGACCATCACATCGGTCAACGACAACGCGCAAGTTGACGCATTGGGCTTCGTCGCCGGTCGCAAGTAGCGCGTCGAGGCAATCTCGCTCGCCCTTGGCGGCGAACAACAGACGAGGCCCCTGGATGGGGGCCTCGTTCTTTCTTGAGGTGGTGGCGCGCCTGGCGGGACTCGAACCCACGACCTTTAGGTCCGCAACCTAACGCTCTATCCACTGAGCTACGGGCGCACGCTGGCGGAGAGGGAGGGATTCGAACCCTCGAAGCAGGTTACCCCACTTAGCGGTTTAGCAAACCGCCGCACTAGGCCTCTATGCGACCTCTCCCAATCCGGAGGTCCGATGATAGCATCGGGTCTCGGTCAGCCCGCCCATTTCGGGCCCTCTAGAGGGTGTTCGACGTGCCCAAGCGGGTCGTCCTCATCGGTCATCCCGTCACACAGTCGCTCTCGAGCGCCTTGCATCAGGCTGCCTTCGACGCCAAGGGAATCGACGCGCGGTACGAGCCAAGCGATGTGCCGCTGATCGAATTGCCCGACGCGATCGCCGCTCTGCGCGGCGACGATTACCTGGGCGCCAACATCACCGTCCCGTACAAGGAACGGGTGGTACCCATGGTCGACCGACTTACCGACGACGCCCATGCGACGGGTGCGGTTGACACCATCACTCGCGAAGGACCGCGGCTGGTGGGTCACAACACGGATGTCGCGGGTTTCAGAGCGGCGCTCGACGCGCTCGTCGGCCGGCAGAAGATGCCCAAGGCCGCGGTCATCCTCGGCGCCGGCGGTGGCGCGCGCGCCGCCGTGTACGCCTTCATCACCGCCGGCTTCCAACGCGTGATCATCTTCAATCGCCATCTACACCGCGCCGAGGCGCTAGTGCGTCATTTCGGCAAGAGCGCGGCGCACATGGAGCTGCGCGCCATGACCTGGCACGAGAGCGTCATCGAGGCCGAGCTGGCCAAGACCAAGATCCTGGTCAATGCTTCCGCCGTCGCCGATCCGGCCACTACTTCGCCGATCAATGCGGAGCTTCTGCCGCCCGAGCTGTTGGTGCTCGACCTGATCTATTGGCCGCGCGACACCCAGCTGTTGCGCGACGCCCGGGCGGCGGGCGCGAGCGATACGCAGAACGGCGACACGATGCTGCTCCATCAAACAGCCGCGGCGTTCAACCTATGGACCGGCATGCCGCTCGACGTGGATGTGCTGCGCGAGCAACTGGACGCGCGGCGCGAGTCCGGCAGTGCACCGCCAGCAGCAGCGTCGGCACCGGTAGGCGCCCCGCCCGAGTAGCGTCGGACGCCCTGGCGCGCAGCCAGCACTAGCCGCGTCGCCTCCGTGGGCCCGCTCTCGTCGGTCGTTGATCGCGCGGTCAATCAAACCGCATTGCCCGGCCGACTGCCCGCATCCCCTGCCGCGACCGAGCTGCTCCGGCGCGCTCCGGTGGTTGACCTGCTGGCGGGCAGCGCGCTGTTCCGCGACTCATTCGTGCAGGGCGGCCGCGGCCACGTTGATCTGCCCCGGCTGCGGCGGGCTGGCGTCAACCTGGTTGGCCTGACGGTGGCGACGCGCTGGCCCAACCTGCGCGGGACCTTGTCGGGTTGGCACTTTCGGTCACTGGGCATGCCCGCCGCGGCCACGCGGAGCGACATGGCCATGGCGGAGTGGCTGATCGGCCGGATCAACCGCTGGTGCCATGAGTCAGGTGGTGGGCTGGTCATCGTCCGCTCGCGGGCCGACCTCGAACGCTGCCTGGCCCCGGGCGGTCCAGTCGGGATTGTGCTGGGCATCCAGGGCGGCCACGTGCTCGAACGCGAACTTGCCAACATCGCGCGCCTAGGGGCGGCGGGCGTGCGGATGTTCGCGCCCGCGCACGTGATGGACAACGCGCTTGTTGGCTCTGGCACAGGCCGGCACGCGAGCGGCTTGACCGATTTTGGGCGGGAGACACTATCCGAGCTGGAGGCGCAGTCGATCATGGTCGACCTCGCCCACATGTCGCGCAGCGGCATCGAGGCTGCACTGCCCCTGTTAGGGCGTCCGTTCGTGCTGAGCCATGCCGGCCTGACCGATATAGCCGGCCGCCGGTCGCGCTGGCGCCGCTTCAGCCCGGCCACGCGCAATGTGCCTGCCTCACTCGTCGCGCAGATAGGGGCTGCGGGCGGCCTCGTGGGCATCTGTCTGTCAACTCAATTGCTGGGCGGCGCAACGATGGCCGCGGCGGTGCGAACGTTTCGTGGTGCCATCGATGCAGCCGGTACTGGCCACGTCGCGATCGGCTCCGACATGGATGGCGCGTTGAAGATGCTCATCGACGTGGAAGGCTTGCCGGCCCTCACCGATGCACTGCTCGCGTCCGGACTCGATTCGCTGACAGTCGGCGGCGTGATGGGTGTGAACGCCGTCCGCTTTCTGGCCCAGAGCCTGCCTGTCGAAGCGGCCTGAATTCAGGTCTTCCGCGGCGCTAGGATGCTCGGCACAACCGCAGATAGGGACACCCGCCGTGACGAACGCTCCAGCCGTGGGAGCGGGCGTCGTCCGGGTCGGTCGGCGTTCGAATCGCGTTGGTGCTCGTCGCCCGCGATGGTCGGCCCTGACGATCGTCTGCTTGCTGCTAGGCGTCATTTCGTGGCTGACCGTCGTGCCGATGCCGGTCGCCGCGCAACCGCCTGCTGCCGCCGCGCCTCCAGTCGCCGCACCTAACAGCCTGCCACTGAGCGCGACCTATGACGTGCGGGCGCGTATCTACTGGGCGCGCCACGAGATGCTCGTGAGCAGCACCGCAACGGTGACCAACACCGCGGCGGCGCCCGTCAAGGCGCTCACCTTCAACCTGGCGGCGCTCGTCTCCGGCCGCGCTCGGGTGCTGGGAGCGTCAGTGGGCAAGAGCCGGGTCGAGGTCCAGCCTAAAGACCAGACGATTGTCGTGACGCTGCCGAAACCCCTGGCTCCGGGCGGCACAACGCGCGTCACCATCCGCTACCGGGGGCACTTCAACGCGATAAGTGACTCACACCAGCTGCTGCTCGGCCAGGTCGACAACGTACTGACGGCCTATCGCTGGATCCCGTGGCTGAGCCGCCGCGAACGATTCGCCGCACCCAACTTCGGCGAGACATGGGTCACTGCGGTCAGTCCAAAAGTGACCGTCACGCTGGTCAGCAACGCACCGCTGGTCTACGCCACGTCGGGCGAGCGCGTCGCCCGACATGAGCACAGCCAGACCTTCAGCGCGACGAACGTACGCGATTTCAACTTCAGCGCGAGCCCGGACTACCACATACGCCGGCTCGACTGGGACAAGGTGCCCATTCGCATCTACTACTTGAAGGGCTCAGCCGACGCTCTCATGCAATACGCCAGGAGTGCGATGCAGCGTTTCAGCACCAAGATCGGCCCTTACGCCTACCCCTCCTTGAACATCGCCGAGGCGCCGATCGGCACCGGAATGGAGTCGCCCGCATTGGCCTGGCTCTCAGCTACTGCGGCGCCCGAGGATCTCGAACGGCTGGTGGCCCATGAGATCGCCCACCAATGGTTCTACGCGGCGGTGGGCAACAACCAGGCCCGGCAGCCATTTGCCGACGAGGCAGTTGCCACGTTCCTTGCCGACGACCTGGTGGGCTCCTTTCACTCGTCCTTGTGCGCCGCCGAGCCGCTCGATCTGCCCGTCTACGAGTACGGACCACGGTGCTATCCGGAGGTGATCTATAACCAGGGCGCGCGATATCTGGATCGCTACCGGACGGACGTGGGCAACAAGGCCTTTTGGGCGGGCATGAGCCAGTATTACGCCGCATACCAGTTCCAGATTGGGGGAACACGGAGGCTGCTCGACGCGCTCGATGCCACCTCTGGGTACGACAGCCTGCGTCACGCCAACCGGTTTCCCAGCCTCTATCCCTGAATCACTGCCACAACTCCATCTGCATGGCTTGTCGCGTGCGGACCCTCGTCCGGCGGTGCAGCGGCAGCTGGATCACATCGACATCGGCGAATGCCCCTGCCCACTCGGCGTCGCCCCACCGGATCCAGATCGCGTGCATGCCGGCCGCGGCGGCGTGGCGGAGCTTGTCCACCGACCACGGTTTATCCGTGCTGTCAATCTCAATGGCCATGTCGGGCAACTCTGGCTGACGCAGGACGATGACGTCCACAAAACCCAGACGTGCCCCTTGCCCCACGCCAACGCGTGCCTCCTTGCGCGTCGCCCAACCGCGCGCGGCTGCCCACTCAAGGATCGCGCGCGTAATACGCGCCGTCACTCCAGAAGTGGTGAGCGTGCTCGTCTCCAGGCGGAAGAGTGTCCGCGCAAGGTCGTCGGTGTCAGTCACGCGCTCAACTTCAGCAGTCGTCGTGACAGGTTATGTGGCGGAGAGGGAGGGATTCGAACCCCCGGAGCTTTCGCTCAACGGTTTTCAAG
>JBDTUR010000098.1:0-7505 GCA_040007635.1 Chloroflexota bacterium
GCCGACACAACGTGTTCGCGGGGCATGAGCAATAGGTGCGTGGGCGCCTTGGGGGTGATGTCACGGAAGGCCACGACGAGCTCATCGTTGTGGAGGAATTCGGCCGGGATCTCGCCGGCGATGATCCGGCAGAAGACGCACTGGACGTTGGTCATGGCACGATGGTAGCCCGCGCGGGTAGTGCCGCTAAAGCTGCGGCTTGGTGCTCATCAGGAAGCCGATCACACCGATCAGCCCGGCCATCACGTAGCTGAAGTAGCGCTGTCGCTTGGCCCAGTTGCGCCAGCGGCGGCGGGCATCCTCGCTCTCCCCCGGCGGCAAGCGCAAGAGACGCGCCAGTCCCGGCCGCTGAACGACGAAGGCGATCACCAAGTTGATGGCGTACAGCACCAGGGCGATCAGCAGCCAGTGCTGAGTGAGCAGCTGGGCACCCAGCGACAGCACCAGCGCGATGCCGGTCCCGGCCAAGCCTGCGCCTACTACCAGGGAGCCGTTGCGCTGCAACCAGAACAGGACGCGCGACAAGCGCCCGGGCCCTTCCTCGAATGTGCCGCCGGTCAGTCGCAGGGCGAAGGGCAGCAGGATTGCCGGCAGGAACAGGCTCACGGCGAGCACGATGTGTGCGCCCAGGACAAACGGAAAAAGGCCGCCCAGACCCATGATCAGCCGGCCTCAGCCTCGAGCGCGACCCAGTCCTCGTCTGCCGACCGGCCGATGATCTGCAAACCGGCCGATTCGAAGGCGGACCGGACGTCTGCCTCGCGGTCCTTATAGATCCCACCCGCCAGCAACCGACCCCCCGGCCAGACTGTTGCCGCGAGCTCCTGGGCGAGCTCGATCAACAGGCCCGAGATCAGGTTCGCGACGACCAGGTGGTACTGCGCCGGCGGCGTGAGTGGCAGGCTGCCGGTGTGCGCCTCGATGAAATCGGCCATCCCATTCGCCGCAGCGTTGGCCTTGGTCGTCTCGATAGCGAGCGGATCCGTATCGATCCCCAGCACAGCTGACGCACCCATCAGCGCCGCGGCGATGGCCAGAATGCCCGATCCCGTGCCCACGTCGAGAACGTTTGCGTCCGAAAGAAGCGACGAGTCGGCCCAGCGCTCGATGCCCGCAAGGCATAGCCGCGTGGTCGGGTGCAGCCCGGTGCCAAACGCCATGCCGGGATCGAGGCTCAGCACCACGTCATCGGGCGCCGCTTGGTGTTCGCGCCAGGTGGGCCGGATCACCAACCGCCGGCCCACGCGCAGCACGGGGAAGTGTTGTTTCCACGCTTCGGCCCAATCCTCCTCGTGGACGACGCGCGTAACCAATTCGCCGATCGGCCGCAGCTCAAACGCCTGCAAATGACCCAGCGCATTCCGCACCTGCTCCATCGCGCCGCGTGCCGCTGACTCATTCAAAGCAGAGACGTAGCCGCGCACGATGGCCGGTCGGTGGGGATCGATGCGTGCCGCCAGCCCTTCCTGGACGGGCACGAACGGTGCCTCGACAGAGACCCCACCGGGACAGGATCGCGACAGGATCTCGCTGACCTGCTCGACAGCCTCCTGGTCGGCCTCAACCGCCAGCTCGTACCACGAACCGGCCGCCGACATGCCTTCTTCTGTGACCGGCCCGCTCAGGAGATCGCGTCCCGCAGCCGGTCGCGCAACCCGGGCTGGCGCCCACGTCTGTGGGCTGACTTGCGGCGTTTGGTGGCGGCGGCGGCAGCAGCGCCCTTGGTGGAGTCGGAGTCGGCGGCCTCCTCGACCTCGCCCAGCTCGGCCGAAAGCTGCTCGAGCAATTCACGCTGCTTGGCATTCAGGCGCTGCGGCACCTTCACGTCGATCAACACGTGCAGGTCGCCGCGCGAATCCGGTCGGCGCAGGTGGGGCACGCCGCGGCCGCGCAACCTGATCTCGGCGCCCGGCTGGGTGCCTGCCTTGATCTCGATCTGTTCACTGCCGGTCGCGGTCGGCACCGTGACGCGTGCCCCCAAAGCGGCTTGCGTGATCGACAGCGCCAACTCGTAGAAGAGCTCCGTTTCGCGCCGCTGCAGCTGCGGATGAAGAGCGACGTGAATGACGACGTACAGGTTGCCCGGCACCCCTCCCCGAGGCGCGGCCTCACCCTCGCCCGACAGGCGCACCTGGTGACCCTCAGCGATACCTGCCGGGATGGTCACGCGCAGGGTGCGCTTGCGCTCCACGCGGCCGTCGCCATGGCACGTGTGACACGGCGTCTCGACGATCTTGCCAGTGCCCTTGCAGCGGTCGCAGGCAGTCACGTTGACCATTTGGCCGAGCATCGTTGAGCGAACCTGGCGCAGCTCGCCGGTGCCCTTGCACTTGGGACAGCTGGTGGGCTGCGTCCCCGGCTCGGCGCCCGTCCCAGAACATGTCTCGCACCGCGCCAGCGAGGCGAACTCGATCTCCTTTTCCGCGCCGCTGATCGACTCGGCAAAGGTCAGCTCAAGGTCATAGCGCAGGTCCGCGCCCGTCGGGACGCGGGGTCGTCGGGCGCCACCCGCGGCGCCACCAAAGAACGCGTCAAAGATGTCGCCAAAGCCACCAAAGCCGGCGCCGGCCGCCCCGCCAAACGGGTCAAATCCGGCGCCGCCCGCAGCCGCATGGCCGAACATGTCGTACGCCTGGCGACGCTGCGGATCGGACAGCACCTGGTACGCCTCATTGATCTCCTTGAAGCGCGTGTCCGCCTCAGCCGAGGTGTTCACGTCGGGGTGCCATTGCTGAGCGAGCCTGCGGAAAGAACGCTTGATGTCGTCATCGGAAGCGCCGCGCGGCACGCCCAGGATGTCGTAGTAGTCACGCTGGGTGGCCATGGAGTTCGGAGTATATGGAAGGTCTAAAGTTCGACGGCTTTGGCGATTGAGATCACCCGTGACGCCGCGCGGCGATTTCTCGTCGCGCGGCATGGCCTGGCGCCGCCGCGCTCCCTGCCCGCGGATCCGCGTAGCGTCCTGACCGTCATCGATCGGCTGGGCGTGCTTCAGTTCGACCCGCTCGAGGTCCCCGGCGCACGCAACCACGACCTGGTGCTGCACTCGCGCATCGCGGGTTACCGGCGGGAGTGGTGCGAGCAATGGCTTTATGGCGAAGACCGGCGGCTCTTCGAGATCTACAACAAGAGCCTCAACATCGTGCCGATGGCTGAGCTACCGCACTACAGCTACAGCTGGACGCGCTACGTGGAGCGCTACTCGGAGGGTGTGCTGCGCGAACACGCCGATGTCGTTACCGAGATTCTGGCCGAGATTGAGAAGCGCGGACCGCTGACAACGGCCGACTTTGCGCATCACTCGTATTCGGTCGATTGGTGGTGGGCACCCACCCGGGCTGCCCGAGCGATCCTCGAAGCGCTGTTCGTGATTGGCCGAGTAGGCATTTCCCGCCGCGTGGGCAACCGGCGCTACTACGACCTGATCGAGCGCATCGTCCCGGCGGACGTGCTGGCGCACAAGGAATCGCCCGAGGAGGCGATGCTCCACCGCCTGCTTTCGCGCTTCCGGGCGGTGGGCCTGACCACGCCGCAGGCCAATGCTGAGGTCATCATCGGGACCGGCAAAGCAGCCGAACGGCAACGTCTGACAGAGCAACTTGTCGACCGCGGCGAGATCGTCCCGGTCCAGGTCGATGGCATGCGCGGCCTGCGCTACGCGATCGCGAGCGAGCAATCGCTGCTGGCTGCGGCCGCGTCAGGCCGCGCAACCGACAGCCCGGGCGTGGCCTTTCTCGCGCCGCTCGACCCGCTCGTCTGGGATCGCCGCCTCCTCGCGACGCTGTTCGAGTTCGACTACATCTGGGAGGTCTACGTCCCGGAGCACAAGCGCCGCTGGGGCTACTACGTGCTGCCCATCCTCTTCGGTGACCGGCTCGTTGGGCGGATCGAGCCGCGCCTGGATCGAGCGACCAAGACGCTCAGAATCCTGGGCCTGTGGTGGCAGGAGGGCATCAGCCCAAGGGGGGAAGTCGGGCTGGTCGATGCCATGCGGGCTGCCCTGCGCGACTACGCTTCCTTCGTCGGCGCGAAGCGGATCGAGTGGTTGCCGGCCACCGGCGGGGCGGGTCGGCTGTTTGGCTCGATAATCGGCCGTACCAATCGAGGAGGAAAGGCGTGACCAGCTTTCGCGAGGCGGTGCTCGCCAGCGGCAATTCGCTGAGCGGCTGGACCGGGTTCAGCGTCTTCGGCGTCAGTCAGCATGGCAGCCTGCCAAGTCCGTTCGATGCACCCGCCGGTAATCGGTTGTGGGGCCCACCGGGCAGCCATCCACTCGCCGCGATCGGACTCGAAGAGCTGGTCGAGCGCTCGAGCAGCGGAATCGACGGCGAGCTCACGATCAAGGAACCAGTCAAGATCGGCGAGGCGCTGGCGGGCCATCTGAAGCTCACCGCCCGCAAGAACATCAACGCGCGCAGCGCCATGTTCCGGCTCGTTGGCGCGCTCCTGGTCGAGCGCCAGGGGTCGCGCGAGGAACGCGACAGCAAGGGCAACGTCGTCAAGAGCGAGCAGTGGACGGAGATCAATGGCAGCCTCTTCGATGACGAGCCACTGGTCGAGCCGGCGCTCCCCGCGCAACTCGCCGCGGGCCAGACTTTCGAGACGGACTTCATACTGCCGGCGCCGCGCCTGGGTCCGGTGACAGCGCACATGGGCAGCGCCGCGATCGTCTGGGTGCTCGACGCGAAGTGGGACGTCTCGATGGGCGGCGACGAACATGTCGCGGCGCTGGTCAACGTGAAGCAGAACCTGGATTACCTCCGGAGTGGTGCTGTCCGTCTTGATGACGGCGCGATGTTCGACGTCTACGGCTCAGGCGACGCCACGATCAGCGTCAAGCCGCTGCCACCGGTCGCGGCCGGCTCAGAACTGGAAGTCACGGTGAACTGGCCCGGCGCGGGCGCCGGCCGGAGTGGCCGACTCGAGCTTCAGGCCGATGTCGACGCACCGAACAAGCTCGGCGGCGTGGTGCTGTTCAGCCAGGTCGTCGACCCGAACGCCTTCAAGACGGGCTTCACCACGAAGATCACCATCCCCGCCGACGCACCCGCCGTTCTCAACGACAAGGGCGTCGCGGTCCACTACCGGATCAGGGCTCTGGTGGATCGGGCGTTTCGGAGCGACCTCGCCGTGGAGCGCTTCATCGCGGTGATGTAGGCGCGGCCGGTCCGCGATCCCGGCAAATGTGCTCGTCGGCCAGCCTTACGCGACCGCGTGCGCGTTTTGAGCGAGCTTGTGAGTCCTGCCCACGCTCAGAGATCGGCGATTTGCCACGACTGCGGGTTCGAAGGTGGCCGACGGCCGGCTTACGGTTGACCTAGCCGCGCAAATGCCGGGAAGCCCCAAGGTGCGCCACCAGAGAGACTACTTGAGCAGCATCTTGCCCATGCGGCGCGATGCGATGAAGACGAAGAACAGGCCCATCGCAAAAAGGTAGATCGCGTCGAACAGCTGCGTGATGCCGATTACACCGGTCGTCATGGCGCGCACCAGGTCCACGCCGCGGTACAGCGGCGAGAACTCGACGAGCGTCCGCAGCGGTTCTGGGTACGTGGTGATCGGGAAGAAAGTGCCGCTGAAGAGGAAGAGCGGCAGGGTGACCACGAACAGCAGGTCCAGGTCCTGCCAAGAGCGCATGAAGGTCACCGCGACCAGGCCGGCCGCAGCCGTGGCGAAGCCGATCAGCATCGATGCGGGCAGCGCGAATATGCCCACGGCGCTGGGCACCAGGCCCATCGCGAACATGACCACCAGGAATCCCAGGCCGTACAGCGCGCCGCGGCCCAGCGCCCAGATGACTTCGCCCAGCGCAATGTCGCCCACGTTCATGGGCGTGGCGAGCATGCCGTCGTACGCCTTCTCGTAGCGCAGCCGGAAGAACATGTTGGTCGAGTCGTAAACCGCGCCGTTCATCGAGGCCGTGGCCAGCAGGGCGGGCGCAACGAACACCGCATAGGGGATCGGCGATCCGTCGGGGCCAGCGACGGATCCGATCAGTGACCCCAGGCCAAAGCCGATCCCCAGCAGGTAGAAGAGCGGCTCGAAGAAGCCGCTGAAGATGACCATCCAGCCGCGCCGGAAGATGAACCGGTTGCGCTCGAGGATGTGGATGCTGTGGCGGCTGCCGAACGGCAAGACGCGGGTGACAGCAGAGCCGGTCATCGTCGTGGCCACCTCAGATCACCAGCCGCTTCTTGAAAGTGCGGAAGGCGAAGAGAGTCCCGATCGCAATCATCCCCAGCACGACCGCCAGGTGGATGCCCATCGTGAGCAGGTCGACGTCATGGCCAATCGCCAGCGACCGCGTAAGCGCCACGCCGTGGAAGAGCGGCGTGAACCAGGCGATCCAACGCACGGTCTCAGGCAACTGCTCGATGGGGAAGAACGTCCCGCTGAACAGGAAGAGCGGCGTCACGACGAAGCGGAAGATGATCGAGAAGGACTGCTCGGTCTTGCGCGTCGCCGTCCAGGCGGACATGCAGATCCCGAACGCGACTCCGGTCAGGATGGCGCTGGGCCAGGCCAGGAAGAAGGTTGGTGATCGGAAGGCGCCAAAGAGGAAGGCGACGATCATGAAGACGCCGGTCACGATGGCGAGGCGCACGACCAGCCAATAGAGGTGGCCCAGGACGATGTCGCGCACTGTGATTGGCGTGGCGATCATCGCGTCGAACGTCTTGAGCCACTTGAAGCCGGCAAAAAGCGGCCACGAGCCTTCGACTGTGCCGGTCTGCATCGCCTGCGCGGACATGATGCCGGGCGCCAGGAACACCAGGTAGGGCACGCCGCCGAACGCAGTCATGTTGGGTACGAGGCTGCCCAGCGCCACGCCCATCGCGGTCAGGAAGAGGACGGGCGATACGAGCGTGCCGAAGAACGTGCCGCGCCAGACTCGGCGGTACACGAGGAGGGAATGCTCGAGCTTGCGCAGGCCGGGAAACTTGAACGCACCGCTCCGCGCGGGCACGGGCGCGGGCGCCGGGGCCGCGATTGCCGCCATGAGGCCTACTCGATCAGTGAGCGCCCGGTCAGGCGCAGGAAGACGTCCTCGAGGCTGGACCGGCGCACGAGGCTCGTCTCCGGCCGGAGGCCGCGTTCGTGCGCGGCGGCAGCGGCGGCCTCACCGTCAGCGGCATAGACCAGTACGCGGTCGGGCAGCTTCTCGACGCGCTCGCCCAGCCCGTCCAGCTGACCGTCGAGCGTCTCCTGGACACCAACGGGAAATCGGAGCTCCAGGACTTCTTTCGTGGAGTAGTGCTCAATCAAGGTTCGGGGCGAGCCCTCGGCCACGATCTTAGCCTTGTCCATGACGACGAGCCGGTCGCACAGCTGCTCGGCCTCGTCCATGTAGTGCGTCGTCAGGACGAGCGTGGTGCCGCGCTGCTTGAGCCGGTAGAGGCGGTCCCACACCAGGTGCCGCGCCTGTGGATCAAGACCGGTGGTGGGCTCGTCGAGCAGCAGCAGGTCGGGCTCGTTGATCAGTGAGCGAGCAATAGTCAGGCGGC
>JBDTUR010000099.1:0-7467 GCA_040007635.1 Chloroflexota bacterium
CCATCCGCAACCGCAGCGGCAAGATCGTGGGTCTCACCGCGCGCATCGGCCGCGCTGTGTTCGGCACGATCGAAATCATCAAGGACCTGGTCGAGTCGGGTAAGAGCGTTCTCATCATGGGCCGTCCGGGCATCGGCAAGACGACGATGCTGCGGGAGGCGGCGCGCGTCCTGGCAGACGAGCTCGACAAGCGTGTCGTCGTCGTGGATACGAGCAACGAGATCGCCGGCGACGGCGACATCCCGCACCCGGGCATTGGCCGCGCGCGGCGCATGCAGGTACGCACGCCGCAGCAGCAGCACAGCGTGATGATCGAGGCGGTCGAGAACCACATGCCGCAGGTCATCGTCATCGACGAGATCGGCACGGAGCTCGAGGCGTCCGCCGCGCGCACCATCGCCGAGCGCGGCGTGCAACTGATCGGCACGGCGCATGGCAACAACCTCGACAACCTCATGCTCAATCCCACGCTGTCCGATCTGATCGGCGGCATCCAGAGCGTCACCCTGGGCGACGATGAGGCCCGCCGGCGGCGAACGCAGAAGAGCGTGCTCGAGCGCAAGGCGCCACCGACCTTTGATGTCGTCGTCGAGATCCAGTCGCGTGACCGGGTAACGGTTCATCCCGATGTTGCCGACACGGTCGACTCGATGTTGCGCGGCGATCCGGTCGCGCCCGAACTGCGCTGGCGCGATGAGGGTGGCGTGCACCGTTCCCAGGCGCGGCCGCGACCAGGCCCGCAGAGCCAAATGCCGGGCGAGCGCTTTGGCGGTCTGGTGGGACCGGGCAGTGCGAGCTTTGGTGGCGGCTGGCGGACCGAACCCGGCTGGCGCCCGGACGCGCGGCCATTCGATCAGGAACGCGGCTCCCGGCCGGGCTACCGGCCCGGCGCGACCGGCGGTTGGCGGCGCGGCCCAGGTGGAGGCGCCGGTGGCGGCGACCCTTTTCGGCAAGGCGAGGTAGCCGACCGCGGGCCACTTGAGCGGGGCACGCCGCTCAGCGACCAACGGGCGCGCGACGCCAGGGAGCTCGAGCGCCAAAGGGAGTGGCGCGACTCAGCCACGCGGGCCATCACGCGGCTGCGCGCCGACGAGACAATTCCGGTGCCCGGTGCTGCCGTTGATGATGACGACGCTGAAGAGCTCGATGGCGATTTGGTCGACCTCTATGGCGACGCGGACGACGAAGAGGAGCTGACGGGCGACCGCCGGCCAACGCTGCTCCCTGCGCGGGGCGAGACGAGCCTGCCAACGCTGCGCGTCTTGGGATTTGGGGTGAGCAACAAGCGGCTCGAGCAGGCCGTGCGCGAGCTGGGACTGCCGGTGCAGCTGGTGCGGGATGCCGACGAGTCGGACGTGGTCATCACCCTGCGCAACTACTACAAGCAGAAGGCACCGGCGTTGCGGGAGGCCGAAGAGCGCGGCCTGCCGATCTTCGTGCTGAAGTCGAACACGATGGTCCAGATGGAATCGGCCCTGACCTCGATCTATGCGCTCGAGGTCGATCCACGAGACGCCGCGCTGCGCGAGGTCGAAGAGGCGATTGGTCTGGTCAACGAGCAGGCCAAACCGGTCGAGTTGTCACCTCAGAACGCCTACATCCGCAGGTTGCAGCACCAGATGGCCGAGCGCGCCAACCTGGTCTCGCACTCGCGCGGTCGCGAACCCTATCGCCGCGTGCGCCTCTATCCCGACACTGCCGCGCCGCGGATCCGCCGCAAGAGCGGTTAGGGCGTGTAACTCCAGAGCTCGTTGCCTGCTGCGCCGTCGTCCGCGCCGAAGAACAGCCGGCCGCCGACGGCGGCCCCACTCCACCCGATGTCATCAGGCCCGACAAACGAGTGCGCTTTCTGCGTCCCGGCGTTCGTGCCGTCGCTTCTCCACAACGACCAGGTACCGGTCCAGTTGAACCTGGCGAAGCAAACCTTGTCGCCTACGGCCACGAGGTAAGTCGGCCACCACGTCGCGAAATCGCGGATCGCCCGCGTACCCCCGGCGGTGCCATCGCTCTGCCAGAGACTGCTGTTGCGGGTGAAGAAGAGACGGTCGCCGGCGCGCGTCAGCCCGAACACGTCGCCATTCGAGATGGGCTTCGTTCCCGCGAACGTGCCGTCGGTCTTCCAGAGCCCGACGTCCCCGAAATACAGGCGCTGGTTGAGCAGCACGGACTGCATCGGCCGGAAACCGCCGGCTGCCGCGCCGATGTCGCTGATCGGGAACGTGCCGGCGGCCGTGCCGTCCGTCCGCCACAGACGATCGGTGTAGAAGTAGAGCTTGGTGCCGTTGTTGGGCAGGATCTGCATCTGGTACCACTCCGGCGAACCGGGGACGAGGTGCGTCCCGGCGGTGGTGCCGTCGCTCATCCACAGCTGCGACATCCAGTCCTCGCCGCTCTTGTCCACGACGACGAAATAGAACCTGCCGCCCGCCGCACCGGAGCTGAATTCGTCCGCCACTGAGATCGGTTCCTCGCCGTCGTCGAGGCGGACCGTTCCGTTGCTCGTTCCGTCGCTCACGTACAGGGCCGATGTGCCCACGCAGCACAAGTCGACGATGAAGAACAGTCGACTACCGACGGCGAACGCCCCACCTTCGTGCAGGTAGGTGCTGTTCCCGCCAAACGAGTTCTTCTTGCCCGTATTGAGATCCTTGACCATCACGGTCCCGGCCTTGGTGCCGTCGCTCTTCCACAGCTCGCGGCCGTGCACGCCGTCGATCGCGGTGAAGAAGAGCGTGCCGTTGACGTTGACCAGGTTGTCGGGGTCGGAGCTCTTGCCGTAGGGCCGGATGTTCTTAACCATCTTCGTCCCGGCGGCAGTGCCGTCGCTCTTCCACAGCTCGTTACCGTGGACGCCGTCGTTGGCCGCGAAGAAGAGCGTGCTGCCGACGGCTGTCAGATAGGTCGGATTGGACGCTCCGGACGGATTGATGTCCTTGACCAACGTTGGTCCGCTGGTCGCTCCAACTGGCGCGGAAACCATGAGAGTTGCGAGGCCTACCGCCGCGCAAACCGCCAACAAACTTCGCATCACTCGCCTCTTTCGGGAATATGCACCCCAGCCCCGCGGCTAGGGCGTGTAGTTCCAGAGCTCTTGGCCGTGGACGCCGTCGTCCGCGGCAAAGAACAGCTTGCTGCCGAATGCTGCCTGCTGGAATTCCTCTGTCGGGCCGACGAATGAGCGGACCGGATACGTCCCAGGGGTTGTGCCGTCGCTCTTCCAGAGAGCCCATGTCCCTGTGTTCCAGTCCATCTCCGTAAAGCACAGGTCACCGCCAACGGCCATCGGGTCAGTTGCCCGCTGCGCGCCGAACTGGCCCATATCCCTGGTGCCGCCGGCTGTCCCGTCGCTTGTCCATAGCTGCCAGCTGATGTCCGAGCTGACATTGAAGTAGAGCCGGCCCCCGGACGCCCTGACCCAGCCCAGCCCGCCCGGCGTAGTCAGGATCGGCTTCGTGCCGGCAACTGTGCCGTCAGTCTTCCAGAGCTGGGCAATCGACTCACCTAGCGCGGAGTCCCAGTAGCCGCTGTCGAAGAACACGCGCTTGGCCATGAACGCGGCTTCTCTCGGGTCCCATCCCAGTGTTCCGCCGGTCGTCAGCGCCTTCGTGCTGGCGGCTGCCCCGTTCGTTTTCCAGAGACGCGGCTGTCCAGATTGGTAAGCGATGAAATAGAGGTTCTTTCCTGATGCGGGCAGGATGTCGATCGAGTCACCGACCACCGACACGGAGGCAAGTATGTGGGTGCCGGCTTGTGTCCCATCGGTTACCCACAGCCCATCGTAGGTCTCAGAGCTGGTGGCGAAATAGAGTTTGCCATCCAACGCCGCAGCGCGACTGTGGACGCTG
The DNA here is from genome assembly GCA_040007635.1 of Chloroflexota bacterium. Taxonomy (GTDB): domain Bacteria; phylum Chloroflexota; class Limnocylindria; order Limnocylindrales; family CSP1-4; genus JALYGJ01. Next base: position 3,846 of record JBDTUR010000099.1, read on the forward strand.
CTGAAAAGCTGATCCGGTGCAAGCTGCTTTGTGCCTGACGCGGTGCCGTCGCTGACGTACAGGTCAGAACCCTCACCAAATGGACAGGCGCGGCAGACAGAGTTGAAGAGGAACAGCCGTGAGCCGACCGCCACCGGCTGGACCCCGCCCACGTCCGCGCTGAGGATGGATAGACCGCCGCTCGGGATCAGATCCTTGACCATCACGGTCCCGGCCTTGGTGCCGTCGCTCTTCCACAGCTCGCGGCCGTGCACGCCGTCGATCGCGGTGAAGAAGAGCATGCCGTTGACGTTGACCAGGTTGTCGGGGTCGGAGTTCTTGCCGTAGGGCCGGATGTTCTTGACCATCTTTGTCCCGGCGGCCGTGCCGTCGCTCTTCCACAGCTCGTTACCGTGGACACCATCGTTTGCCGCGAAAAACAGCGTGCTGCCGACAGCCGTGAGTGAAGTGGGGTTGGACCCACCGGTCGGTTTGATGTCCTTGACCAACGTTGGTTCGCTGGTCGCTCCAACTGGCGCGGAGACCATCAGAGTTGCCAGGCCTACTGCCGCGCAAATCGCCAGTAAACGTCGCATGACACGCCTCTTTCTGAGCCGATTTCGGCCCTTACAGGTTGAGCGACGTGGCGTTTGACATGCAGTACCAGCCGGCCCCTTCCGATGGGCCGGAGGTCACCCGGTGATGGCGAGCAACCCCTGGCCGGCGATCAGCATGCCGGCAATCAGCACCACTGCCGCCGTAACCACCGGCAGGCGTTGACCAAAGCGCAGAGTGCCGGCGACGGGCAGCCGCTCGACAAGCTTGCGGGCGTGGACAAGGGCCAGGCCCACTCCGACCAGCACGGTTGCCATGCCAATGCCGAATGCCACAGTCAGCACGATCCCCCAGGCTGGCCGACCAATCGAGATCGAGCCGATCAGCACCAGCAGGGCGGACACCGACGGGATCATCCCGCCCGACAGACCCAGGGCGAACAGCCCGCGCCGGCCCATGGCCTGCTGCGGCAGGTGGGTATGGCCCAGCCCATCGTGTTCGTGCCAACCCTCGGGGTGGCGGTGGTCATCCTCGTGCTGGTGGATTTGCGGGCGACTCTCGTTGCGCCACGACCGGATGCGCTTCACCAGCAGGTACGCGCCAATGACAACGACGATCGCCCCGGACGCGACGCTCAGGATTGGGTAGAGCCGCTCCGGTGGAACGACCGCGGTCGCGGACACGCTCAGCAAGCCCAAGCCCAGCACGCCCAACGTGTGTGACACGGTCACCGTCATGCCCAGGCCGATCGCCTGGCGCGTATTGCCGCGCGACCCGACGAGGTACGCGGCCATGACCGTCTTGCCGTGGCCGGGTGACAGGGCGTGGACCGCGCCCAATCCCGCGGCCACCAGGAGGGACAGGACGATGATCGGCAGGGTCAGGTCGGGCGCGTTGAAAAGCGCGGTCACGTCGGCGCCCAGATCGGTCGTGCCGTTGGGGACGGCAGCCGCCGGAATGGGATCGGGATTGGTCGCGGTTGGGGGCTCGATGGGTGCGACCGAATTGATGGGCGTCGAATCGGGGAACGTCATGGGTGGTAGCGCCGGACCACCGGGACGCGCGCTGAAAGTGGCGCTCAACTGGTTGAGTGGCACCGCCAGCAGGTCCGATGGATACGAGGTCAGGCGATCCGACACCCCGGTAGCGCTTGCGTCGCTGGCGGTGATCGTGGCCGCGTCGCCTTCGACGACGATCTCATGCCAGCCACGCCGCTCGGCAAAGGATGGGTCGCTGAAGCCAAATGTTGCGCCAGCAGAAGTGAAGGCCAGCGGCGCCCGCAACTCGCACACCAGGCGCATCACGTCGCTGCCGGCACCCAGCGCGAAATGAAGTCCGGTGGCGATCGGCGTCAGCGCCAATCGCTGGCCGCTTGCCGTGAGGCTGAGCGTGCTGGCCAGGCTGGTGCAGGTGGAGCGCTGGTAGTCGGACGCTTCGGCAGCGCTAACAATCCCGTCGGAGTTGGTGTCCATCGCCTGCTTCTGGGCAAAGGTCGGGATTTCGGCGAAGTCGGTGACGTGGTCGATAACGACGCTCTCAGATCCAATCCGAATCCCGCTGTAGTGGTTGATGGTGAAGTTGCCCAGCGGATGGGCACTCGCCGCCGGGACGACGAGCGCCAGCGCCGCCAGCGAGAGTGCGAGAGCCACGAGTGGTTTGCGGGTCATGGCGCCACCTGCACCCGCGCCGCTTCAACGACGAGTGGCGAAAACGATGGGTTGAGCACCAGGCCGGCCGTGATGTGCGCCTGGCCGTCAGCGGTCAGGCCGTTGGCCAGCTCGATCAAGCCGGCGTGGATCAACAGCCGCGCGTCCTGTGTGCCGCTCGCCAAAGAGAGGCGAGCGTTGGTCAGGGCGTCGGCGTCGTTCCCAGCTGCATGCTGCGCCCACGCGAGCGCGTCGTAGCCATAGACGTCCTTGCGCGCGACCAGCTCGGATGCCGCGAGGTCGATTGCGGTCACGCTGTCACGTCCGTGATCAGCGAGGAAGCCGATGTACTCGCGGTCGTAGACCTTGGCGCCGCCCTGGGCCGCGAGGCCGTGGATGAAGTCGACCGTGTCGTACTGCCTGATTGCGTCGGCCGTGCGGCCGGCGACGGCGTAGAGGTCACCCAGGTAGGCCACCATGTCCGGCCGCGGCAGGGCAGCCGTCGCGGCTTCCAGCAGCGCGATGGCGTGCTCAACGTCACCGCGCGCATACGCCACCCGGCCTTCGCCGTACAGCGCCAGCGGGTAGCCCGGCAGCGCGGCCAGTGAGGCCTCGTACGCTGCCTCCGCAGCGTCCAGGTCGCCCGCGAACAATGCGTATTCGGCGTGAGCGAAGTTGTAGAACGCAAGACTGGATGCGGGATCGCCGGCATCGGTCGAGTCGGTGACGGCCTGCCGGGACAGTTCCAGTGCGCCCTGGGTGTCGCCGCGGATAAACGCCAGCCGCGCCGCGCGGCCAGTGACCGCCGGTGTCTGGGAGCGGTTCTCGAGGAGCGTCAGCGCATGCTGCGCGGTATCGAGCTCGCCCAGCTCCAGCGATGCGTCGAAGAGGATTGCCAGCGCGCCGGTCGCCTTGGGGTCTGCGGCAAGAACCTGTGTCGCGCCGGCCTGTGCGCCAAGGAAATCGTGCAGGGTAGATGCGATGCGCGCCGCGCCGATCGCGGCCGCGGCTGAACCGGGCGCGATGTCGAGCGCCGTGCCGTACGCGTCGCGCGCACTGGTGTAGTTGGCGACATCGCCCGTCTGGCGGCCCTTGATTTCGAAGAGGTCGCCCAGGTACGTCCATGAGATGTCGTCGCGCGCGTTGGCGGCGATGCGCGCCTGCCAAAAGGCGATACGCCGGTCAGTGTCTGACGTGTCGACTCCGGCCACGGCAATGACCTCGCCCGGCGGGCGAACGTCGGTCAGGCCATCGGCGCCCTCGACGATCGGTGTGTTGTTGATAGGCGCGGCCACGGGGCGCGGCCAGGCCTGCACGGCCACAACCACGGCCACCGCCAGGAGGGGCGGCACCAGCAGTGCCGCGCGGCGATTGAGAACGGTACGGCCAAAGCGAGCCCGGAGGCTCGAGGACCGCCGCGTGGCGGCCCCCGAGCTCCGAGT
>JBDTUR010000100.1:0-7380 GCA_040007635.1 Chloroflexota bacterium
CCGCCTACTTCGCCGAGGTCGCGGGCTACCTCAACCACCTGGGCGGCACGCGCTTCCCGAACCGGCTCGCCGTCGTCGTGGAGAAGGTGCGCGACCTGGGTTATGGCGAGAACCCTCAGCAACAGGCCGCGTTCTACCGCGAGACGACGCACCGTTCCGGGGCGCTCGCCGACGCGACCCAACTGCAGGGCGACCAGCCCACCTTCAACGACCTGATCGATCTCGATGCGGCGTATCGAATTGCCACCGACTTCACCGCCCCCACCTGCTGCATCGTCAAGCAGGCCAACCCGACCGGCCTCGCGTCGGACGAGTTGCTCGCGCACGCCTACGAAAGGGCGTTGGCAGGCGATCCGGTGTCGGCTTTTGGCGCGGTCGTGGCCTTGAACCGCGAGGTCGATGGGAACACGGCGGAGGGGCTAGCCGGCAATGCCTATGAGGCGATCGTCGCGCCTGCGTTCACCGCACCGGCGCGCGAGATCCTCGCCGAGAAGCAGCGCCTGGCGCTTTTGGCGGTACCCCATCGGATGGCCGAGGGCGTTTCTGACTACGGCATCGCCCGGCTTGAGTTCGCGCGCGTCGAGGGCGGCTTGCTGGTCGAGACGCGCGACTCCGGGGACGTCGACCGCTCGCAGCTCCGGGTCGTCACCAATCGCCACCCAACGCTCGAGGAGCTGACCGACCTGTTGTTCGCGTGGCGCGCGGTGCGGCACGTGACGAGCAACGCGGTCGTGCTCGCTCATCACACCGCGCTCGTGGGCGTGGGCGCGGGCCAGGCGAGTCGCCTGACCGCCGTGGAGATCGCGCTGCACAAGGCCGCTGACCGCTCGAAGCTTGCGGTGCTCGCGTCTGACGCGTACTTCCCCTTCGCCGACGCGATCCAGCTCGCTGCCGAACGCGGCGTGACTGCAATCATCCAGCCGGGTGGCTCGGTCCGCGATGAGATGGCCATTGACGTCGCCAACCGTCACCATCTGGCGATGGTCTTCACCGGCAAGCGCCACTACCGCCACTAAGGGAGCCCAAAATGGAGAGCCTGCTCGCCCTCGAGATGGTGCGCGTCACTGAGGCCGCGGCGATCGAGTCCGCGCGTCACATGGGTCGCGGCGACAACAAGGCGGCGGACCACGCCGCGGTTGAGGCAATGCGGCGCACGTTCGATGACGTCGACCTCGCGGGCACGATCGTTATCGGCGAAGGCGAGCGCGACAAGGCACCAATGCTGTACATCGGCGAGAGCGTGGGTCGGAGCATGCCCGGCCAGCCGGAGATCGACATAGCCGTTGATCCGCTCGAAGGCACGAACCTTGTCGCCCACGGCAATTCCAACGCGATCACGGTTATCGCCGCATCCGAGAAGGGCGGCCTGTTCAACGCGCCGGACACATATCTCGACAAGCTCTGCGTTGGCCCGGATGTCGCGGGCAAGGTGGACATTCGGCTGGCGCCGGCCGAAAACCTGAAGGTGATCGCATCTGTCCTGGGCCGCAAAGTGGCCGATCTGACGGTCGTCATCCTGGACCGGCCGCGGCACGAGGCACTCATCAGTGAGGTGCGCGCGGCCGGCGCGCGCATCAAGCTCATCAGCGACGGCGATCTCTCGGCGGCCATCTCGTGCGCGGTGCGCGGCACCGGCATTCACGCGGTGATGGGCACCGGTGGCGCGCCAGAAGGGGTCCTGACCGCCGCCGCACTGCGTTGCCTGGGCGGCGAGATCCAAGCGCGTTTGCGCTGGCGGAGCGACGAGGAACGCGAGCGCGCCGTCTCGATGGGCGTCGACCCATCGATGGAGCGTGTCTACACCACGTCGGACCTGGCGCCGGGCAAGAACATTGTCTTCAGCGCGACCGGGGTCACTGACGGCGACCTGCTGGGCGGTGTCCGCTTCTTTGGTGGCGGCGCGCGTACTCACTCGCTCGTGATGGGCTATCAGACCAAGGAAGTGCGCTTCATCGACACGGTCCACATGTTCGACCGCGACAAGCCGCCCGCCGTCCGCCTCTAGCAAGCGGCACCAGTGATTGGGCTCCTCATCCTGATCGCGGTCGCCATCGGAACCGGTTGGGCGGCAACCCAGATCTGGGATTTTCCGGAATGGCCGCGGCAGCTATTGCTTGTGATCACGGGACTCAACCTCTTGGCGGTGGGAGCATTCTTGACCCGCCGAACGTCGGCCCGCCGATTGGGAATGGTCTTGCTCGTGGCTCAGGTCGTTTTGGTTGCTACGGTTCTCAGCGCGGCGGCCGCGATCATCATTCTGGATAACCCGGCAGCCGCCGAAGCCCCGCCGATGTTCTTCGTGGTCCTGTTCCTTCTTCCTGTCGTCCTAGACATCGCCCTGACGGCATTAGCGGCGCGGTCGATACGCCGTCTGGAGTCGCCTGATCACTAGCTCGCGGCGGTCCAACGTCTTCAAGGGCATAACCCGCAACGTCGTTGCGCTGGCGTTGGTCAGCCTATTGACCGATGTCTCGTCCGAGATGCTCGTCTACCTCGTGCCGCTGTACCTGGCCAACGTGTTGCTCGCCGGTCCAGCGATCATCGGCCTGATCGAAGGCATCGCCGAAAGCGCGGCCGCGGTCCTGAAGCTGGTCAGCGGCGCCCTGTCCGACCGCCTGGGTCGCCGGCGGCTGCTCGTGGGCGTTGGCTACGGCTCATCTACCGTGGCCAAGGCGCTTTTCGTCGTGGCGAACTCATGGCCCCTGATCCTGCTGGCACGGCTGGGCGACCGACTGGGCAAGGGCATTCGAACAGCGCCGCGCGACGCACTCATTGCCGACTCGACCGACGAGCCGTATCGCGGCCGCGCCTTTGGATTTCACCGCGCGATGGACACGCTCGGCGCCTTCTTTGGCGTGCTCGCCGCCCTGGTGATCGTCATCGTCGCCGCGGGCGGCGAACGGCAGCTCGATGCGCCAACCTTTCAGCTGATCGCACTGATCGCGCTCATCCCGGCAGCCTTGGCAGTCGGGGTCATCTTTGTCGGGGTCAGGGATGTGCGTCGTGCGCCGCAGGCGAAAGCGGCTGAATCGGCGACCGCTGGTAGTCGGTGGCAGCGACTTCTCGCAAGCGCGCGCCAACTGCCCACGGCGTTCTGGATGTTCATCGCCGCCAACACTTTGTTCGCGCTGGGTAACTCGAGCGACGCCTTCCTGGCCTTGCGCACGCAGCAACTGGGCGCGGTGCTGACCGACTTGCTGCTGATGATCCTCGCGATGAACCTGGTCGACACGCTCATCTCGTTCCCCGCCGGCGCGCTGAGCGACAGGTTCGGCCGGCGCGTACCACTGGCGATTGCGTGGCTCGTGTACGCGGCGGCGTACGCCGGCTTCGCTTTGGCGGGCTCGCCGGGCGCGGCCGCGGGGCTGTGGATCCTGTACGGCGCCTACTACGGCATCAATGAGGCTGTCGGCCGCGCGTTCATCGCGGACGTAACGCCGGCCAACCTGCGCGCCACGGGCTACGGCATCCTCAACGCCGCCATTGCGGTCGCGGTGCTGCCTGCCTCGCTCGTCGCCGGGCTGCTGTGGGATGCGTATGGGCCGCCGGTTCCTTTCTGGTTCGGCGCCGCATTTGCCCTGGCCGGAGTCGTCGTTTTGCTCCTGATCCGCACCCGCAGCAACGCTGCCCGACCGGCAGCCATGGCGACCGCATGAGCAACTTCCGCTACGGCGTCGCCAGCGGCGACCCAACAGCGGATCGAGTCGTCATCTGGACCCGCTTTGATCCTCGGGCACAGGGCCCTGACTTGAGTCTCGGGCACAAGGCCCGGCAGAACTGCGCTGGATCGTTGCCAGGGATGCCAGCGTTCAGTCCCCTGTGGCCTCAGGCTCCGTCAGCGGGGCCACGTCCAGCGCGAGTGGCTTTTCGACGGCTTGAGGAAGTCGCGCGCCAAATGGCGCGGCTCGCCAATGGTGGTTTGTCGACACGGTCTGGAGCGGACGCGAAATGTGCGGTTGGGTGCTTCAGCTGAAGTTGGGGCGGGCAGCCCAGAGATCGTGAACTACAACTTTCCGACGACCTGAACTGCGTTCGGCGGCTCATCCGCGGCCACACGACGACGGGCGGTCTCGACCGACTCTCCCCAGCCGGGCGGGACCAGCCACGGGGCAAGGTCGGCGAGAGGAGCCAACACGAAGAGGCGCTCGTGGGCATCTGTGTGGGGAACTTCGAGCCAGCGCCCGTCGGGCCGCACGACCTTGATGTGGTGGCGGCCAAAGATGAGCAGATCGAGATCGATCTCGCGCGGACCCCAGTGCTTACGGACCTTGCGGCCGATAGCCACTTCGAGCACCTTGAGGGCGGCAAGGAGTGCCAGGGCTCCGGTTTCTGGATCAGGGCCGTGGGGCACATTCAGCGCCACCACGGCATTGAGGAAATCCGGTTGATCGGTCAGGCCGACCGGCTTGGTCCGGTACAGGCGCGAAACGCCGCGCGGGCTGACACCGGGCAGGGCCGTCAGGGCGCGCACCGCGTGGCGCAGGTTGGCCCGGGTGTCGCCAACGTTCGCGCCCAAACCGACGTAAGCCCGCACACGCTTGACCATCTTGCTCACTTCAAATCTAGACTCGGCGGGCAATGACGCGCCCGGTCGTGCTCATCTTCCACCGCCCGGCGAGCGTTGGCGACCCTGAACTCGTCCGATTCCTTGCCGATGTCCGCGCTGAGCTGGCCCACCGCCAGGCGGAGTTATTCGAGCGCGCCGGCGCGGCACCGGCCCAACTGCTGGACGAGTGGCACGAAGGGCTGACGTTCGGTGAGGTCCTCGCGAGCGTCGCGCCGGCGCGCGGCGGGGCCGTAATTTTGGGTAGTGGGGCGGTCCCGCGTCTCAACGCTGCTGACGCGCGGCGGCTGGTCAGTATTGCCGCGTCGGGCGAGCCGCTGGCCGTCACGAACAACCGCTATTCGTCGGACATCGTCGCGCTTGGCCGCGCGACGATTTTGCGCAAATTGCCGGCCTTACCCAGCGACAACGCACTGCCGCGCTGGCTCGAGGAGCGCGCCGGTTTGCGCGTGGCCGAGCTGCCGGGCAGGGAGCGGCTGGCGCTCGACCTCGATACGCCGCTCGACGTGGCTCTCGCCGCGCTCGCGCCTGGCGCGCCACCGTGGTTGCGCCGTGCCGCTGGCAGCGGGGGCATCGCGGTTCCGCGCCTTGAAGAGTTGCGCGCCGTCGTACGCGATCCGCTCAAAGAGCTGCTCGTCTTCGGCCGCAGTGGTTCGCGCACCCTCGCCTGGCTCGAGCGCAACGTGCGTTGCCGGGTGCGCTTCCTGTCCGAGGAACGCGGCCTGCGGGCGTCGAGCCCGCTGGCGATCCGCGGCGCGTCGGCGACCGTTGCGCGCAGACCCAACAGCACCCTCAGTCTGCTGCTCGATGAGCGCGGTCCAAGCGCGTTTGCAGAAACCATCGCCGATTTGGCCGACGCCGCCTTGATAGACAGCCGCGTCCTGCTTGCGGCTCGTCTTGGGTCCGATGAGTCGCGTTGGCCGGACGCTTCCGACCGCTTTAACAGCGATCTGCACCGCGCTGATCGGATCGCCGATACCTGGTTGCGCGACCTGACCGCCTCAGCGGCCGCCGCCCGGCAGCCAATCCTGCTGGGCGGTCACAGTCTGGTCGGCCCCGGCGTCAGGTTGCTCTTGGGCTCCCGCTAAGGAGACCTTTGCTCGATTTCTTGGGCTTGCTAGCGTACATCTGGAGCTCTTTCTCGCTCATGCCAGTCTGCGTCTTCTTGCCGGCGCGCTTGCGGCCTAACTCGGCCCCCATGAACTTGCGCTGCTTCTCGGATTTCGCGGGCATTTGGCACCTCCTGAAACTGTCTGGCAGACGCTAGACCGCGTCCGAAAGCAAGCGCGTGAGCCCGCCGGGGGCCGGAGTCACAAATCCGCAACAGACTCGTAGAATGGGGTGGCCGCGATCCGTCCCAGCCCAGCCCACAAACCCACATCTCGCGGAGCGCGGCGGGTGATGAGGCAGTAGTTGACAACAGCGCTGTGGTACGTAGTCGGGTTCGCTTTCGCGGGCGCGACGTTCGTAATGATCACGATCATGGCCTCATGGCTAATAAGCCATCGCAGCCGGGGCGATCGCCACAAGGGCATGCCGTATGAATCGGGCATCGACACTTACGGCTACACCTGGGGCCGGACCGGGCTTTCCTTTTATATCTACGCGCTACTTTTTGTCGCCTTCGACATCGAGGTCGTGTTCATCTATCTCTGGGCGATCGTGTTCCGTGACGTCCTACTGGGCGGCTTCTTGGCCATGCTGCTGTTCGTGCTCATCCTGCTCATCGGCCTGAGCTACGCCTGGCGCAAGGGGGTCCTGACGTGGAAGTGAACGACAGGCCGATTGAGATGGGCTCCGACCAACACGGCAACACGCCCGGTGCGCTGGCTGTCGCGGACAAGCACGATGTGGTCGAGCCAATCGTCGTCGAGAACAAGCTCTGGTCACCGGTCAACCCCAATGCCTACGGCGGCCTCCAGCCCCCGCAGATCACGCACCTGCGGGCGGAAGAGCATGCCGACAAGGGTGATACCGGCCGCTGGCGGGCGCTGGACATCATCCCCACCAAGGCTGACTACGTGCTCGATCTCATCCGGCTCAACAGCCTGTGGCCGCTGACTTCGGGCCTGGCGTGCTGCGCGATCGAGATGATGTCCGCGGCTACGCCGTGGAACGACATGGACCGTTTCAACATGTTCCCGTTCCGAGCGAGTCCGCGCCAGGCTGACGTCCTCATCGTCGCCGGTACGCTGACGACCAAGATGGCCGGTCCGCTGCTGCGATTGTGGGAGCAGATGCCGGAGCCCAAGTGGTGCGTCGCGATGGGTGACTGCACTTGCTCTGGTGGTCGGTATAAGCGCTCGTACGCGACCGTCGAGGGGATCGACCGGATCATGCCCGTCGACGTGTACGTGCCGGGCTGCCCACCGCGGCCAGAGGGGCTGATTTACGGGATGATGAAGCTCCAGCAGCTGATCAAGGAGCGCCGGGGGCATTGGGCCGAGCGGACCGTGGGACCCACGGTTCCGGACGGCGTTTAACTGGAGGGAGACCGGTTACGGACACGCAACTCAAGCGCCGTCTTCAGGCCGCCTTTGGCGAGCGCTTCAGCGCGCCCCTGATGCAGAAAGCGGACACGACCGAGATCTGGATCGGCGCCAAGGACGTCACCGACGTCATGCGCTCATTGCATGACGACGAGCAGTTCGAATTTGAGGTCCTGGCCGACCTTGCCGGCGTCGACACCGGCACTGAGATGTGGGTCGTCTACCACCTCTGGTCGCCGCGCACCCCAGACTGGTTGCGCGTCGTTGCTGCCGGCCTGTCGCGTGAAGACCCGCGCGTTCCTTCGGTGACCTTCCTGTGGAAGGGCG
>JBDTUR010000101.1:0-7328 GCA_040007635.1 Chloroflexota bacterium
GGGGAGTCACGTTCTCGTCGAAGCTGGGCCAGCTCGCTGGCAACCACTTTGCGACGATCGTCGGCGGCCGCGAGCAGCTGGCCGAGATGGGCCGCCGCGCTCTTTGGGAGGGCGCGCAGGACGTCGTGATCGAGGAGCTGCCGTAGACGCGCGGGTGCGCCCGATCGATCCGGCCGACCGATCCCCCCTGGCTGAGCACCTTCAAGCCGCCTGGGGGTCGACTCAGGTGGCAACGTGCGGCCGGCTGGTGGATGCAACGGCTCTGCCCGGTTTCGTGGCAGAGGACTTGGGCGAATGGCTCGGCTACGCGATCTACCAAGTGCGCGATGGCGAGCTCGAGGTCAGCGTGCTCGAGAGTCTCGCGCCGGGTCGTGGCACGGGCAGTGCGCTGTTGGCAGCCGTCGTTGCCGTGGCGGCCGACGAGCGCGCGAGTCGTGTCTGGCTGATCACGACCAACGACAACACGGCCGCCCTGCGCTTTTACCAGCGGCGCGGCTTCGTCATCGTCGCGCTGCGGCCCGGCGCGGTCGACGAGGCGCGGCGAAACCTCAAGCCGGAGATCGCCCAGATCGGCGCAGACGGCATACCAATCCGCGACGAGATCGAGCTCGAGCTGCCGCGCGCCGCATGGCCTCAATTCGTGGAGCGATACAAATGGCCGTCGAGCTGACCGTCCGCGGCGGGACGGTGGTCACCGCCACCGGCCGGCGGGTCGCTGACATTGCGGTTGAGGACGGCCGCATCGTCGCGGTAGGCGAGGACCTGGCGGTGCCGGCGGAGGCGCGCGAAGTCGACGCGAGCGCCCTGCTCGTGCTGCCCGGCGTGGTCGATGTCCACACGCACATTCGAGTGGCTTCGAACGACTCGCCTGACCGCTTCTTCCGGGATTCCGTGGCCGCAGCGTTTGGCGGCACGACCACGTTCCTGGCGTTCAACAATCCCGGCACTGGCTCCCAGCAGACTGGGTCGCTGCCGACAGACGTCAAAGCCTGGCGCAGGCAGACCGACTCCGACTCGGCCGTCGACTACGGGCTTAACCTCGTGCTCCAGCCCGCCCATGCGGACAACCTTGCGACCGAGATTCCGGCGGTCGTCGCCTTGGGTGTGCCGACCTTCAAGGCGTTCATGGTCTACGACTTCGCGCTGCCCGCGGCGGCCATGGCGGTCGCTCTGCGGGCGGCGAAGCGGTCGCGCGGCATGCTCATGGTCCACGGCGAGGACCGGGCCGCCCTCGAGGCGAACATTGTCCGCCTCAAAGCAGAAGGCCACACGCAACCGCGTTTTCACGCGGAATCGCGGCCGCCGCACGTGGAGGCCGCGGGCATGCGCATGGCCATCGAAATGGCGCGCAACGAGGATGCGCCGGTCTACCTCGTGCATCTGTCGTCGCAGGAGGCGCTGGCGGAAATCAAGGCCGGGCGATCGGTCGGAGGCGGCGTCTTCGTCGAGACGTGCCCGCAGTTCCTGGTGCTCGATGAGTCGCGCTACGACCTGCCCGACGCCCAGTGCGCCTGCTACATCATCTCGCCGCCGCTGCGCTCACCAGCGGACCGCGACGCGCTCTGGGCCGGGCTGGCAGACGGCACAGTCAATGTTGTCTCGACCGATCACGTGCCCGACACGGTCGCCGACAAGCGCGGCTGGAATGACTGTTTCGATCAGATCAGCAATGGCGCGCCGGGCATTGAGACGTTGCTGGCCCTGGTCTACAGCGCGGGCGTACAGCGCGGCCGCATCACCGTGGAGCGCATGGTCGACGTGCTGTCGACAACGCCCGCTCGTCTCTTTGGAATGGCGAACAAGGGTGCGATCGAGGTGGGCCGCGACGCCGACATCGTGCTGTTCGACCCGCAAGAACGCAGCACGATCACCCAGAGCGAACTGCACCACACGAGCGACTACACGCCATATGAGGGCCTCGCCACCAGCGGGATCGTGCGCTCAACCCTGGTTCGCGGAGAGTTCGTCGTGCGCGACGGGCACTTCGTCGGCCGCCGCGGCCGCGGCCAATTCCAGGAGCGCTCGCTGAGCTAGTCGAGCTCCGCGTACGCGGGGATGGTCAGGAACTCGACGAATTCGTCGGCCAACGCAACTTGCTCAAACAGTGCCGCGGCCGCGTCGTGCGCGACGCGCCACGGCTCGAGCTCGGCCAGAACTTGTTCGCGGCTGAACTTGCCGGCCTTCACCCACTGCCAGACCTGCGAGCGTGAGATCTCCGCGGTCGCCACGTCCTCCATGAGGTTGTCCAGGGCGGCGGCGCCGGTTCCGGCGAGCCATGCGTCGATGTAACGCACACCGACCGACACGTTGGTCGCCAGGCCGGCCTGGGTGATCTCACCGCCGGGCACCGCAAAGTCGAGCAGCGCTTCAGCAGTTGGGTGGACGTCCTCGCGCTGGCGATACTTCTGGTTGGGTCGGTCGGCCAGCGCGCGATCGAAGACTTCCAGCGCTACCGGCACGAGGTCGGGATGGGCAACCCAGGTCCCATCGGACCCGTCGCCCGCCTCGCGCTCCTTGTCCTCCCGGACCTTGGCCAGGGCCTTCTCAGTGACCTCAGGTTCGCGCCGGTTGGGGATGAAGGCGCTCATCCCGCCGATCGCGTGCGCTCCGCGGCGGTGGCATGTCTTGACCAGCAGTTGCTGGTAAGCGCGCATGAACGGCACGGCCATCGTGACCTGCGCCCGGTCCGGCAGGAGCGCCTCGTCCGGGTTCGCGGCGAACGCTTTGATGATGGAGAAGATGTAATCCCAGCGGCCGGCGTTGAGCCCTGCCGAGTGATTGCGCAACTCGAACAGGATCTCGTCCATCTCGAACGCGGCCCAGATCGTCTCGATCAGGACGGTGGCGCGGATGGAGCCATAGGGCACGCCAACCTTCGACTGCGCCCAGCTGAAGACGTCATCCCACAGGCGCGCCTCTTGATGCGATTGCATCTTGGGCAGGTAGAAGTACGGACCTGAGCCTCTGCTCAAGCTTTCGGCGGCGTTGTGGAAGAGGTACAGGCCGAAGTCGAAGAGGCTGCCCGAGACGGGTTTGCCGTCGACCTCGACGTGGCGCTCCACCAGGTGCCAGCCGCGCGGCCGGACGACGAGCGTCGCGAGGTCCTGGCCGAGCTCGTAATGCTTGCCTTCAGGGGAGTCGAAGGAGAGCGTGCGCCGCACGGCGTCCTGGAGCGCCGCCTGGCCACCGATGACGTTGGCCCAGGTGGGCGAAAGTGAGTCCTCGAAATCGGCCATGAAGACTTTTGCGCCGCTGTTGAGCGCGTTGATCGTCATCTTGGCGTCGGCCGGGCCGGTGATCTCGACGCGCCGATCATTCAGGTCCGCGGGCGTGTGCGCGACCGTCCATTCTGATTCGCGCACATCCACCGTTTCAGGCAGGAAGTCGAGCCGCTCCCCGGCGGCGAGTCGCACGGCCCGATCGCGCCGCGCCACGAGGATCTCTTGACGGCGCGGCTCGAACTCTTGGGCGAGGCGACCCAGAAAGTCGAGTGCCGCGGGCGTCATTACGCGCTCCATGCCGGGAACGGAGTCTCCGACTACCCGCGCTTGTGCCATCTACGAACTCCTCTCGCTGATCTTGATCCCTTTGGCCGACTCGGCAATCAGCGCGTCAAGTCGGCGCAAGCGAGTCTGCTCCTGTTTGCCCTGGACCACCCACCACGTCATGGCCTTACGGTAACCGGCCGGCTGGGCGCGCCAGAATTCCCAGGCGCGCTGGTCCTCACGAAAAATGGTTGACAGGTCGTCTGGGAGGTCGGCCGGGCGCGTCTCGTAGGTGTAGACGCCGGGCGCCGGCTTCTTGCGCGCGTCGAATGCGCGGAGACCTGCCGGGTACATCCGACCCGCGACCTTCAGCTCCTCGACGCGTGAGATGTTGAGCTGGCTCCAATTGCTGCCGGCGCGGCGCGGCGAAAACCGGGTTGTGGCCGCCAGATCGTCGATGCGGTTGGTCTGGCCGTCGATCCAGCCAAAGCAGAGCGCCTCGATCACGGCCTCGTCATAGCTCATGCCCGACTTGCCCGCGCCCTTCTTCCAGAAGCCAATCCACTGCGCAGGCACCTTGTCGTGATTGGCCTCGAGCCATTTGCGAAAGTCCCCCACCGACTCGAAGAACCGGATGTTCTCCGGCTTCACCAGCCGCCGGCCTCGCGCAGCAGGCGGTGGAGTACGCGGGCTGAGACGACGCGGCGGTAGTCGGCTGTTGACCTCACGTCGTCAATCGGGTGGATCTCGTTGGCCAGGGTCGCGGCCGCGTGGTCGGCTGTGGTCTCTCGTGGGGCCGCGCCTTCGAGGACTTTTTCTGTCTCCGTGGCACGAATTGGCGTCGGTGCGACCGAGCCCAGAGCGACTCGGACATCGCGCCACACGCCGCCGTCTTCGCGCCAGGACAGCGCCAGCACGACCTTGCTGATCGCCTGGGCGTGCCGCGTACCTACTTTACGAAACCGCACCTGGCGACCGCGCGGCAGGGGAAAGTGGATGCGTAGGAGCAGTTCGTCCGGTGCGCATGCAGTCTTGCGGTAGGCGGGCCAGAAATCCTTCGCGGCGACGCTTCGCTCACCGCGTACGCTGCCCAGCACCAGCTCGGCGTCCGTCGCCAGGAGAACCGGCAGCGTGTCGCCCGCGGGTGACGCATTGATCGCGTTGCCGCCGATCGTGCCCCGATTCTGGATCTGCACCGCGCCGATGGTCGCAGCTGCCTCGACCAGCGCCGGCAGGTGCTCACCGCAGGCGTCCGAGTTGCGGATCTGGGTGTAGGTCGTGAGCGCGCCCATGACCAGGGCGCCCCCCTCGAGCGAGATTCCGCGCAATTCGTTCAATCGCCAGATGTCCAAGCCGCGCTCAGGCGCAGGCCCCAGCTCGCCAGTCAGCTGCACCATGAGGTCCGTGCCGCCGGCGACCGGGCGCCAGCCGACGTCACTCGCCAGCAGCCCGTAGGCGTCGGCGAGTGTGCGCGGCGTCTGGAGGGGCGGCTCGACTCGCATGGCGGTGAGGGTAGAGGCCGGCAAGGTAGCGTCAAGTCAGGGCACAATTGGCGGTGATGGACGACGCAACCGCCAAACTGCTGCGCGAAACGGCCCAGCGCGCAATCGACTACCTATCCGGGCTCGACGCTCGCCACGTCGGCGCGACGCGAGACGCCGGCGCAATTGCCGATCGCCTGCGGCACCTGCCGGAATCGGGCGAGGCACCCGCAGCGGTCGTTGCTGCCCTGGCCGATGCGGTAGAGGACGGTCTCGTCGCGTCGGCCGGTCCGCGCTACTTTGGCTTCGTCATAGGCGGCGCGGTGCCCGTGTCCGTGGCGGCCGACTGGCTGACGGCGGCCTGGGACCAGAACTCTGCGCTACATGCCCTCTCGCCGGCCGCCGCTGCGGCTGAGCAGGTGGCCGGCGAATGGATGCTTGACCTACTTGGGCTGCCGGCCGACTGGAGCTTTGGGCTGCCCACAGGCGCGGGCCTGGGCAACGCTGTGGGATTGGCGGCTGGCCGTCACGCGATCCTGGCGAATGCCGGCTGGGACGTCGAGACGAAAGGCCTTTATGGCGCGCCAGAGATCGAGGTCATCGTGGGCGCTGAGGCTCACGCGACGGCGCTTTCGGCGCTCCAGTATTTGGGGCTGGGTCGCGACCGCGTCAACCGGATTCCGGTCGACGATCAGGGCGCGATGCGCGCCGACGCATTCGCCGCCGCACTCGCGGGCGCCGCCGATCGCCCCGTGCTCGTCTCAGCCCAAGCCGGCAACGTCAACACCGGCGCGTTCGACCCGCTCCCAGCAATTGCCGACGCTTGCGCGACGCATACGAACGTCTGGCTGCACGTTGATGGCGCATTCGGTGCGTGGGCCGCAGTCTCGCCGCGGCTGCAGCACCTGGTCGAGGACATGGATCGAGCCGATTCGGTCTCAACGGACGCCCACAAGTGGCTCAACGTTGGCTACGACTGCGGCTTCATTGGCGTGCGCGATCAGGCCGCGCACCGGGCGGCGATGACCGTCAGCGCCGCATATTTGATGCCGGGCAGCGGCAAGCGTGACGGCTGGGAATATGTGCTCGACTCTTCGCGCCGCTCGCGCGGCTTCGCGCTCTACGCGACCATCCGCTCGCTGGGCCGGTCAGGCGTGCGCGAGCTTGTTGAGCGCTGCTGCGACCTGGCGGTTCAGCTGGCGCAACGCCTCGCGGCCGTGGACGGGATCGAGGTGCTCAACGAGGTCGTGCTCAACCAGGTCCTGGTGCGTTTCGGCGGCGATGACGCGCGCACAAACGAGGTAATTCGGCGTGTCCAGGAAGACGGCACGGCTTGGATGGGCGGCACGGTCTGGCAGGGCAAGGCTGCGATGCGGATAAGCGTCAGCAATTGGTCGACCACGCCGGCTGATATTGATCAGACGGCTGACGCGATCATTCGCGCCTTCAGCGGCTAGCTGTTGAGCGTCGCCGCCAAGGCGATCGCGTCGATGATCTTGGTGTAGCCGGTGCAGCGGCACAGGTTGCCGGCAATCGCCTCGCGAATCGCGTCCTCGTCCGGTCCGCCGCCCGCGGCGATGTAGGCGCGGCCGGCCATGAGCATGCCCGGCGTGCAGATTCCGCACTGCGCCCCGCCGGTTTCGAGGAACGCCTGTTGGAGCCGATCGAGCCCGCCGTGGGGCGCGAGACCCTCGACGGTGACGATGTGCGCGCCGTCGACCTGAGCTGTGGGCACGAGACACGAGTTGACCAGCGCGCCATCGACCAACACGCTGCACGCGCCGCATTCACCCTCGCCGCAACCCTCCTTGGTGCCGGTCAGCCCCAGGTCCTCGCGCAGCGTGTCAAGCAGCCGGCGCATGCCCGGCACATCCAGCTCCTGCTCGGCACCGTTGACGGTCAGTCGGTAGCTCATTGTTCGCCTGTCATCCGTCGTAGGGCCCGCGCATGGGTTGGGGGTCGGTCCGATCGTCTGCGTGGGGGTCCAGGCCAACCTGGGGAGTACCCGCGCTGACGCCCGATTTCACGGAAACCGTTGAGATGCCCGGCAGCGGTGGTGGCGTAATGCCGTGCAGCGCCGCGAGGATCCGTTCGGGCGATGCCGGCAAGTCGTGGATCCACACGCCGGTCGCATCGTGGATCGCCGCAACGACGGCCGCGGCAGGAACGTCCATTGGCAATTCGCCCACGCCCTTCGCTCCATGGGGAGCGCCGCTGAACGGCGCTTCGACGAGGATCGAATCGATGCGTGGCGCATCGAGCGCGGTGGGGATGATGTACGTCGCGAGGCGATCGTTGAGGTAGCGCCCGTCGACCAGCTTGATCTCCTCGATGGTCGCGTAGCCCACTCCCTGGAGCGTGC